>JBEIHO010000015.1:0-56882 GCA_040381215.1 Alphaproteobacteria bacterium | reverse complement strand
GCTGTCGAGGTCGGACAGCATCAGCTCCGTTTCCACGGTTTCAGCATCTGCGATCGGATCGATGCGGTTCTCCACATGCGTGACGTCGCCGTCGTCAAAGCAACGCAACACATAGGCAACCGCATCCACCTCCCTGATGTGGGACAGGAACTGGTTGCCAAGACCTTCGCCCTGCGAGGCCCCGCGGACAAGTCCGGCGATATCCACGAACGTCAGCCGCGTCGGAATGATCTGCGCGGACTTGGCAATGCCGGCAAGGGCGTCCAGCCGCGGATCCGGAACCGCGACCTCACCCACATTGGGCTCGATCGTGCAGAAGGGATAATTGGCAGCCTGCGCGGCAGCCGTCTGGGTGAGAGCATTGAACAGCGTCGACTTGCCGACATTCGGCAACCCGACGATCCCGCATTTGAAACCCATGCTCAGCTTTCCTTCTTTGTGGTGGCCTTGCTGCCCGACGCGGCCTTGTCATCCGGCGGCGTCATCAGCAAGGCAATCCTGTTCATGAAACCGGTATCATCGCGGTCTGCCAGCAACGGCGCTGCATCGGCAACCGCGGCCAGCAGCGGCACAAGCCAGACCCGCTCGTCCTTCGAGAAATTTCCAAGCACATGCCCTTGCACGCGCGCCTTGTCGCCGGGATGCCCGATGCCAAGCCGGATCCGCCAATACGCATTTCCGGCATGGGCCGAAATCGACCGCAATCCATTGTGCCCCGCGTTCCCGCCATCGCGCTTCACGCGCACCTTGCCAGGCGCCAGATCCAGCTCGTCGTAGATGACAAACACATCATCCAGCCCGATCTTGTGGAAGGCCATGGCCTCCTGCACCGAAGTGCCGCTCTCGTTCATGTAGGTCATGGGCTTGAGCAGCAATGCCTTCGAGACACCCCGCCTCCCCGCCAGGCTTCCCTCGCGAACATGCCCCTTGAACTTTGACTTCACGGGGCCGAACCCGTGCGCGTCGGCAATCGCGTCCGCAGCCATGAAGCCAATGTTGTGGCGATTGTTCTGGTAGGTGTCCCCGGGATTTCCGAGACCGACGATCAGCAGCATGCCAGACCGAACCTCGACGCCTGAAAGAAAAACGGCTGCCAAGCGATGTTGGCAGCCGCACGAATAGCCGCAAGCTGCGGACCCGCCTTACTTCTTGGCAGGAGCAGCCTTCGCCGGAGCTGCCTTTGCCCCGGCAGCCGGAGCCGCCGCCTTGCCACCAGCAGCAGGCGCTGCAGCAGCCGGCGTCGCCGCCGCATCGGCAGCAGCGGGCTTGGCTTCGGCGTCAAGGAAGGCAGACGGCGCAGCAACGGTGGCCACGGTGAAGTCGCGCGAGCGAATGACAGGAACCAGGCCCTCGGGCAGCTTGACGGCCGAGATGTGCAAGCTGTCACCGATGTCCATGCCCGCGAGATCGATTTCAATGAACTGCGGGATATTCTCCGACGGACAGACGAACTCGATTTCGTGGCGGACGATGTTCAGCACGCCACCACGCTTCAGGCCCGGCGATTCCGCGTGATTGTTGAAATGGACCGGAATGAAGAGGCGGATGCGCGAGCCCGGGATCAGGGCCTGGAAATCGGCATGGATCGGACGATCGGTGACCGGATCAACCTGAACGTCGCGCGGAATGACGCGCACCTTCTCGCCCTCGAGATCGAGGATGAACAGCGTGGAGGTGAAACGGCCGGTGTTGTAGGGCTTCTCCATGTCGCGGAACGACAGGCGGATATGGCGCGACTTGCCTACCTCGCCATAGATCACGGCAGGCACATCGCCCGTGCGACGCACGGCGCGCGCGGCGCCGGTTCCGGTACCTTCGCGGTTCTTGGCCGGGATGACCGTCAGGGAGCTGTCAACTTGCTTGTTCATGTTCGAACCCTTTCAGGAGGCCACAGCCCCCTTATCTTGTTCTGTCCGCCAATCGGAAAGAGGCGCGGGGTGTAGCCGAACCGCCAAAAAAACTCAATGCGACCCGCGCAGCGCAAGTCGATCAAATTTCACAGAAAAAACAGTGATTAATCGCCTAGTCAAAAAGGCTGGAAACCGAGCGCTCCTCGGCAATCCGCTTGATTGCCTCGCCAAGCAGGGCCGCCGTTGGGAGGATGCGGATATTGGCGCACCCGCGCACGGCCTCGGAGGGCGCGATCGAGTCTGTGATCACCAACCCCTTCAGGGCCGAATTGCGGACCCGCGCCACCGCCCCACCCGACAGGACGCCATGCGTCGCATAGGCGTAGGTCGCCTTGGCACCCTTCTGCATCAGGGCTTCGGCCGCATTGCACAGCGTCCCGGCGCTGTCCACGATGTCATCGATCAGGATGCATACCCGGCCGGACACGTCGCCGATGATGTTCATCACCTCGGACTCGCCGGCGCGCTCGCGCCTCTTGTCGACGATGGCAAGATCCGCATTGATGCGCCGCGCAAGCGATCGTGCGCGCACGACGCCGCCGACGTCAGGCGATACGACCATGAGCGGTTCTCCGGCGAAATTCGACTTGATGTCGTTCTCGAAGATCGGCGCTGCGAACAGGTTGTCCGTGGGAATGTCGAAGAAGCCCTGGATCTGCCCGGCATGAAGGTCCAGCGTCAGGACACGCCCCGCACCAGCCTGCGTGATGATATTGGCAACCAGCTTGGCGGAAATCGGCGTCCGCGGGCCGGGCTTGCGGTCCTGTCTCGCATAGCCGAAATACGGGATCACGGCGGTCACGCGCTTGGCCGAAGCACGACGCAAGGCGTCGATGCAGATCAGCAGCTCCATCAGGTGATCATTGGTCGGAAACGAGGTCGACTGGATGACGAACACATCCTCGCCGCGAACGTTTTCCTGGATCTCGACAAACACCTCCATGTCGGCAAAACGCCGGACAATGGCCTTGGTCAGCGGAACATTGAGATACTCGCCGATCTGGGTGGCAAGAGGATGATTGCTGTTGCCCGATAGAAGCTTCATGCGGCGATACCCTTGAAGACGACGGCGCTTGTAGCAATCGGCCACCAACGATGCAACGCGACTTAACTGCCCCCAACTGGCCGAATCTGTTGAAGAACCTGCCACATGCCATCAGCCGCAGCCTCGGCAGCGAACGCCGCGATCGGGCCCCACTTCCTGCCCAGCCGACCGCGCTCGACCGGGTTTTCCTGAACCAGCGTTCCCGCTTCCTTGCCATCGGCTGCAACGAGCTTCCAGACAAGCTTCACGCGATCCTCGGTCGCGCTGAGCCGCGCAACCGTCACCACGCAATCCACGCGCCAGAGCCCGGAACCTTGACCCCGCTCGATTTTGGCCCCCCTCTCGCGCAAGGCGCCTTCCAGCGCAAGCGCAAGCGCGCGATTTCCATCCCCCGGAGCACCCGCAATGCGACCAATCCGGACCCGAACCTTGTCGGCGACGCCCGCCAGGCCCGCTCCCGCCGCATCAGGCGGCAGGCTGAACGCAGCCACCACCTTGTCCCCGACAACAGACGCCTGATCTGCAAGCCGCGGCACGACGGTGTCGGCCGTGTCTCCGGTGAAGGTGGTCGTGAACTGATCCCGTAGCACCATCTCCTTGTCCAGCAGTCGCCAGACGATGACACCCACGCGCGGACTGCGCTTGTCGGCCATGAATGTACCCGCATAACGCGCCCGCAAGGTCCATGACACCCCGCGGCTTTCGGATTGGGTTGCAATGTCGCGCGCCGACAACGCCCTCACCACCTTGTCCTTGATCTCGTCGCCGAAACTGTTCTCGAGCCCCCTGGGAATATCAACGACAACGCTGGCAACACTCAAGGATGGCGCAAGGATCGCTTCGTTCCGCGGCATCCCCTCGAACGCGCGCGGAATGGCAAAGGGATCCTCCATACCCAGAGGCTCCGTTATCGAGGCACAGCCGCCAGCAGCAAGAACAAGGGCTGACGCCAGCACGCGCAATCCATGTGTCATGGCATCAACATGATCGCTGAAAGATTTCGGCCATACTGCGCCTCGCCGCGATGGGTCGCACGCCTGAACGAGAAATGTGTGTCATGCCCACCATACGTACAGACGCCCAGAATCTCGCGCTGCCCGATGCCCGCCTCGTGAAGGCGCAGATCAACGAAACCCGCCAGGTCGAACATGAAATGACCCTCGCGAGGCGACGCCGCAAAGAACCTCGAAAGCCCGGGATCGAGGTCGGTAAATCGTGTCCGGAACTCCGGACCAACCTCATAATTGCGCTGGCTGATGCAGGGACCAACCGCGGCCACGATGCGGTCCCTGCGCGCGCCCCTGTCTGTCATGCGGGCAACCACGGCAGAAATCACGCCCTTGAAGGCCCCCTGCCAGCCGGCATGAGCACTGCCGATGACCCCGGCTTCGCCGTCGGCAAGCAGGACCGGAGCGCAATCCGCAGCCAGCACACCAAGTGCGATCCCCGGCACGGTGGTGACCATCGCATCGCCGCGCGGCGCAGCCTCGCGCGCCCAAGGCGCCGTGACATCGACGACATCGGCGCTGTGGATCTGATAGGCCGTCACAAGCCTGTCCACGTCTGTACCAACCCCGGACGCCACCACCGCACGGTTCATGCGCACACGCACCGGATCGTCATCCGACCCGTACCCGCAATTCAGCGACGCGAAAACACCTTCCGAAACCCCGCCCGCACGCCCCCAGAAGCCATGCGCCACGCCATCACACGAGGCAAGCCGGGATGAAACGAGCATGGAACTCACCGTCTGAAACCTGCAGGCTGAAGCGAAGAGGGGAACGACGCGCAAAGGACCTTGAACAGGGTGCCCATTGCATCGGGCGACGTCAACCGCACCAGCGCATTTTCAAGCGCCCTCGCCTGCGCAGGCGTCGCGGCGCGCGACAGTATCGCTGTACGCTCGCCTGCTCCCAGCTCGAGGAGGAATTCACCCTGTGGCCGCCGCGACCAGACCTCAAGCCCCTCGGCCGCGAAAGCAGCAGCGAGCAGCCTGAAATCCACATGGAACGTGATGTCGGCGCTTCCCGGGGCGCTCAAGACCGGACACGGCGCATGCCCCCGCAGGGCCTGGAGCGTATCGCCCGTGGCCGGCCCCTCGTAGCCATAGTCGATCGCCAGCAGCGCGCCCCCACTGGCGCGCAGGATCCGCCCCAGGGTTTGCGCAACGCGCAGGCACGCGGCCGAAATCTCGTGCACGCTGCCATCAGGCCCAACGGAAACCTCAGCAGGGATCAAGTGCGAAAAATCAGCATCCTCGTTCAGCGCAAAGACAAGGCGCTCCTGCGCATCCAGCCCCACCACCCTCTCGCGCCACCGACCCGTCAGCTTCACGAACTGCCGCGCGGGCAAGGCGTCGAAGAACTCGTTGCAGACGATGATCATGGGCAGACCGGCCTCGAGCATATCGACCGATGAATGCCACGCGACATCGACAAGGCCTGCAAGCCGCTCGCGCTGGACCTCGCGCAACCGGGGACTGGTCTCGACCAGCTCAACCCTCACCCCGCTCAGGAAGCCGGGCCGGACGCGGGCCGCGCGCAGAATGTCGGACATCAGCGTCCCATTGCCAGGACCCAATTCAACCAGGCGAAACACCGATGGCGCGCCCATGCGCATCCAGGTATCGACGCACCACAAACCCACGCACTCGCCGAAGACCTGCGAAATCTCCGGCGCAGTGACGAAGTCACCATCAGGTCCGAACGGATCCCGGCGGGCATAATAGGATTGTGGATGACCGCTCGCGGCAATCAGGAAGAACTGCTCGACACTGATCGGGCCGTTTTCACGGATCTGGGCCTTTATGAAGCGTTCGACTTCGTTCATGGCGTCAGCAGCGCAGGCCCTCGCCGATAAAGCGCATACCAGGCAAAGAAGGCGCTGACGCCAAGCATGAACAGGGACAAAAGCGTCCCCATCGTCAGAAGGCCGCCGAAAACCAATTGACCGGAATCACGGAACAACACCTCCACCAGGATCCTGAACAGGGCATAACCGGCCCAGAAGACGGCAATCACGAGCCCCGGCCGCCGCAGGGCGCCGAAACGCGACACCATCAGGTGCAGGATCAGAAACAGCACAAGGCCCTCGAGGGCCGCCTCGTACAGCTGCGATGGATGGCGGGCCGGGTTGCTGAGCACGGTACCATCTGGCGCGCGAATGGCTGCAGCCGGAAACTGGAACGCCCACGGAACGTCGGTGATCTTGCCGTAAAGCTCGCCATTGATGAAGTTGGCGATCCTGCCAAAGAAGAGCCCGATTGGCGCCGCCACGGCAACGAGGTCTCCAAGCGCCACCATGTCGAGCTTGTTGCGTCGCGCGAACAGGATCACGGCTGCGACGACACCCAGCGCGCCGCCATGGAACGACATGCCCCCCTCCCAGGCGGCAAGAATGCGCCACGGCTCGCCGATGAACCGCTCGGTCTCGTAGACAAGACCATAGAACAGCACATAGCCGACGCGCCCACCGATGATGACACCCACGGCAGCCCAGACAAACAGGTCGCCAATATGATCGGCGGTTGCTTGCGGCGCGCCGTTGAAAGGCGCCCCACTCCACAGCCGGTTCATCCGAAGAAGCCGCACCATGTACCACCAGGCACCCAGCAGACCGACGATATAGGCCAGCGCGTACCAGCGAATGGCAAAGGGTCCGATCTGGATGAGGACGGGATCGATATCCGGAAAGGGCAGCATGTTATCAGGCTCTTGCAGAAGGGGACCAATCGATCCGGTGACAGGGTGCAACCCGCGTGTACGGATCATTTCGGGATATACATACCCCATCCGCCCGCGAATTGCCTTTGCAATGCGCCCCTGCCAGGGGGGCTGCAGCAAAGGACAGGGCCCCGCATGTGAAAAAATGATTCACAGCGGTGGATATCAGGCTGTCCGCAGGACATCCCCAAGGAGAAACGCAAGCGGTGACACAGTCCACATGAAGAATGCGTCATTCGGGGGGAGGACTCTTGCACGCGATTCAACCTTTGGTGCACGCTCATATGCATGGGAGGTGCTTCGCAGCCGGGCCACTAGATGTGGTTCCTGCACAATTCCGGTCTCGGAGCACTTGCCTGCGTACCTTTCTACATTGCTCTCAAGTACTGCCGCCGCCGGCCCACCCCGGCGGCGGGCTGACTCTGGGGGGCAGAAAAGGCAGATCGTCAGATGAACACATTGCAGTTGGTTGCCCCCTCGTCAGGAGACAATCCCCTCGACCTCGTCGAGCAGCTGGCAGCCCAGAACGACTGGCTCCATGACCGTCAGGGCGAAGATGAGATGCACCTTTCGTTTCCGGGCCAGAACGCGGATCATCACCTCTCCTTCAATTGGCGCGCGAATGTGGAAACACTGCAGGTTTCAGTGCAGCTTGAAGTAAAGGCCCCGCGCAACAAGCGGGCCGAGGTCGCGGCACTGATCAACATCATCAACGAGCAGCTGTGGCTGGGGCATTTCGAGATGTGGCCCGATAGCGGCCAGGTAACCTACCGCCACGGACTGCTGCTGCGTAACGCCATGGGCACGCCCGAACAGTGCGAAGGCATGATCGATGCCGCGCTGGAAGCCTGCGAACGCTATCATTCGGCCTTCCAATTTGTGATCTGGGCTGGCAAATCTGCTGCAGAAGCAGCAGCATCGGCAGTATTTCAGTGTCAGGGAACAGCCTGAACGGCAACACAGGAATGACCACGGACCGGCTCATCCCCGGTCCGGTCGTCATCGTCGGAGCGGGCAACATGGGCGGCGCCATTGCGCGCGCGTTGCTTCGCACGATCAGTCACGATGAACTGATCCTCGTCGATCCCCAGCCCAGCACCGACATCGCCGGAGACATGGCCGATGCCGGGGTCAGGCTACTCTCGGACCCGTCAACACTGGCAACAAATACTCCTGCCGTGGTCCTGCTGGCAGTCAAGCCCCAGGTGATGGAAGCGGTAGCACCGCTCTACAAGCAATTTTCGAAATCAGCCGTCTTCATCTCGATCGCGGCCGGCACCACGATCGAAAGCATGGATGCGTGGCTGGGACAACCCAATGCGCTGATCCGCTGCATGCCGAACCTGCCGGCAGCCATCGGCAAGGGCGTCACCGCAGGATTTGCAAGACCGGGCACAAGCCAGCAAAGCCGCGCCGCGGCCGAAGCGCTGATGCGTTCGGTCGGCGACTTCGTCTGGCTGGAAACGGAACAGCAGATCGACGCCGTCACGGCGGTATCGGGTTCGGGACCGGCTTACGTCTTTCACCTCGTCGAATGCCTCGCCGCTGCTGCACGCAGCCAGGGCCTGCCCCCCGACATTGCCGACACGCTGGCGCGCCGCACCATCGAGGGCGCCGGCGCCCTGCTCGCCGCAAGCCCGCAATCCCCCGAAGCACTGCGCAGATCCGTGACAAGCCCGGGCGGAACCACGGAAGCCGCACTCAAGGTGCTGATGGAAGGCAAGCGAAACGAGACCCTGCTTGTAGAGGCCGTCTCCGCAGCAACGCGACGCGCCAGTGAGCTGGCACGCGCGCGCGGATCGAAGTGATGCCCGTGCCCGCAAGCATGGGACAGGAACGAAGGACCTGATGACAACGAGGAAAACGCCCGAGCAGAAGCTGGTCGCCGCCGCCGCCGCAGATATCGTGGCGCATGGCTGGCCCGCCTTCAGCCTGACCCGCACCGCCCGAAAGGCGTCGATCCCGCTGGCGACACTTTATGAAATCTGCCCGAGCAAGACGGCCTTGCTGACACTCATGGGCAAGGAGGTCGACCTTGCATTCCTGCGACAGGATCACGTGATCGATCCTGAAATGCCCGCGCGCGACCGCGCCTTTGATGCGATCCTTCTCTGGTTCGAGCAACTCGAGACACTCAAGCCCGTCCTGCAAGCCATCCGCGACGCGGGCAAGGATGACCCCGGCCTCCTCATCGACCTCGTCCCGATGGCCGCACGCAGCGCACACTGGATTGCAGAAGTAGCGCTCCTGCCTGATACGGGGTGGCGGGGATTTGCCATCACCCGAGGCATCGGCCTTCTCATGGCTGACACATTGCCGGTGTGGCTCGCCGATGAACGCGACCTGGCGCGCACGATGGCGCATCTCGATCGCCGGCTGCGCATGATCGAGGAATGGAATGAAACACTGCAGGGCCTTCGCAACGACGCGTCAAGCGGCGATCCGGACGAACCCGCGTCGCCTTAGGTCGGAAGCCGCACGACAGCCCGCAAGCCGCCCAGAGGACTATCCTCCAGGCTGATTTCACCGCCATGCCCGCGCGCGATATCACGCGCGATGGCAAGCCCAAGCCCCGCACCACCCGTCACAAGGGATCGACCACTGTCGAGCCTGTGGAAGGGCCGGAACGCCTCTTCGCGCCGCTCAGGGGGGATACCCGGACCGTCATCATCAACAACGATCGCAATGGCGTGCGCTTCCTCGACCGCCGAGACGCGGACATGGGTTCCGTGACGAACGGCATTCTCGACCAGGTTGACCACGCAGCGGCGCAGCGCGTTCGGACGCACCGAACTCACAAGCGTTGGCGGCACCTCAATGCCGACATGCTTGCCTGGTTGCTTGCCGTCGGCCTTGCGCTGGGCATTCGCCGCCACGTCCCGCAGCAATTGCGCCACGTCGGTTTCGCAAGCCCCCTCCCCAGCCTGCCCCCGCGCAAATGCCAGGTACTCCTCCAGCATGTGCTCCATTTCCTCAAGGTCACCCTTGAGCGCCACGATGGAGGGATCCTCCTTCATCATGGCCAGTTCGAGCTTCATGCGCGTCAACGGGGTACGCAGGTCATGGCTCACGCCGGCAAGCATCTCGGTGCGTTGCTGGACAAAGCGGGAGATGCGCTCCCGCATGTCGAGGAACGCAAGGGCAGCCCGGCGAACCTCTGTCGCGCCGGCCGGCCTGAAATCCGGAACATCACGCCCCTTGCCAAAGGCCTCAGCCGCATCCGCCAGGCGCTCGATCGGGCGGATCTGGTTGCGCAGGAAAAGGATCGCGATCCCGAGGAAGATGACAGAGGTTCCGATCATCCAGAGCACCCAGACATGCGTGTTCGTCGACATCACGCGCTTCTTCTCGGCCAGGATGGTCATCACGGCACCATCGAGCTGGATGCGGATATCGACGTGGTCCGGGTTGCTCTCCGAGTCGATCCACACCGGCCGGTTGATCCTGGCAGACAACTCGCGCGCAAAGACGCGCTTGAGTACGTCATAGGCCGGCGATTCGGTGTCGGGGATCCGCTCGCCCGACCGCACGACGGGAACAAGGCCAAACGACGTCTCGCGCAGCTTTACCGCTTCGATCTCGAACCTCTGCGCACCATTGGTCTCGTAGCTCTGCACGAACAGCACGATCTGCGCCGCGACAGCCCGCGAGATGCGCGTGGTAACCGCATCCCATTGCCGGTCGAACAGCAGATAAGTGACAACGGCCTGCACGAGGATCACAGGCATGACGATGATCAGCAAGGATCGACTGAAAAGACCCCGGGGAAGCGAACGCCGAACAAGACCTTGCGACATGAGACCTAGCCCTGCCGATCCGGCACCAGCACATAGCCGATGCCGCGCACGGTCTGCAGATAGAGCGGCAGCCGTGGATCCACCTCGATCTTTCGCCGGAGCCGGGTGATCTGCACGTCCACGGTCCGTTCGAGAACCGCCCCCATTTGCTGCGACAATTCAGAGCGCGTGAAAGTCTGGCCGGCATTCGCCGACAACAGCCGCATCAGTTGCAGCTCCGCAGATGTCAGCTTCACGGGCTTGCCCTCCCGCGTGAGCTCGCCGCGTTCGGCATCGAAGCGGCAAACCCCAAGCTGCACGATGTTTTTCTGTGCCGCCGACGGTCGCGTCGCCCGCCGGAGGATGGTCGCCACGCGCAGCAGGAGTTCACGGGGCTCGAACGGCTTGGGCAGATAGTCATCTGCGCCTCGCTCAAGCCCCTCGATGCGATCGACGGAATCGCCACGCGCCGTCAGCAGCAGGATGGGAACAGTCGAACGCGCCCTGATGGCACGGGTCAAGGCAAACCCATCCTCGCCAGGCATCATGACATCGAGAATGATGAAGTCGAAGTCCCAGCTTTCCAGAAGCTGTCGGGCCTCCGCAGCATCCTTGGCCGCCGTCACCCGGTACCCATTCTCCGAGAGGAAACGCTGCAATAGCGTCCGGATGCGCGTGTCATCGTCAACCACCAGGAGATGGGGCTGCTCGCCATCCGGTTTCTGGTTGTCATCGGGCAGGCTCATCGCTTGGCAATCAGACGCATCACGCCCGCCCGCTCCTCTTCGTTGATGAGGCCTCCCAGCACCTGGCGAAAACCGGCCACGGCATCAGGGCCCGCCGACCGGAAGGCCCGGGCAAAAAGGGTGCGCTGTATCGTCGCCAGTTCCAGCGCGACCTCCAGGCCCGCAGGCGTGAGGTGCAGCAACCGCTGTCGCCGGTCCTTCTGCCCGCTGACCAGAGACAGCAGATCCCGCGCCTGCAGGTCCTTGATGACCCGCCCGAGCGATTGTTTCGTGATCGCGAGGATGGCGAGCAGATCGGACACCGACATGCCCGGGTGGCGCGCAATAAAATGGATGGCGCGGGCATGGGCCCGCCCAAGGCCGTGCCGCGACAGCGCGCCGTCGAGCGAACGCCCGACATCGCGGCTGGCAAAGAAGAAGAGCTCGACACCATCGGTGAGTTCCTCTTCGCGCAAGTACAGGAGTGGAGCGGATGCCTTCATCGATTGCCTGCTGGAAGCATGCAGGGTCCTTGTGGCAGATTTGGGCGAGAATAGAGCGCAAGGCCAGCCCGCTGCAAGCTGGGCTTGCGTGGAAACAGCAGCAAGGCGCCTTAACCAACGGCAGCCAACAAGGAGCGAAGAAATGTCTTTGATCCCCTTTGATGACCGGGATGGCCACATTTGGCTCGACGGCAAGCTGGTCCCCTGGCGCGATGCCAAGGTGCATGTGCTGACCCATGGCCTCCACTATGGTTCATGCATTTTCGAAGGGCAGCGGGTCTATGGCGGGAAGGTCTTCAAGCTCGAGCAGCACACCGAGCGTCTGTTCCAATCCGCCAGCTTGATGGGCTTCGAAATCCCCTTCACGCAGGAAGAGATCAACGAGGCCTGCCGCCAGGTCGTGAAGGCACAAGGCCTCGATGACGCGTACATGCGTCCTGTTGCATGGCGCGGCAGCGAACAAATGGCCGTCAGCGCGCAAAAATCGAAGATCCACGTCGCCATAGCCGTCTGGCCCTGGCCATCGATGTTCGACCCCGAAATCAAGAAAAGGGGCATCGCCCTCGACATCTCGCGCTGGCGTCGCCCCGCCCCCGACACGACACCGTGGAAGGCGAAGGCGGCAGGCCTTTACATGATCTGCACCCTGTCCAAGCACGAGGCCGAGCAGAAGGGCTTTGCCGACGCCCTGATGTATGACTGGCGAGGCCTCGTTGCCGAGGCAACCGGCGCAAACATCTTCTTCGTGAAGGACAACCGCCTGTTCACGCCGCATGCAGACTGCTTCCTGAATGGCATCACGCGCCAGACCGTCATGAAGCTCGCACGCGCCCGCCAGATCGAGGTCGTCGAGACCTACATTCAGTCAAGCGATGTCGAGGGTTTCTCGGAGTGCTTCCTGACGGGTTCCGCCGCCGAGGTAACCCCGGTCGGGAGCATCGGTCGCTGGAAGTTCGAAGTCGGCACCATCACGCGCACCCTGATGGATGACTACGCCAATCACGTGCGCGGCAAATACCAGATCCCTGCCTGAACCGGTAAAGGATCAGCCCAGGTCCCAGCGCGCGGCAGCCTCGTCATCGCTGCTGCGCGCCTCGACCCAGTGATCGCCTGACGCGCGACGCTCGAGCTTCCAGAACGGCGCCTTTGCCTTCAGGTAGTCCATGACAAACTGGACGGCATCGAACGCCGCCTGCCTGTGCAGCGACGCAGCAGCGACCAGCACGACCTGCGCCCCCGGCTGCAAAACGCCCACCCGGTGGAAAATCGTGACCGCCGAAAGGCGCCAGCGCACGCAGGCCGCCGCCGCGATCTGCTGCAGCGCCAGTTCCGTCATCCCCGGATAGTGCTCGAGCGTCATGGACAGCAGCGCCTCGCCTGCACTCTCGGGCCTGACGATCCCGATGAAGCTGGCGACCGCCCCCGCCCCTGGAGAGCAACCTTCCACGAGGCGCAGCTCGGCCCCGGCATCGAAATCCTCGGCACGGACGACAATCCGGATCATCCGCCCGTCACCGGCGGGAAGAACGCGACCTCGTCGGCCAAGCCAACAGGCGTCGACCGCATGGCATGAACCTGATTGACGGCAGCCCTGACACGCGCCCTGTCGGCGAAGGCACGTTCATACCCCCCGCCGCGCGCAGCCAGCCAGACCATGAGCTGCTCGACTGTGCCGACTTCAGCCGGCGGCGTCACCGTCTCCTCCGAGACACCGACCCGCTCTCGCACCCATGCGAAATAAAGAACCCTCACGTCGAGTGCCTGGCCTCTGCGTGCCGACGCTGGCGATCTCGCGCGTCCTCCTGGGACACATGCGCGAGATTGGCTTGCACATAGCTGAACCCTGTGTAGATCGTCAGCACGGCCGCGCCCCAGAGCGAGGCAATGCCCGCGATATGGATCCAGCCCCAGACATGCTCGACGGCGGGAGCCAGGATCAACATGGCCAGTGCCACGAGCTGCACGGCGGTCTTGAACTTCGACACCGACGATACCGGCACCTGGACGGCAATCGTTGCAAGGAACTCGCGCATGCCTGAGACAAGGATCTCGCGTGCCAGGATGATGAGCGCGGGAATGATCACGAGGCCGCGGATATCATCATTGTAGACAAGCATCACCAGGGCAGCGGCAACCAGCAGCTTGTCGGCAATCGGGTCGAGCATCTGCCCGAGACGCGACTCGAGATTGCGACTTCGGGCAAGCCAGCCATCCGCATAGTCAGTCAGCGCGGCAACAACGAACACCACGAACGCCACCCAACGCCCTGCCGGCATGGACATCCAGAATGAGGCAACAAAAGCAGGGACCAGCGCGATGCGGCCCAGCGTCAGCAGATTTGGCAGATGATCACCCATGGCGCCAGAATAGTGCCGATTGCCGCAAAGGGGAATTCTCGACGCTGGTACAAAAGCCCGCACTTGGATGCCTGTCACGAGCCTTTGTCGTGGAAATGCTCGTAAATCTTGCGGGCAAGCTCCCTCGACACCCCCTTGACCGATTCCAGATCGGACAAACCGGCACGGGTGACAGCCTTGCCGGACCCGAAATGGTTTAGAAGCGCACGCTTTCGCGCCGGGCCGATCCCGTCGATCTCGTCGAGGGGCGACCCCGTCAGCGACTTTGCACGCTTGGCCCGGTGCGCGCCGATCGCGAAACGATGCGCCTCATCGCGCAGCCGCTGAAGATAGAAGAGCACCGGGCTCTTGGGTTCCAGTTGGAACGGCGTCTTCCCGTCCATGAAGAAATGTTCGCGCCCCGCGTCACGCTCCGGCCCCTTGGCGATGGCCACGATGGCGACCCCTCGCACGCCCAGCTCCTGCACAACCGCAAGCGCCTGCGCCAGCTGGCCGGCCCCGCCGTCAACCAGCACCAGGTCCGGCACCGGCACATCCGCCGGATCGTCATCAGGCTCATCCGCGTCAAAGGACACGGGCTCGGCCATCGCGCTCTCCTGCGCCTTGACGAGCCTGCGGAAACGCCGCGTCAGCACCTCGCGCATCATGCCATAGTCATCGCCGGGAGTGATGTCCGCGCCCTTGATGTTGAATTTGCGATACTGGCTCTTGAGCAAGCCCTCGGGGCCAGCCACGATCATGCCACCGACGCAATGCGCGCCCTGGATGTGGCTGTTGTCAAAGACCTCGATGCGCCGGGGAGGAGCGTCGAGCCCGAAGGCTTCGCCGACCCCGGCCAGGAGCTGCAGCTGGTTCGCGCTATCCGCCATCTTGCGCGCCAGGGCCTCGCGCGCATTCAGCATGGCCTGAGCCATCACATCGCGCTTCTCGCCTCGCTGCGGCACGAGAAGCTCGACGCGCCGATCCGCCTTTTGGCTCAGGGCACGGGCCAGGAGGTCTGCCTCCTCCACCTCATGACTGAGGATCACGCGCGGCGGCGGCTCACGTTCATCGTAGAATTGGGTAACAAAGCCCGCCAGCAACTCGCCCGCTTCCACACCCCGCTCATGGCGCGGAAAGAAGACGTGATTGCCCCAGTTCTGCCCCGACCGGAAAAAGACGACCTGCACGCAGCTCTGGCCCGCCTCCTGGTGCAACGCGAAGAGATCTGCCTCATCGATGGTCTCGGGATTGATCCCCTGCTGAAGCTGAACATGCGCGAGCGCCCGGATACGATCCCGAAGACGCGCCGCCTTCTCGAAATCAAGCGCCGAGGCTGCGGCTTCCATCTCGGCGGAAAGACCGTTTCTCACATCCTGTCCCCGGCCGCGCATGAAGTCACGGGCCTCGCAGACCAGTTGCAGATAGTCTTCAGGCGAGATCTTGCCGACGCAAGGCGCGGCACAGCGCTTTATCTGGTAGAGCAGGCAAGGTCGCGTACGGGCCGAGAAGACGGCATCCGAACAGCTCCGCAGGAGAAACGCGCGCTGCAGCGTATTGAGCGTCCTGTTGACGGCCCCTGCCGAGGCAAAAGGACCGAAATAATCACCCTTGCGCGACTTCGCCCCGCGATGCTTGACGATCTGCGGTGCCTCATGGTCAGCCGTGATCAGGATATGGGGAAACGACTTGTCATCGCGCAGCAGGATATTGTAGCGCGGCTTGAGCCGCTTGATCAGGTTGGCCTCGAGCAGCAAGGCCTCGACCTCTGACGCCGTCTGAACGAACTCCATCGAGTGCGTGTTGGCGATCATCCGGGCAATGCGGGCGGGTTGGTCGAAAGGCTTCGTGTAAGCCTGGACCCTCTTCCTGAGGCTGGCCGCCTTGCCGACATAGAGCACGGCGCCGTCGACCCCGATCATGCGGTAGACACCCGGCGCATTCGGCAAGCGCGGAAGATAGGCCGCAATGACCTCGGCGCCTTGCGCCATGAGACCAGGCCCATCGGGCAGGGCAGGATTATCCGTCTCCTCGGGCCCAGACATGCCTAGCGCGAGGATTCCCGCTCGATTTCAACGCCGACGGACTTGGCTTCGGCGACAACCTTGAGCTTTTCGATCCGCACGCGCGCGACGCGCACACGCTCGTCCGAAAGGCAGAATTCCGCAATGCGTTCCGCCAGCGTCTCGACGAGGTTCAGGTGCCCGCCGGCAAGGATCTCCTTGATGCCATCGACGACGGCACCATAATCCACGACATTGGCAAGCTGGTCCTCGAGCAGGACATCGCCCTCCTCGACCGTCAGGTCGACATTGATCCGGACGGGTTGGGTCTGCCCCCTCTCCCGGTGATAGACGCCGATATTGGCATCGAGTTCAAGGTCCCGAACAAACACATGCCGGATGCGACGTCGAGCATCTGCGATGCGCAGTGGTTGAACCTGTGCTCTGTCGTTGGCCACGGGCATGTCACTCCACAAGGTCGCTGGCAGACCATGAAAGGTGCTGCCCACTGTCGACGGCAATCATTTGCCCCGTCACCGCTTGCGCCGACACAAGATAGGAAACGGCACCAGCTATTTCCGATGGCCCCGAGGGCCGTCGCAGCAAGGTGGACTGCACCTGCCTGTCGAAATTCGCCTGGCTCTGGTGCGATGCTTTCAGCGACGGGCCGGGGGCAACGGCGTTCACGCGGATGCGCGGCGCCAGGGCCTGCGCCATGGTCTGCGTCAAGGTCCACAAGCCTGCCTTCGAGACAGTGTATGACATGAACTGCGGCGTAAGCCGCAGGATCGACTGGTCGATCAGGTTCACGATGCACCCTTCAAGGCCCGAGGGTAAGCGTGCCGCCATGGCCTGCGACAGGACGAAGGGAGCCCGCAAATTCGTATCGAGGTGGCGGTCCCAGCTGGCCCGGGTCGCGCTATCGACGCGGTCATCCTCGAACACGGACGCGCAATTGACGAGCACGGCAACAGGGCCAAGCGCCGCTTCGGCTTGCGGCACGATGGTCGCGACCTGCGCCTCATCAGCAAGGTCTGCGCGCACGAGGGTGCAAGCACGCCCCATCCGCATCACCTCATCGCGCAAAGCCTGCGCATCAGCCTCGCTGCTCAGATAGTGCGCAGCGATATCCCACCCTTCCGACGCAAGCCGCAGGGCAATGTCACGACCCAGGCGCCGCGCGGCACCGGTGACAAGCGCAGTACCCATCAGACGCTCGCCTCCTCTTCCTGCAGCCCATAGGTCTTGAACTTCTCGAGCACGATTTTCATGTCCTTCGCCGACAGGATCCGCGGCCGACCCATCTGCAGCGCCAGCACATACTGCGCCGCCAGCGCTTCCAGATCCCGCGCCCGCTGGAAAGCTTCGCCCAACGAACTTCCAAGAGCAAGGCTTCCGTGGTTGGCAAGCAGGCAGGCATTCCGGGGCCCAAGCGCGCGAACGGCGAGGCTGGCCAGCCGCTTTGAACCATAGGTCGCGTAAGGGGCGCATTCCACGCTGCGCCCACCGAATGCCGCGACCATGTAGTGGAATGCAGGAATGGCCCGATGCAGGCACGCCAGCGCCGTCGCGTTCAGCGAGTGCGTGTGCACGATGGCCCGGCAGTCAGGTCTCGCCTGATAGATGGCAAGGTGCATGCGCCACTCGCTCGAGGGCACGCACTGCCCCGCGGCAACAACGCCCGCCTCATCCACAGCAACGACATCACGCGCCGTCATGGCTCCATAGGATTTGCCGGTCGGCGTGATGAGCATGACCTGCCCCGCACGAACCGAGAAATTGCCACTGCGGCCAGGAGAGAGGTTCGTATCGGCCATGGCACGACCGACATCCAGCATGTCGGCAATCAACGCAGGCCCCCCTGGTGCAACCACAGGCAACCCGCGCGCGCGTGCCCGCGTCATCCGGCGCGTTCCGGGAAGAGCGCCAGAAGCCCATCGCGCGTGGCCTTGCAGACACCACGCTCGGTCACCAACCCGCTGACCAGCCTTGCCGGTGTCACGTCGAAAGCCGGATTGGCCGCAGGACTGCCCGGTGACGTCAACGCCACCATCTGCGAGGAACCATCCGCGAGTTGGGCCAGCACATGGGTAACCTCCCGCGCCGAACGTTCCTCGATCTCGATCTGCCGCAGGCCATCCTCGATCGTCCAGTCGATCGTCGACGAAGGAAGCGCCACGTAGAACGGCACGCCATTGTCATGCGCCGCCAGCGCCGTGAGATAGGTACCGATCTTGTTGGCCACGTCTCCGCGGGACGATGTCCGGTCCGTGCCGACAATGCACATGTCCACCATGCCATGCTGCATGTAATGCCCGCCGGCATTATCGACGATGATCGTGTGCTTCACGCCATGCGCACCAAGCTCGTAGGCCGTCAGCGATCCACCCTGATTGCGCGGCCGCGTTTCATCGACCCAGACATGAACCGGAAGGCCGGCGTCATGCGCCATGTAGATCGGAGCCAAGGCCGTGCCCCAATCAACGCAGGCCAGCCACCCGGCATTGCAATGGGTCAGGATATTGATGGTTTTTCCAGCCTTGCGTTGCGCGATCTCGCGGATCAGCGACAGCCCGTGCCGGCCAATGGCTTCATTCGTCGCCACATCGTCGTCGCAAAGCCTGGCTGCGCGCGCATAGGCAGCGTCGGCGCGCTGCCGGGGCGCCAGCGGTCTCACGGCATCAACCATCTGGTCCAGGGCCCATTTCAGGTTGATGGCAGTAGGCCGGGTGGCCAGAAGAAGGTCATAGGCATGCGCAAGCGCCGTATCCGACGCGTCCTTGCGCAACGCCATGCAAAGCCCATAGGCCGCCGTCGCTCCGATGAGTGGAGCCCCGCGCACCACCATGCTCTTGATGGCAAGGGCCGCGTCCTCCAGCGAAGCCAGCGGCCGCGTGGCAAAGGCAAACGGCAGCTGCGTCTGGTCGATCACGACCACCGACCACCCGTCAGGGGCAAGCCAGATGGTGCGATAGGCGCGCCCGTGTATCTTCATGCTGGCTCAGTGCCCTTCAAACTCGACGAGTGAGAGAACCGTCTTCCCAAGCTTTTCCAGCCGTTCCCGACCTTTGAGTTCCGGCAAATCGATGATGAAGCTGCACCCGACCACATGGGCGCCAACCTTCTCGACAAGGCGGATGGCAGCTTCAGCTGTTCCACCGGTCGCAATCAGGTCATCGACCAGCAGCACATTCTCCCCGGGAGCAACAGCGTCTTCGTGGATCTCGACCGTGTCGGTGCCGTACTCAAGCGCATAGCTCTGGCTGATGGTTCGCCAAGGCAGCTTGCCTTTCTTGCGCACGGGAACGAAACCCACGGAAAGCTGGTGAGCCACCGCCCCCGCAAGGATGAACCCACGCGCCTCGATGCCGACAACCTTGTCGATACGTGTTCCTGCATAGGGCTGCACCAAGCGGTCAACCGTGGTGCGGAACGCACGTGCGTTCCCGAACAGGGTGGTCACGTCGCGAAACATGATCCCGGGTTTGGGATAGTCGGGGATCGTGCGAATGACTGACTTGAAGTCCATGGTTCAATTCCCTTTCAGCACGCGCCCGGCAATGGCGTCGAGTTTGGCAACAAGCGAAGCATCCCGCTTTTCAGGGGCGGTGATGAGCGCAGTATCAAGCGTGGTTTCGATGCCAAGCGGCGAAGGCGTACGCACCGGCCCCACCAGGGGAGCAAGTGCCTTCAGCAGCTTGCGCGCATTCTCGGCATTTCCATTGAGGATCTTGACGACCTGGTCGACCGTCACATGGTCGTGGCCAGGGTGCCAGCAATCATAATCCGTGACCATGGCAACGATCGCGTAGGGCAATTCTGCCTCCCGCGCGAGCTTCGCCTCAGGCATGGCCGTCATGCCAATCACGCTGCAACCCCACGACCGATAGAGGTTGGACTCAGCCAGCGTCGAGAACTGGGGCCCCTCCATCGCCAGATAGGTCCCACCGACGACATGCTTGATGCCTGTTTGAACGGCCGCCGACGTCAATGCCGAGACAAGCCTCGGGCACACGGGGTGCGCCATCGAGACATGCGCAACAAATCCGGGACCGAAGAATGACTTCTCGCGCGCAAACGTCCGGTCGATGAACTGATCTGCGAGGACGAAGGTGCCGGGCGCCAGCTCTTCCTTGAACGATCCGCACGCGGACACGGAGATGATGTCGGTCACGCCGACCCGCTTCATCACGTCGATATTGGCGCGATAGTTGATGGACGTGGGTGTATGCACGTGACCACGCCCGTGGCGTGGCAGAAACACCATGTCCACGCCGGCCAGCCGACCGAACAGCAGGGCGTCTGACGCCTCGCCCCATGGCGACGCCACGCGCTCCCATCGCGCATCCTCAAGCCCGTCGATGGCATAGACGCCACTGCCACCAATGACGCCAAGCACTGTCTTGCTCATGAACTTCACCCGGTCTGGAACGCGCGCGCTTTTTAACATCTGGGGTCCCCGGTGCAATCGAATTCACCGAGCCGAACCTGCCAGCAAAAAGGGACCGGCTCTCACCGGTCCCTCTGGAAATTACACCGGGCCTCTATCGACGCTCAGTGATCCACATCCTTCCACTGCCGCTTGTAGGCAAAGAACAGCAGGACACAGAGGAACACCAGGAAGATCACGACCTTCACACCGAGCGCCTTGCGCGCTTCTGCGTGAGGGTCCGCAGCCCAGGTGAGGAACGCCACGACGTCCTTCGCCATCTGCGACTTGGTCGCCGGCGGGTTGCCCTCCGGCCACGTCACCTGCCCGTCAGACGCAATCGGCGGCGGCATGGCGATCTGGTGGCCCGCGAAATAGGGATTGTAGTAGAGCCCCTCGAGCACCGTCTTGCCTTCCGGCGGATCCGAGTACCCGATCAGCAGGGAGTAGAGATAATCCGGTCCCTCCCCTTCGATCCCGTGGGCACGCGCCTTGGCAATGACCGACAGGTCCGGCGGCAAGGCATTGTTGTTCGCCGCACGCGCTGCCTTGTCATTGGGATAGGGCGACGGGAAACGATCGGCGACCGTTCCGGGCCGGTCCATCGGTTCACCCTGGTCGTCGAGTGCCGAAACCTGAACCGCCGCCGCAAGCGCCTTGGCCTGCTCTGCCGTGAATTCCGGCCCGCCGGGCTGCGCGAGGTTACGGAACGAAACAAGCTTCATCCCGTGACAGGCCGCACAGACTTCCTTGTAGACCTGATAGCCGCGTTGCAGCTGCTGCCGGTCAAAGGTCCCGAAGGGGCCTGACCAGCTCCACGCCTGCTTCTCGGGATGCTTTGGATCCGTGTCGCCACCACCGGCAGCCTGAGCGCCGGAGGACAGAGCGAGGGCGATGAGGGATGCGATTGCAAGAAGTCTCATGATTGCCCCCTTAACCCTTGGCCTTGGCCGCGGAAGACGCCCCGTTCTGCGCAAGCACGGCAGTCGCGATGCTTTCAGGCACGGGCAAGGGCTTCTCCATGGTACTGACGATGGGCGTGATGATGAGGAAGTGCGCGAAGTACCAGACCGTGCAGATCTGCGAGAGCAACAGCTTCGAGATCGGCAGTTCGAGGCCAAAATAGAACTCGAAATTGCCGTCCGGCGTCTGCGCGCCCAGCATGCCGAGGATCCAGATCACACCAGCCAGGATGAAGTAGAACTGGCGATTGACGGGCCGGAACTTGTTGGAGCGGACGTGGCTGCGATCAAGCCAGGGCAGGAATGCCCAGACGACGATGGCACCGAACATCAGGATGACGCCGAACAGCTTGTCCGGCACCGAACGCAGCACGGCGTAGAGCGGCAGGTAATACCACTCGGGAACGATGTGCGGCGGCGTCACGAGGCGGTCGGCCGGAATGTAGTTGTCCGCATGCCCCAGGAAATTCGGCGCGAAGAACACGAAATACGAGAAGAACAGGACAAACATCGCGAGAGCGAACAAGTCCTTGATCGTGTAGTAGGGGTGGAACGGCACGGTGTCCGCGGTCGTTTTCACGTCAATGCCCAGGGGGTTGTTGTTCCCCGGAACGTGCAACGCCCAGATATGCAGCACGACAACACCCGCAATCACGAACGGCAACAGGTAGTGCAGCGAGAAGAAACGCTGCAGCGTCGTGTTGTCGACCGCGAACGATCCCCACAACCACTGCGTGATGGCAGAACCAACGCCCGGCAACACCTGATCGATCGAGCTGAAGAAGTTCGTGATCACGGTGGCGCCCCAGAAAGACATCTGCCCCCAGGGAAGCGTGTAGCCCAGGAAGCCCGTCGCCATCATGAGCAGGTAGATCACGATGCCAAGCAGCCACAGCACTTCGCGCGGCGCCTTGTAGGAACCGTAGTACAGGCCACGGAAAATATGGATGTAGACGGCGATGAAGAACATCGACGCGCCGTTGGAATGGATGTACCGGATCAGCCAGCCATAGTTCACGTCGCGCATGATGCGCTCAACGCTGTCGAACGCCATCGTCTCGTGCGGCACATAGTGCATGGCAAGGACGATGCCCGACACGATCTGCACCACAAGCATGAAAGCCAGGATGCCGCCGAACGTGAACCAGAAGTTCAGGTTCTTGGGGGTCGGGAACTGCAGCATCGTCTCATCCATGAGACGAATGATCGGCAGGCGGGAATCAAGCCACTTGGTGAAAGCAGTCTTGGGTTCGTAACGATAATTGCCGTGAGCCATGGCTGGGTCTCTTATCCTTTTTCAGCCGGGGCAGTCGCCCTGGGCGCCGCGCCGATGAGCACCTTGGTGTCCGACACGAACTGGTAGGGAGGCACCTCGAGGTTCCGCGGCGCGGGCCCCTTTCGAATGCGACCAGAGGTGTCGTAGTGCGACCCATGGCAGGGACACAACCACCCGCCATATTCACCCTTGAACAGATTGGAAGGGATGCAGCCGAGATGGGTACACGTGGCCACGAGAATGAGCCACTCGGGCTTCTGCACCCTCTCCTTGTCGGCCTGCGGATCCGGCAGGTCTGCCAGCTGCGTGTCTTCCGCCGCCTTGATCTCCTCCGGCGTGCGCCGACGAATGAAGACAGGCTTCTTCTGCCACTCCGTCGTAACGATCTGTCCGGGCTGGACCGCCGAAAGGTCGAACTCGACCTCTTTCAGCGCCAGCGTGTCCGCTGCCGGGTTCATCTGGTCGATGAACGGCCACAGGACAATGGCACCTCCGACGGCAGCCGCCGTCTGTGAGGCGACCAAAAGGAAATCACGCCGTGTGACGTTGGCGTTTTCTGATGCGTGCGCCAAGGTATTCTGCCCCTCTTAAGGCGGGAAAACGTTGATTTGTTAATGAGTTGGGCCACCGCAACGACGAATCGCGATAGACACCATCAAGGCCCTGAAAACGCCCCGAAAATAGAGAGTCGCCCCGAGCGGGTCTTGCGTCACGATGCCGCATAAATGGCGGATTTCGAGGACCCACCGTCATCATTCACACATGTCTCTGGAAATTTTGGGGGGCTTGATCCTCGTCAATGCGTATCGCGCTTTACCACCCGGATATTGCCGCCAACACGGGAACGATCATTCGCCTGGGAGCCTGCATGGGCGTGCATGTGGACATCATAGAGCCATGCGGCTTCCCCTTTGGCGATGCAGCCATGCGCCGGGCTGGCCTCGACTACATCCCGAAGGCAGCGGTCACCCGCCATGACAACTGGAACAGCTTTCGGGCAAGCGTCTCCGGGCGCATTGTACTGGCGACGACGCGGGGCGCGATCCGGTACACTGACTGGGCTTACCGGGAAAACGACACTCTCTTGCTGGGGCGCGAGACATCGGGCGTTCCGGAAGACATCAGCGCCGCCGTCGACGGAAGCGTTGCGATCCCGATGCAGCCAACAACACGCTCGCTGAATGTCGCAGTGGCGACCGGGATGATCCTCGGGGAAATGCTGCGCCAGACAGGCTGGAACGGGCACAACGGGAGAAATGCAGGATGAACCTTGATCTCATGACCGACCGCAAATACCGCGCTGCTCGCTGGTTCGAGGAATTGCGAGACCGGATATGCGGGGCTTTCGAGAAACTGGAAGATGACCTCGGCGGCCAACTCGCCGACCTCCCCGCCGGGCGCTTCGAGCGCAAGACATGGATGCGGGCTGGCGATGGCGAAAGGGAGGCCGGCGGCGGCACCATGTCGATCATGCGCGGGCGCGTATTCGAAAAGGTAGGCGTGAACATTTCAACCGTATACGGCACCTTTTCCAAGGAATTCGCCCAGAATATTCCCGGCGCAGGCGAGGATCCGCGCTTCTGGGCTTCGGGCATCTCGCTTGTCGCGCACATGCAGAACCCGCACGTTCCGGCAGTGCACATGAACACGCGCCACATCATCACCACCAGGTCGTGGTTTGGTGGCGGCACCGATCTGACCCCCATGAAGCCTGACGACCAGGATACGCAGGATTTCCATGCCGCCCTGCGCGCAGCCTGCGATCGCCATGACCCGTCTTACTATCGCGACTTCAAGTCCTGGTGCGATGAGTACTTCTACCTGCCCCATCGCAACGAGCCGCGCGGTGTGGGCGGCATCTTCTACGACAACCTCGACACCACGGACTGGGAAGCTGATTTTGCCTTCACGCGCGACGTAGGCCTTGCCTTCCTGGACATCTATCCACAGATCGTTCGCCGTCACATGAACCGCCCCTGGTCGAAGGACGACCGCGAGCACCAACTCATTCGGCGCGGGCGTTATGTGGAATTCAACCTGCTCCATGACCGTGGCACGCAATTTGGGCTCAAGACCGGGGGCAACGTGGAAGCCATCCTCATGTCGATGCCCCCGGAGGTCCGCTGGCCTTGATTGACAGGGGCCAACGCTCTATCGCTGCCGCCTCGTGCCCGTGACCGGAGGTTGATCATGACGAAACGCTTGGCCCTGGCCTGCGCCTTGACGCTGCTTGCCTTTCTGGTTGGCATGCCCGCCCGCGCGGACAAAGCGAAAGCCCCCCTCGGCATCGCGATTGGCGATTATTTCGGCGATTGGCAGGGAAAGGCGACCGCCACAAGCGAAACGGACGAAGACTTCCCGACATCGACACGCGACATCGCCGTCACTTTCGCGCCATCGGATATCGGTGGGTTCCTCGTGAGCTGGTCGACACTCCAGCGCCAGAAGGGCAACCCCAGCGCACCACTGGAGGTCATGAAATCGACAACGGTCGAGTTCGTCCCGGCACCAGCACCCAACACGTGGAAGGCAAAGGCCGAGGTGGATCCCTACAGCGGCGGGATCCTGTACTGGGCGCGCCTTGATGCGACGGGCCTTGTCGTCTCCAGCTTCACCATCAACGCGGACGGCAAGCCGGAATTGCAGACCTACCGCCGACGCCTGACCGGCAAGGAAATGCGGCTCGAGTTTTCCAACGTGACAGATGGAAAACTGGTTCGCACCGTGAAGGGAAATTTGCGACAGCTGCGCTCCCGTTAGGGTTCGACGCGCACCAGCACCGCGGTCGCATCGTCGCTCTTCTTCATGCGCGGAAAGGTTCGCCCGTGCGGATCGGCATCTTCGATGCGCCTCAGTTCTTCGCCAAGCGCCGCAAGCCCGATGGCCTGCGCCGTGGCGATGAGATCCCGGTCATCATATTTTCCGTAGTCCTCCACCAGCGCATAGAACCCGTCCGTCGCCAGCAGCACGATTGCAGGCCCGTCGAGAGCAAGTGAAGCCTGCAAGAGGTTGTCGCCCACCCGCGCGTCGGCTCCCAGCAGCCAATAGCCATGAGGCATGTTCACAAGCTCGCGCGCCTGCCGAAGCTCTGCCGCAACAACTTGCCTCTGCACATCGACACCGATGCCCTTGCCTGCCGAAACCATTTTCTGCGCCAGACGCGCCTCGAAGGAGCCGCGGGAAGGCGTCGTGCCGAAATTGTGGATGCAGTCATCCCCTGTTTCCACCAGGATGCGGCTGTCTCCCACATACGCAATGTTCAGGCGACCAGCCTCGACCGCGACAAGGCTGAGGGTCGTCCACGGCAATTCATGACGACCGGCAGGAGGCCGCACGCGCCCCGCCTCGAATTCACGCGTGATGTCTTCAGCAACGCTGCGCACAAGGCCTCTGATGTCTCCGGCTACAGGATCCGGCGCCTTGAGCAGCAAGTCGCGCGCAAGATGGGCAACCCATGCCGCATCGCTCCGGCCCGGCATCAATGGCGTATCGGACAGGCTCGTGACGCCATCCAGAACAAAGGCAATGGCTGACTTGGCCCCCATTGCATCGTCGTTCTCTCGGTCCACGGAGCCTGCAAGGCTCAACGAGTCAAGCAATTGGATCCTTGCCATGAAAGCTCCCTCTACACTGCGGCTCAGCGCCGACCCAGGCCATCGACAACATCGCGAAGCCGCGCATTCACGAGGGCCACATCATCAGGAAAGTCGGCGTCGATCCACCAGGCTTCGACCTCACCGAGAACCCGCCCCACCTGCGGCCCCTCCGGCACGCCGGCGCGCAGCACATCGGCGCCATCAACGCCGAGGACCGGCCTCGACCATGAGCGCGCAAGTCCCATCAGCGTTTTCCAGCTCTCACCATCACCGACAGCATCCCCCCGCGCCCAGGCAAGCCTGATCTGGTCGCAGACGGCATCCGGCCCATGGCGATAGAGCAAGCGGCGAAACGCCCGCCTGTCGACGGGGGCCTCAAGCAGGCCGAAAAGCTTGAACAGGTTCACGAGCCGCGCACGATCATCATTTGACAGCCGCCAACGCTGCGCCAGTTGGCGAGCGCTGTCACCCGCGGGGATCAGCGTGCCAAGACGCAGGACACCCTCGGGTTCCAGATGATGGGCCTCATCGATGTCACTCATGCGCGAAAGCACATCCAGATCGACATGGCCCGGTATGATCTCTTCAAGGACATGAGTGTCACGCATGGCGCGGACGGCATGGCCCGGTTTTCGCGCCCGCAGAAGCTTCATCATCTCTTTCTGGATACGCTCACCCGACAGAGCCTGGATCCTGCCACGCCCGCTTCGGCACGCCCGAAGGGCTTCCGCATCGATCTCGCCACGCCCATACCAGGCATGGATCCGAAACAGCCGCAGGATGCGCAGGTGATCCTCGGCGATACGCGTATCGGCATCGCCGATGAACCGGACCACCCCGGCCTCCAGGTCGGCCAGGCCCTGATGGTAATCATGCACCCGGCCATCACCGTCCGCATAAAGCGCATTGATGGTGAAATCCCGCCGCGCCGCGTCCTCTTCCCAGACAGTCGTGAAGGCCACCGTCGCGCGCCGACCATCGGTCGAAACATCGCGCCGCAGGGTCGTCACCTCATAGGGCAGCGAATTCAGCACCACCGTCACGGTGCCGTGCTCGACACCTGTGTCGATGGCCTTCATGCCGCGCGCTTCCACAGCCTTTGCCACCGCATCCGGGGTCAGGGGCGTTGCAATGTCGATGTCATCGACGGGAAGACCCAGCAGCGAGTTCCGCACGCATCCACCAACAAGCCGGGCAGTGCCCAGCGCATCGAGAACCGCATGCACATCCGCAGAGGCAAGCCATTGCTGGCCGGCGATGGTTGGCTTCACGATCATGGCCTAGCGCTGGAGCCGTTTATGCATGTTGACGAGTATACCGGCCGTGGCCCCCCAGATATAGTGACGGCCAAAGGGTATCGCATAATAGCGCCGCTCCGCGCCCTGCCACACACCTGAATGCGTCTCATGGTTTCGACTGTCCATGAGAAATGACAAGGGCACCTCGAACACTTCGGCCACCTCCTCCGCATCGACCTTCAGTTCGAAACCTTCGCGAACGAGGCCGACAAACGGTTGGATGCGGAAGCCTGTACCGGTCTCGTAATGGTCAAGCGCAGCGAGGACTTCAACATGATCGCGCAACAGCCCGATCTCCTCCTCCGTCTCGCGCAAGGCTGCCTCGACGGGAGGCTCGACCTCATGGTTCAACCGGCCCCCCGGGAAACTCACCTGCCCCGCATGGCGCGCCAGGTGATCCGCGCGCCGCGTGAACAGCACCTGCAAGTCAGGCTGCCGCAGGATGACAGGCACAAGCACTGCCGCAGGCTTCAGCGGCGCGGAAGAAGAAGGCCGACGAACATGCGGATTGAGACTGTGATCCCCCTGATCGGACAAGTCGGGCGTCAGCGACGAGAGGCCCTCGAGCAGACGCCGCAATTCATGCTCCGTCATGGCTCGATCAAGCCCAACGAAAACGAAGCCTTGCGGCTCACCACCACGAGCTCGCTGCCCGACGGTGTCGGGCGCGTCTCTGCCAGCGAAACCAGTTCATAGAAGACAGGCCGCGAAACCAGCGCATCGAGGCGCCCGCGGACCCTGAGATACGGCCGCGGCGTATGATCGGAGGGATCCGTAAGAACAGTCAGCGGATGCTCCGCATCCGCAACGACGCTATCCCCGACAGTAGTAGTGAATTCAAGGGTCCGGTCATCACCCTCACCCCGGCAATCCACGCGCACGGCCACGAAGGGCGCGTCATCAACCCGGATGCCAACCCTTTCCACGGGAGTAACCAGATAATGCCTGCCGTCCGCGTCACGTCGCAGGATCGTTGAAAACAGGCGCACCAGCCCCGGCCGGCCAATCGGCGATCCGAGATAGTACCAGGTGCCATCGACCCCGATCCGGATATCAAGATCGCCGCAAAAAGGCGGGTTCCAGCGTTCCACCGGCGGCAACGCGCGCGAATGAGCCGCCTCCGCCTGTATTTCCGCGAGGCCGCGAAGCACGTCAGGCGCCGGAGCGCCCCAGTGCAGGGGATCTTGGGTCTGGTTTGCCATCGAGTACGAAGTTTCGGAAAAAGGGGGGGCCGAGGTCAAACATTAACACCGGGAAACAACCGGCGTTCAACATAAGGCGATGGAATATTCTGTCGCTTCAAGCAAATTGGTTATAACAGCAAGCGCGGTAGCGTTCGCGTCCCGAAGGGGATCGAGAGCAACCCGCAATTGCGCCGATCCTGCTGCATTGCCAACGGAAAACCCTAGGACAAAGGGACCCCCGCCGTGTCACCGAACCTGCCAGCGCTGGACACCTCCGAATCGATCGTCCGCGAAGTCGAAAACGCCGTTGCGAGGCTTGCAGCCGTGCGCGAGGCCATAGGACAAGTCATCTTCGGCCAGCGCGAGGCGATCGACCAATCCCTGATCACCATGCTGGCCGGCGGCCACGGCCTCCTCATCGGCGTCCCCGGCCTTGCCAAGACAAGGCTGGTTGAGACCCTCGGCATCGTCCTGGGGCTCGCCACGAAGCGCATCCAGTTCACGCCCGACCTGATGCCTGCCGACATCCTGGGATCCGAGGTTCTCGAAGAGGACGAGGCTGGCAAGCGCAGGTTCCGCTTCATACGCGGCCCGGTATTCGCCCAGCTGCTGATGGCCGACGAAATCAATCGCGCAAGCCCGCGCACCCAGTCGGCCCTTCTTCAGGCGATGCAGGAAAGGCATGTGACGGTAGCCGGCATGCGTTACGACCTGCCGCACCCCTTCCACGTTCTCGCAACCCAGAACCCGCTCGAGCAGGAAGGAACCTATCCCCTGCCGGAAGCGCAGCTGGACCGCTTTCTTCTCCAGATCAACATCGGCTATCCCGATCTTGAAGCCGAAAAGCGCGTGCTCCTGTCCACCACCGGCGTGACCGATGACCACGCAAGGGAAGTGCTCCGGGCACAGGACCTGATGTTCTTCCAGCGTCTGGTGCGCGCGATCCCCGTCGGCGAGAAGGTTCTCGATGCCATCCTCGCGATTGTTCGCAGCGCCCGCCCCGAGGAAGGCGGCGCCGAGGACATCAGGGCGCACGTGGCCTGGGGCCCCGGTCCCCGCGCCAGCCAGGCGTTTTCGCTGGCCGTGCGCGCCCGGGCCCTCGTCGAGGGACGCTTCGCCCCATCCGTGGATGACGTCGTCGCCCTCGCCCCGCCCATTCTGCGCCACCGCATGGCTCTGACGTTTGCGGCCCGCGCCGACGGGGTGACCATGTCGGACGTAATCGCCAGGCTGACACGCCCATTCCTCTGAGAACCAGCAACCACATCATTTCCAGAACGCAGGAAGCAGGGCCTTGAAACGGCAAGCCGGAACAGGATGGGGCGCGAAGCTGGGCGAATGGCTTCAGGCGGCGGGGCCTGCAACCAACTTGCGCACCGACGCCGAGAAGCTCAGCGCACGCCTGCCACCCTTGCTGGTCCAGGCGCATCGCGTGGCCGCAACCGTGGCTCAAGGCGACCACGGCCGCAGGCGGGTTGGACAGGGCGACGCGTTCTGGCAGTTCCGCCGGTACCGGGATGAAGACCCCTCGATGGCAATCGACTGGCGCCAGTCAGCAAAGTCGCAGCACCTGTTCGTGCGTGAACGCGAGTGGTCAGCCGCCGCGAGCGTCTGGATCTGGCGCGACGCCTCACCCTCGATGCAATACCGATCCCATGTCGCCACCACTGCGAAAGTGGAGCGCGCGACCGTCCTCGCCCTCGCCTTTGCGTGCCTTCTTGTCAGGGGCGGCGAGCGCGTCGGCGAGCTCGGCGGCGACCAGCCCGCAACCATGGGAAGGCAAGCCGTAGACAGGCTGGCGCTCAGCTGGTCACGCAACATGAGCAACCCCGCCCGCCAGCCGCCCAAGCTGTCGCTGCCGCGCTTTTCCCAAGTCATCCTGATAAGCGACTGGCTCTCGCCGCCCGAGCCCGTGATCGACATCCTGCGCCACTATGGCGCCCTCGGCGTGCGCGGCCACCTCATTCAGGTCCTCGATCCCGCCGAAGAAGACCTGCCGTTCGCCGGCCGGACGGAATTCGAGGATGTCGAAACAAACCTCAAGATGCTCGCGCGCCGGGCCGAGGCGCTCAAGGGCGCCTACCACGATCGCCTGAAGGCTCTCCAGATGACCTTGGCCCAGGCCTGCAGGCGTCAGGACTGGACTTTCGCCATGCACAGGACGGACCGTCCGCCCCAGGGCGCCCTGCTCGCCGCCTACGAAGCGCTGTCGTCGCAACGAACCATCGCAACGGGTTAGCGCCATGCTCTCGATCGGACCGCTGGCATTTGGCGCACCCTGGGTCTTGCTGGGGCTTGCTGTTCTGCCGGTGATCTGGTGGCTCCTGCGCGTCACGCCCCCCGCCCCCAGGCGCGTTCGCTTTCCAGCCGTCAGGCTGTTGCTCGGCCTGCCGCAAGGAGAAGAAACGCCAGCCCGCACGCCATTGTGGTTGCTCGCACTCAGGATCCTGATTGCAGCGCTCGTCATCGTGGCCCTGGCCGACCCATTCCTCAATCCGCAAATCGCAAACCTGAAGAAGAGCGCGATTGTCATTGTGGTGGACAATGGCTGGTCTGCCGCCGCCCGCTGGGATGACCGCGTCGGAACCATGCAGGGCATCGCCGCCGAGGCCGAGCGCGAAAAGCGCCCCCTCGTCGTGGTCCCGACCGCGCCAGCCGACCTGAAAGTCCGCATGACGCAATTATCAGGCGCCGAAGCTCAAGGCGCAGTGAAAGCCGTCGCGCCCCAACCCTACGGCGTGGACCGCCTGGCCGCCATCAAGCCTCTCGGCGAGATCGCTTTCAAAGGGCGCCCCGACATCATCTGGCTGTCGGACGGACTGGACGCGCGCAACCTCGGCGAATTCATCTCCACCCTCCAGGGCATCGGCGACCTGAGCATCCTGACGGACGGACAGGCCAATGCCCCACTCGCCCTCGCCCAACCCCGGGTCGAAGGCAGCGCGCTGGTATTCCGCGTCATCCGGGGAGCATCCGACACCGCGGTCTCCGGCACGCTGAAAGCCACCGGATCGAATGGACGATACCTTGCCACCCGCGACTTCACGCTCAAGCCCGGAGACAGCGAGGTCAAGGTGCCGATGGAGTTGGCAACCGAATTGCGCAACGACCTGGCGCGCGTCGAGATCGCCAATCGCCTGTCCGCGGGCAGCACGGTTCTGATCGATGAACGCTGGCGTCGCAGGCCCGTGGGCCTGATCTCCGGCCAATCCGTCGACTCCGCACAACCCCTGTTGTCGGACGTATTCTTTCTGGACCGCGCCCTGCAACCCTATGCCGAGATCCACAAGGGCACGATTGCAGACCTCGTCCAGTCGGGACTTTCAGTTCTGATGCTGGCGGATGTGGGACAACTGGTTGGAGACGATCACAAGCGCGTCGCCGACTGGATCGCCCGCGGCGGTGTGCTTGTCCGCTTCGCCGGACCACGCATGGCAGCCAAGACCGACGACCTCATCCCCGGCCGCTTGCGCACGGGCGGACGCCTGCTGGGATCAGCGATGGCGTGGGAGAAACCGCAGACCCTGGCAAGCTGGCCCGAAGCCAGCCCCTTCCAGGGCCTGGAGATCTCGCCCGACATCTCCGTGAGCAGGCAGGTCCTGACCGACCCCAGCGCCGGCACCGACCAGAGGACATGGGCACAACTCAATGACGGCACCCCGCTCGTAACGGCAACGCCGCAGGGCAAGGGCTGGATCGTGCTCTTCCACGTGACCGCCAACACCGGATGGTCAAACCTTCCGCTTTCCGGTCTTTACGTGGACATGCTCAGGCGCACCATTGCCCTCTCGGTTGGACTGACCGGAGCGCCGTCGGCATCGACGGCCAGCGGCCTCCTTTCCCCGGTTGAAACGCTCGACGGTTTCGGCAGGCTCGGACCGCCGGCTCCATCAGCATTGCCGGTGCGCAGCGCAGACCTCGACGCCCTGGATGCAAGCCCGAGGCATCCGCCGGGCTTCTACGGCGATGCCGGCAGCCGGCGCGCCTTCAACCTCTTCAAGCCTGACGCACGACTGCAACCGATGTCGGCCCTGCCGAAGGACATCCGCACGGCCGAGTTCGGGCTGAACCGCGCGACCGAACTGAAATACGACATCATGGTCATGGCACTCCTGCTCGCGATGGCAGACCTCGTGATCGGTTACGTCCTCCGCGGCCTTCTCCCGATGCCCACATTGCGCGCCCGCGCCGTCGCGTCCGCCGTGATCCTGGGATTGGGACTGTCTCTGGCCGCCGGCAGCGCCCTCGCCGATGAAGCAACGGCGCTCAAGGCCTCCCTCCAGTTCAGGCTGGCCTACGTCAAGACCGGAGATCCGCAGATCGACGCCATGAGCAAGGCAGGCCTGACCGGACTGACCCGCGTGCTGACGGCGCGCACGGCCGTCGAGCCCGCAGAGCCGATGGCAGTGGATGTCGAAAGCGACGAGTTGGCTTTCTTCCCGCTCCTCTACTGGCCCATGGCGCCAACCCAGACCCAGCTCTCGGCGAATGCGCTCGAAAAGGTCGACGCATTCATGCGCAACGGCGGCACCATCGTCTTCGACACCCGCGACCAGGGAAACAGCCTGCCGCAGGCAACAACCGCAGCCCCACAGGGGACCGCAATCCTGCGCCGTTTGCTGGCAGGCCTTGACATCCCGCTGCTCGAGCCGCTGACCCAGCAGCACATCATCTCGCGCACATTCTACCTTCTCGATGACTACCCCGGACGCTGGCCCTCCGGCCGCGTATGGGTCGAAAGCCGCCAGCAGGCGACAGACGGCTCTTCCATCGGCAGCACAGCCGACGGCGTCTCGCCCATCGTTGTGGGTGGAGCCGATTGGGCGTCCGCATGGGCAGAAGACGCGCAAGGACGCCCCATTGCAGCCGTGGTACCCGGCGGCGAGCGCCAACGCGAAATGGCAATGCGCTTCGGCGTGAACCTCGTGATGTACGCCCTCACCGGCAACTACAAGGCAGACCTCGTGCACGTGCCGCACATCCTCGAACGATTGGGGAAGGACGCCGGTGGCAATTGATATCGTCTTCGTCCCGCACGTGTCGGACCTGGTCCTGCTTGTGCTTGTCGCGCTCGCCGCAGCCCTTCTGGGCGCGGGCGCCTTGCTGGGCGCGCCAGGCATTCTCTGGAGAACACTTGCAACGGCCGGCGCGATCCTCGTGCTGGCCAATCCCTCGATCGTCGAGGAAGAACGCAAGAGCCTGCCGGACATCGCCCTCATTGTCGCCGACCAGTCCCAGAGCCAGAGCATAGGCAACCGCTCAAGCCTGGTAACCCGGACCACGAGCGAGCTGAGGGCACGCCTCGCTGCCACCGAAGACCTTGAGGTGCGCGTCATAACCGTGACGGGCAACCAGATGAAGGCAGCAGATGGAGGAACAAGCCTTGTGGAGCCCATGAGGGAGGCGCTCGCCGATGTCCCCCCGGACCGCATCGCCGGCGCCGTACTCGTGACCGATGGCCAGGTTCACGACGTGCCGCCGGCCACAGCCGACAAGCTGGGTTATCCCGTTCACGCGCTGCTCACAGGCAAGCCCGACGAACGCGATCGCAAGCTGACCGTGGTCCAGGCCCCTCGCTTCGGCATTGTCAGCGAGCCGATCAGGTACACGATCCGCGTGGACGATTTCGGCTCCACCACCAACGCGCCAACCAGCGTCGAAGTCCGTATCGACGGCAAGCCTGTCCAGACCTTCAGCGCCACGACGGGATCGGAAACCACAATCGAGCTCAAGCTGCCCCACGGCGGCGAGAACGTGATCGAGTTCAGCGTTGAAAAGGGCCCCGGCGAGCTGACGCTGCTGAACAACCGCGCCGCCATCATGACGACAGGCGTCCGCGACCAGTTGAAGGTGCTCCTGGTCTCAGGCGAGCCGCACGCGGGCGAAAGAACCCTGCGCAATCTCCTCAAGGCGGACCCGTCTGTTTCTCTGGTCCACTTCACGATCTTGCGCCCGCCGGAAAAGCAGGACGGCACCCCTCCCGGCGAATTGTCCCTGATCGCCTTCCCGACACGCGAGCTGTTCGACGAGAAACTCTCCGAGTTCAACCTCATCATTTTCGATCGCTACCAGCGCCGCGGCATTCTCCCGATTGCCTATTACGAGAACATCGCGCGCTATGTGCGAAATGGCGGCGCCCTGCTGGTGACCTCGGGGCCGGAATATGCCTCGCCCTACAGCCTCTTCCAGTCACCTGTCTCCGCGGTCCTGCCCGCCGAACCCCTCGAACAGATCATCGAGCAGGGCTACAAGCCGCGCCTGACGGACGAAGGCCTGAAGCACCCGGTCTCATCGGGCCTGCCCGGAGCGAACACCGCCAGCAGCAATCCGGCCTGGGGTCGCTGGTTCCGCATCGTGCAATCTTCGGTGATCAGCGGACAGACCCTGATGAGCGGCGCCGCGAACCAGCCGCTGCTTGTCCTGAACAGGGTCGAACAGGGTCGCGTTGCACTCTTGCTGTCCGACCATGCCTGGCTATGGACACGCGGCTTCGAGGGCGGCGGACCGCAGGCCGAGCTTCTGCGGCGCCTGGCACACTGGCTGATGCAGGAACCCGATCTCGAGGAAGAACGCCTGCACGGCGCCGTCGTCGGGACGCGGCTGAACATTTCGCGCCGGACGATGTCGGACCGCGCCTCGAAGGTCGAGGTGACATTCCCCTCCGGCCGCAAGCAGGCAGTGACGCTGAGCCCCGGCGAAAACGGCACCTTCACCGGATCTCTCAAAGCCGAGGAACTGGGCCTCTACCGTCTCCGGGACGCAAACCTCTCGGCCATAGCGGCGGCCGGTCCGCTGAACCCCAGGGAACTCTCGGACGTGCGCGCCACCAAGGCAGTGCTCGCCCCCTTCATATCGGCAAACCGCGGCACCATAAGCTGGATCGCCGAAGACGGAATACCCGAGATCCGACGCACGCGCCCCGGGCGCAACGCAGGCGGAAGCGGCTGGATCGGCATGCAGGCAAACCAGGCCTACGCGGTCAGCGCCACCCGGCAGACCCCGTTGTTCCACCCGGCATTGGCGTTACTGGTTATCGTGGGCAGCCTGCTCGCCGGCTGGCGACGCGAGGGCCGCTAGTCCCGCCCCGGCCGCATAGACGGCGCCCGTCACGCACCGCTTGCGCACGTCACCGGCAACGCCCTCGAGCGCGCCCTCGACCAGCGCGAGCCCAAGCACGCGCGACAGGTCGACCGGCCCGGGCATGGTGATGCGCCCATAAGGCTGGATCCGCGAGAACCCCGCCCGTCCGTAATAGGCCTCGTCGCCCACCAGCACCACGATGCGATGTCCCTGTGCCTTGGCAAGCCCCAGCGTCACCTGCATCAATTGCAGCGCATGGCCCTTGCCCTGCAGGTCCTCCCGCACCGCGATCGGCCCCAGCATCAGCGCCGGCACATTCCCGATCGCCACCGGCCAGTAGCGGACGGTTCCAGCCACGACCCCGCCCAAATCCAGCACATGGCTCAAGGCCCCGATGGGCTGCACCCCCTCGCGCAGGCGATAGGCACTCTTTGCATGCCGACCGGGACCAAAGGCCAGGGCAACCAGCGCCTCGACGGCCGCGACGTCGGCAGGTGTCTCGGGCCGGATGACAACACCACTCATTTGCCGCTCCCGCTCTTGAGTTCCGCCACGATCTTCGCCATCTCGTCCTGCTTTTCAAGCACACGCAACAGCAACTGCGATTGCAGGAAGTCCACCTTCTCGTGCAGCGCCATGATCTCGAGTTCGGCCTTCAGGTTGACCTCATAGTCATGCAGCGCCGCCGCACGATCCTTCGCCGACTGCCGGTTCTGCGCCATCATGATGATGGGCGCCTGCAGGGCCGCAACCATCGACAGGAGCAGGTTCAGGAAAATGAACGGGTAGGGATCGAAAGCCCCCGTGATCAGGATGAAGGTGTTGGTCGCCGTCCACGCCACCAGCACCAGGACAAAGATGCTGATGAACGTCCACGACCCGCCGAACTCGGCCACGCGGTCGGCAAGCCATTGGCCGAAAGTCTCTTGCCCGGAAAGCTCCTTGGCAACATCGCGCGAGACGACCGTGCGCTCCGTTACGTGCTTGAGCACACGGCGCTTGCTTTCCGAATTCTTGTCGCTTCCAAGACCAAGCATCTCCTCGATGCGCTCTATCCAGGCATGCATCTGCATGACACCAGCTCCCGGCTCAAAACCCTGCCCGTGCAATACCGCCGGGACCGTAAAAAAACAAACCCCTATTGGGGGCTGGAATCAATGTTGGACGCTCGCTAACGTGGCCAGCATCACCACTGAAACGAGGGATGGGAACAAATGGGCATGCTAGACGGCAAGGTCGTCCTGGTTACCGGCGGCGCCAACGGCATCGGCAAGGAATGCGCGCTGCTCGCGGCGCACGAGGGCGCAAGCGTCGTGGTCAACGACCTCGGCGGCAGCGTTGCCGGCGGCGACGAGGGCTCGGCCGGTCCCGCCGAAATGGTTGCGCGGGAGATCATCGCAGCCGGCGGCAAAGCCGTTTCCAATTCGGATTCGATCACCAATCGTGCCGGCGTGCGTCGCATGATCGAGCAGGCGAAGGACAGCTTCAAGGGGCTGCACGCGATCATCAATCCCGCAGGAATTCTCAGGGACACCATGTTCCACAAGATGACCGACGCCGACTGGGACATGGTCATCGACGTCCACCTGAACGGCGCCTACAACGTTTGCCGCGCATCGATCGAGCACTTCCGTGAACAGCAGGATGGTGCCTACGTCCTCTTCACCTCGACCAGCGGCATCATCGGCAATATCGGCCAGGCCAACTATGCCGCCGCCAAGATGGGAGTTGCAGGCCTCTCCCGCATCATCGCCATGGAAGGCGCCCCCAAGAGCGTGCGCTCGAACATCATCGCGCCCTTCGCCTGGTCGCGCATGATCGCCACCATTCCGGTCAAGGACGAAGCGTCCGCAAAGCGCGTCGAGCGCATGCGCAACCACATGCGCGCCGACCAGGTGGCCAGGCTCGCCATCGCCCTGATCGCACCGCACGCCAGGGAAGTGACCGGCCAGGTCTTTGTCGCACGCGGCAACGAGATCTTCCTGATGTCCCAGTCCCGCCCCGTGCGCGGCATGACGCGTATGGAAGGCTGGACGCCGGAAACGATCTGCAACCACGCCTTCCCCGCCATGAAGCCGATGATGTACGACACCGGGGCCACCACCTCCGTCTTCGGTTGGGATCCGGTTTGAACCGCCCCTTCTCGATCAACGCGCTCGCCCAGGAACGGGTGCACTTCGGTGCATCCGTTCGCGAGGCGCTGGGATCCGAAGTCGACCGCATGGGTTCAAGGCGTGTGTTCGTCGCCATGTCGCGAACCCTGCGCCGCGAGACAGGTACCGTCAGCCTGCTCGCCGGCGCTCTCGGCAGTCGTTGCGCCTCCATCTTTGACGGCATCTCCGAACATGCAGGTTTTGACACTGTCGCCGCGGCACTTGCCGAAGCCCGACGGGTGAAGGCCGACCTGCTGGTCAGCTGCGGCGGCGGCTCCATCATCGATGCCCTCAAGATCGTGCAACTGGGCCTCGCCTGGGACGCCGAAACCCCGCACGCGCTGGGCACGCAGGCCAAAGCCGATGCCAGCCCGCCCAATGCCTGGGTCCGACAGATCGCCATTCCATCGACCTTGTCGGGCGCCGAGACGACACCCGCCGGCGGCGGCACCGACGAGGCCAGCGGCGTCAAGCGAGGGTTCTCAGCCCCGGCACTCGTTCCCATCGCCGTCGTCTACGACCCGGCCATCGGCGCCCTCACACCCGAGTGGCTGTGGCTCTCGAGCGCGATCCGCGGCATCGACCATTGCTGCGAGGGGCTTCTCTCGCGTCGCGCAAACCTGCACGCGGACGCAAGCCTTCTTCAGGCGCTGCGGCTGTTCGCAACATCGCTGCGCCGGACCAGATCCGTGCCGGGCGACCCGGATGCGCGCCTCCAGAGCCAGGTTGCAGCACACCTCGCCTGCACCGGCGGCTACCGCGCAGGTTCGGGCGCCAGCCACGGCATTGGCTATGTGCTGGGCGGCCGCTACGGGCTCCACCATGGACACGCAAGCTGCACGATCCTGCCGCATGTCCTGGCCTGGAATGAACCTGTCACGGCCGGACGCCAGAAGCTGATCAGCGAGGCACTCGGCCGGCCCGCCATGACAGCCGCAAACGCAGTCCACGAACTCATTTCCGACCTTGGCCTGCCGACCCGCCTGCGCGATGTTGGCATCCGCGAGGACCAGTTGCAGGCCATTGCCGAGGAATGCGCCCGACACCCCGTCGTGAAGACCAACCCACGCGAAATCACCTCGCCTTCCGACGTCAGGCAGATCCTCGACGCGGCCTGGTGACACTCACCACGCAGAGCCGCCCGGCCGGCCGCGCTTCACGTCCTCAAGCCTGCGCCGCGTGCCCCCTGTTGTGCCCGCAGGCAGGTCATCAACCGGAAAGAAGCGTGCCTCTGCGATCTCCAGAACACGCGCACGCCCCTCGAAAGGCTCGAAGTCGCGCACCACGAAGAAGCCGATATGATCGGACTTGTTCTCGGTGAGGCTCAGGTAGACACCGAAGAAATCGGGCTCGCCCCGCGCCGCGAGCAAGGCCTCCTCGCGCAATTCACGCGACGCCGCCTGCGCCATGGTCTCCCGTGCATCGACCGCGCCACCCGGAAAATGCCAGCCAGGTGCATAGGTATGGCGCACCAGCAGGACCTGTCCCCCTGCATCGAACACCGCCGTGCGAACACCCAGCGTCAACGGCCAGCGGCCGAACCGCGCCAGGCGCCGGATACGATTGACGACGAAGGTCGCCGCTCCCACGGACCGGCCAATCACGCGTGACATGACAGCCTCTGAATGAATTTGTTCATCCTGAATAAACGCTGTTCGGTAAAGCGTCCCTAACCCGACACCACTAGCCTCGTTCTCCTGTTTTGGATCAGGGAACGGGCATGCACGCAAGCGCAAACCACGCCGAGGCTAGAAGTCTCTTCGACAGGGCACGCCGGGTGCTCGCAGGTACCGACGAGACCCCATCACCGCACGAAGGCCCCGTCGACATCCGGTTCGGGATCGACCGGGTTCTGCGCCATCAGCGCAAAGCGCGGGCGACGCCCCAGTCCGTCGAAGAGGCTGCCGCCCGCGCCGTATCTGCCGTCGAAGGCACGCTCGTCGCAATCGACACCATTCATGAATATCTCGCTGAAGCGCTCGACCTGACGACCGAGGCCCTCGAGACCCCGGATGCCACGAAGCGCGCGATGATTGCCGACCGCTTCGAGCAGCTGCGCACCCACATCGACACCGTGGCAGCCGGCGCCAGCTTCGAGGGCGTCAACCTGATCGATGGTGGCCGCGACACGCTGGAAGTCCGGATCCCGGCCGCCGGCGCACCGCGCCATGCGATCAACCACATCACGCTCGTGGCAGGCGAGCGGGGCCTGTCACTGAAATCGCCGGCCGATCTCTTTGCCTCGACCGATGAGATCGACGCCGCGCGCCATACGCTTCTGGCCGCGCGCCAGCGCCTCGAACGCGCAACCGACACGTTTCTCAACCAGGCCAGCATGCTGGCTCCACATCTGGGAATGCTTGAGCCCGGCTGACACGCACTCTTCTCTTTGAAGCCCGAAATGGCGTACACCTGAGGCGGCAAGCCACAGGAGAATGCCAATGGCCGCGGCACAGCCGAACGCAGACCAGATCGCCTACTGGAACGGTGTCGCTGGCGAAAAATGGGCCACCGCGCAGGAACGGCTCGACCGCATGCTCGTCTCCGTCTCCGAGGCGCTGCTGCAGCATCTGTCGCCTCAACCGGGTGAACGCATCCTCGACATCGGTTGCGGCTGCGGCGAGACCACCATGGCGCTGGCCAGAGCCGGAGCGCGGCCGACGGGCATCGATGTATCGGCTCCGATGCTCGCACGCGCGCGACACCGCGCCCCTGATCTGGACTATGTACTGGCGGACGCCGCCGCGCACGCGGTTGATCAAGCCTATGATGCGCTGTTCTCGCGCTTCGGGGTGATGTTCTTCGACAACCCGGACGCGGCCTTCGCAAACCTCCGCAAGACCTTGAAGCCCGCGGGACGCCTCGTCTTTGCCTGCTGGCGCGAGCCGCGCGAGAACGAATGGGTCAGCATCCCTGTTTCTGCGGTCCGCCAGTCCTTGCCCCCGCAGGCCTCGCCAGGTCCGGAAGACCCGGGCCCCTTCTCCTTCGCCGACCTCGCACGCGTTCGGCGCATCCTCACGGGCGCAGGCTTCGACCGCATGACGGCAACGCCTTTCGACACACGCCTCGTGATGGGCAATGACTTCGCCGAGGCCCTGCAGCACCTCGCCGAAATCGGTCCCGTGTCGCGCATGCTCGCCGACGCCACCCCCGCCCAGCGCGCCGAGGCTAAGGCATCCCTCGAAGCCCGGCTCGCCCCCCTGGCGACCACAACCCCCATCACGCTGGGCGGCGCCATCTGGATCATCACGGCAAAGGCATGACGCAATGACACAACAGGAATTCGAGCAATTGCTGCAACGCTTCTCGCAAGCAGCAACCAGGGGCGACGGCCAGGCCTTTGCTGCATGCTTTGCCGAGGACGCAGTCTACAACGACTACATCTACGGACCGCACAAGGGGCGAGCATCGATCGCCGACATGCTGGAGAACCTCTTCCATCGCGATGCCACGGGCTACGACTGGCGCATGTTTGACCCGGTCTGCAACGGCAACACCGGCTATGCCTGGTCACTCTCGCGCTTCACCTCGACGATACCCGAGTTCCAGGGCCGCGAGGTCGTGATCGACGGGATCAGCCGCTTTCGCCTCGAGAACGGCCTGATCGCCGAGTACTGGGAAAGCGTTAATGGTGGTGTCGCGATGGTCCAGTTGGGTGTCAGCGCGCCGCGGATCGAGCGGGTGCTCCTGAAATGGGCCGGCTGGCTCAAGGACAGAGCCGTCGTTCGCCGGTATCTGGAACGTAAACCAGGCAAGGATGCTTAACGCCACATTAGGAACTCATTCCCCGAAGCTTCAACGATCCTTAAGCCGCTTTGGCCATACTCCAGCGCATCAACGGCTGCGCGCTCGATCGCGTGGGGAAACATTCGGCAGCGCTGTTCATGTTCCAGATTGGCGGAATCATTTTCGTTTTCGTGACCGTTTTTGGCGGTTACACCTGGGCCGGCGGCAAGTTCGGCGTGATCCTCCACTCCCTGCCCTACGAAGCAACCATGATCCTCGGCGCCGCAATCGGCGCCCTGCTGATTTCATCGACCAGCACGTCGCTCAAGGCAACAATGAGTTCTGCCGGCAAGATCTTCGCTGGCGCGAAATGGAAGCAGAAGGATTACATCGACCTGCTCTGCCTTCTCTTCACGCTGACCAAGACCATGAAGTCCAAGGGCATGATCGCCCTCGAGCAGCACATCGACAAACCCGAAGAATCCGCGATCTTCAAGAACTACCCGCGCATCCTGAAGGATCACTTCGCGATCGACTTCATCTGCGACACGATCCGCATGATGACCATGAGCCTCGAGGACCCGCATCAGGTCGAAACGGCCATGGAAAAGCAACTCGAGAAGCATCACCACGAAGCACTCGCAGGCGCGAACGCGTTCCAGAGCATGGCCGACGGCCTGCCCGCGCTCGGCATCGTCGCCGCCGTTCTTGGCGTCATCAAGACCATGGGCTCGATCACCGAGCCGCCGGAAGTACTCGGCGGCATGATCGGCGGCGCGCTCGTGGGAACCTTTCTCGGCGTGTTCATCGCCTATGGCTTCGTCGCGCCGACGGCCACCCGCATCAAGGAAGCGGTGGATGAAGAGGGCCTCTTCTATCACGTCATTCGCGACGTGCTCGTCGCCCACCTGCATGGCAACGCAGCCCAGGTTTCGGTCGAGATCGGCCGCGGCAGCGTTCCCAGCCACTTCCAGCCGTCCTTCTCCGAACTGGAAACCGCGATGAACGAGGCACCCAAGGCCTAGCGGCGCGTCTCCTCCCAGATACTGACAAGATAGGTCGCAAGCCCGCCGCTCAGCATCGCCAGCGGGATGAGCAGGTCGAGCCGCAGGTCGAGGCCAGCCACGACCAGTATTGTCACCATCATGCCTGCCGATTGCCGCAACGACATCGGACACCCCCGTATCCCCACCACCCCGAACCTAGCGCCCGGCAAGCACGAGGCGCAGCAGGATCGCGATTCAGGATGAAATTGACGGCGCCACCGGGACTACCTCGAAAGGAGGCGTCACTTTGGCCCACTTGAAAGACCGCAGATGTTCAATTATTGTTCTTTTACCGTCCAGGGCGCAAACCCTGCTGCATCTTGAAAAGTGAAAACCAGAAACCCGCGCCACTAATCCGTGTCGAAGCGAATGCCCTGCGCCAGCGGCAGCTGGTTCGAGTAATTCACCGTCGCCGTCTGGCGGCGCATATAGGCCTTCCAGGAATCCGACCCGGACTCCCGGCCACCGCCCGTATCTTTCTCGCCGCCGAACGCGCCACCGATCTCTGCCCCGCTGGGGCCGATATTGACATTGGCAATGCCGCAATCGCTACCCGACGCGGCAACGAAGCGCTCCGCTTCCTGCATGTCGCGCGTGAACACGCACGACGAGAGCCCCTGTGACACGTCGTTTTGCAGGCGAACAGCCTGCTCGAAATCACGATAGGTCATGACATGGAGGATGGGCGCAAATGTCTCGTGCTTCACCACGTCGGTCTGGCTCGCCATTTCGACCAGCGCAGGCTGCACGTAGAACGCGTCGGGGAACCGGTCCGCAAGGACACGCGCCCCGCCCGTCACCACACCACCCTGCGCCTTGGCAGCGGCAAGCGAAGCCTGCATGGCATCGAACGACGCACGGTCGATCAGCGGACCAACGAGAGTGCCATCCTCCAGCGGGTCACCGATGCGGATGGCGCCATAGATCGCCTTGAGGCGCTGCACCAGCGACGACGCCACACTCTCGTGGACGATGACGCGTCGCAATGTCGTGCAGCGCTGCCCCGCCGTTCCCACGGCAGCAAAGGTGATCGCGCGCTCGGCCAGCTTGAGGTCTGCAGACGGCGCCACGATCATGGCGTTGTTGCCGCCAAGCTCAAGAATCGTGCGCCCGAGCCGCGCCGCCACCACCGGCGCCAGTGCCTTGCCCATGCGTGTTGAGCCCGTGGCCGAAACCAGCGGCACCCGCCCATCGGCGGCCAGTTGCTCGCCGACCGCACGGCCACCCTGGATGACTTGCGACAACCCGGCGGGCGCGTCGCCAAACCGGGCGACCGCGCGCTCGAACAGCTTCTGCGTCGCAAGCGCCGTCAAAGGCGTCTTTTCCGAGGGCTTCCAGATGACACTGTCACCGCACACAAGCGCCAGGGCCGCATTCCATGCCCACACGGCAACCGGGAAATTGAAGGCACTGATGATGCCGACAGGACCCAGCGGATGCCATGTTTCCATCATGCGGTGCCCCGGCCTCTCGGAGGCGATAGTCAGCCCATAGAGCTGGCGTGACAACCCGACAGCGAAGTCGCAGATGTCGATCATCTCCTGGACCTCGCCCAGGCCCTCCTGCAGGATCTTCCCCGCCTCGAGCGTCACAAGCCGGCCAAGCGCCTGCTTGTTGATGCGCAACTCCTCGCCGAACAGGCGGATCAGCTCGCCGCGGCGCGGCGCCGGTACATCCCGCCACGCATGGAAAGCCTTCACCGAAGCCGCAATCTTCGCATCGACCTCGGCCGGGCTGTCGCTGCGCACACGGCCCAGCAAGGCCCCGTCAATGGGGCTGCGCACGGTCAGGTCGCCTTGCGACACTTCCGCAGCCGAAATACCGAGCAACTTGAGCTTGTCGTGCAGCATGGCATCCTCCATGGGAGATGGTTTCAACGCGCCTGGCGATCGAGCGCGGCCTGGCGCAAGCCGGACAGCGTCGCAGTTGGCGAAATCTGGTCGGGATCCGTGATGATGTCGATCAGCGCCGGCACCCCCGAAGCAACGGCCGCCTCGAAGGCGGGCTGGAAGTCTTCGGTCCGCCGCACAGTCGCGCCAAAGCCGCCAAAGGCGCGCGCATAGGCAGCAAAGTCAGGGTTCTTGAGGTCTGTACCGATCATGCGCGCCGGATATTCGCGCTCCTGGTGCATGCGGATCGTGCCATAGGTTCCATTGTTGAAAACAAGGAATATCACCGGCAAGCCGTATTGCACCGCCGTGGCAAGCTCCTGGCCGTTCATCAGGAAACAGCCATCGCCGGCGCATGAAACCACCAGGCGCGAGGGATGGACCGCCTTCGCCGCGATAGCCGCTGGCACACCATAGCCCATCGCACCGCTGGTCGGTGCAAGCTGGGTGTGAAACCGGCGATGCAGGTGGAAGCGATGCAACCATCCAGCATAATTGCCGGCGCCATTCGTCAGGATCGCATCGGGCGGCAGGCGTTCGTTCAGCCAGGCAAAGATCTCGGACGGATTCACATCCCCCTTGACCGCAATCGGGCGCACAAAGGCCTCGTAATCGCCGCGCGCAGACCGCGCCCAGTCAGCCCACGCGCAGGCCGCAGGCGGCACAAGCGCGGCGGCCGCCGCGCCGAACGCGGCCATTCCTGAGGCAATCCCAAGCTCGGCCTGATAGACGCGGTTCAATTCCTCGGCCGCCGGATAAACATGCACCAGCCTCTGCTCGGGAACAGGCGCCTTCAGGCGCGTATAGCCCTGCGTCGTCATCTCCCCGAGCCGCGGCCCGATCGCAACGATCACATCCGCCTCGGCGACGCGCTTCCCAAGCTTCGGATCGATGCCGATCCCCACATCCCCGACATAAAGCGGATGCCGGTTATCGATCCGGTCCTTGCCCCGGAACGAAGTCGCGACAGGGATGCTCCAGCGTTCAAGAAACACGCGGACACTGTCGCAGGCCGCGTCGCTCCAGCCACCACCGCCGATCAAGGCCAGCGGCCGGCGGGCCGAAGACAACATCGCCGCCAGGCGTGCCATGTCCTCCGGACGAGGCGCCGCCTCGATGCGCTGGTACGGTCGCACATCGACCGCCTCCATCTGCTCGGTCAGCATGTCCTCCGGCAGCGCCAGCGCGACCGGCCCCGGTCGTCCGTTGACCGCGGTATGAAACGCACGCGACACGAACTCGGGCACGCGATCGGCAGAGGGAATTTCCGCCACCCACTTGGTGACCTGTCCCAGCATCCGGCGATAGTCGATCTCCTGGAACGCTTCGCGCTCCATCTGGTCGCGCGCAACCTGCCCGATGAACAGGATCATCGGCGTCGAATCCTGGAACGCCGTATGCAGGCCAATGCTTGCATGCGTGGCACCCGGACCACGGGTGACGAAACAGATGCCAGGCCTGCCGGTCAGCTTCCCGTAGGCTTCGGCCATGTTCGCCGCGCCGGCCTCGTGCCGGCAGGTGACGAAACGCATCCCCGCCTGTGCATCATGCAAGGCATCGAGCACGGCAAGATAGCTTTCGCCCGGCACGCCAAACGCAAGGTCCACGCCGTGGATCTTCAGCTGGTCAACGAGGATCTGTCCGCCCGTGCGAAGGTTCGACATGGCACCCTAGTGTCCTGTTTCAGCATAATAGCGACCAAAGCGGTTCTCGAGGAAGCTCGGCAGATCCGCCTGCTCCTGTCGCACGAAACCCTTCGAAGGCAGCTTCCCCTGCACCATCATGTCGACCATGGCGCAGATCCCTGCAGCCGTTGTGATCTGGATCGCACTCATGAGCTGGCCGTCAATCTTGTGGGCATAGATTTTTCGCGCGAAGCTTTCCTGCGTCAACTGCCCCCGCATTTGACCCGAGACCGTCACGAATACAAGCACCACGTCCTGGTAGGTGATGGGAATGGCAGCCTCCAGCACGTCCTTCAGGATATCGCGACGCTGGCCAAGCCGCAGGTCCCTGACAAGCGTCTTGATGATGTCACGGTGGCCCGGATAGCGCACCGTCTTGTAGTTCAGGTTCTCGACACGGCCCTCGAGCGTCTCGCACAGCGTGCCCAGGCCACCGGACGTGTTGAACGCCTCATAATCGATGCCATCCAGCGAGAAGTGCTCCATTTCCTCAAGCGCCGGCATCTCGCGCAGCTTGCCGTCGACGATCGCCTCGCAGGGATTGCAGTATTCGTTGATGAGGCCATCCGTCGACCACGTCAGGTTGTACTTCAGCGCATTGGTCGGATACTCGGGCAACGCCCCGACGCGCATCTGAACGTCACGCAGGCTCTCGAACTTCCGCGTCATTTCATGCGCGGCAATCGAGATGAAGCCCGGCGCCAATCCGCATTGCGGCACAAACGCAGTCTCGGCCCCGCGCGCCAGCGCCTTGACGACCCGCGTGCTTTCGACGTCTTCGGTCAGGTCGAAATAATGTGCCCGACAATCCTTCGCCGCACCGGCGATCACCGGCGTCAGGTGATAGGGCATCGCCGAGACAACCACGTCGTGCCCCTTGATGGCGCTGCGAAGCGCTGCGGGGTCGGCCACATCGAGCACCTGCGTGCGCGTGTTCTTCGATGGCAGGCGCTTCAGGCTCTCCGCATCGCGATCGGCGACGGTCAGGTGGTAGTCGCCGGTGCTGCCCAGCATCGCGGTGATGGCGTTGCCGATCTTGCCGCCGCCCAGAAGAATGAGTTTGACCATGGCTGAACCCCCGAAAAAACAAGCATTTCCAGGATTTTAGATCGCAAATCCGCCGATATGCAGCCCTCAAACCGACGATTCTTAGTGGTTTTGCAATCGAAACGCCGGTAAATATCGTCGATATGACAGATCATTCGGACCAGAACCTGATCGCGCTGCTGCGGGCAAATGCCCGCGAACCGGTCGCCGTGCTGGCGCGCAAGCTCAACCTGGCAAGGTCCACGGTGCAGGAGCGCATCGGACGCCTCGAGCGCAAGGGCATCATCGCCGGGTACACGATCCGCGAGGGCACCGGTCACGTCGACCGGCAGATCCTGGCCCACGTCATGATCAGCGTGGACCCGAAGATGGCCCCCTCAGTCTCGTCCGACCTGAAGAAAATGCCCGAAGTGCGCGCCCTCGCCGCCATCAGCGGCAGCTTCGACCTCATGGCGGAACTTGCCGCCGACACAACGTCCCGCATCGACGCCGTTCTCGACGCGATCGGCCACCTGAAAGGCGTCCAGAAGACGATGTCCTCGATCATTCTCAGCGTGAAATTCCAGCGCTGAAAGGAACTTGCCGTTCCTAGTGCCTGCCACCCGCCGTGGTACCCAGCACCTCGACGGTAAAGCCGGCATCGCGCACGGCCTTGCAGATGATCTCCGCATGCTGCCCGTCACGTGTCTCGACACTGACACGCAACTCGGCATCCTTGGCTGGCATGTCCGTCAGCATGCGGTTATGGGCGACCTCGATGATGTTGCCGCCCGCATTGCCAACCAGCGTCGCCACGCGCGCCAGGACACCGGGCCGGTCCTCGATTGCGATCGACAGCGTCAGGATCCGGCCCTCTCGCTGCAATTCGCGCACGATCACGTTCGACAGGAGGCGGGGATCGATGTTTCCGCCACACAGAACAAGGCCGACGCGGCGCCCGCGGAATATCTCGGGATATTGCAACAGGGCCGCAAAGCCGGCAGCGCCGGCGCCCTCGACGACGGTCTTCTCGATCGACAGCAGCATCGCGATGGCTCGCTCGATCATGTCCTCGGAGACAAGAAGCACGTCATCAAGCAGCGCGCCGCAGATCGCGACAGTCTTCGCGCCCACATTCTTGACGGCAATGCCCTCGGCAATCGTCTGCCCCCCGATGGGGTCCTGCCGCTTCTTCAGCGCATTGGACATCGAGGGAAACAGGCGCGTCTCCACCCCGATCATGCGGATCGACGGCTTCAGCGCCTTGGCGGCAATCGCAATGCCGGAAATCAGCCCCCCGCCACCGACGGGAACGACAATCGTGTCGAGATCCGGAAAATCCTCCAGCATCTCGATCCCGATTGTGCCCTGTCCGGCAATGATCTTGTCGTCGTCATACGGATGGACGAAGACCAGCCCCTTCTCGGCAGCAATGTCATGGGCAACCTTGTCGCAATCGGCCAGCGTCATCCCCTTCTGGATCACATGCGCGCCGTGCGCCATCGTGTACTTCACCTTCACGAAGGGCGTGGTCTCGGGCATCACGATGGTCGAAGGAATGCCCAGCCGCGTCGCATGATAGGCAACGCCTTGCGCATGGTTGCCTGCAGACATCGCGATCACGCCACGCTTGCGCTCCTCGGCCGTCAGGCTGAGCAGCTTGTTCAGCGCCCCGCGCTCCTTGAACGACGACGTGAACTGCAGGTTCTCGAACTTGAGGTGAACCTCCGCGCCCGTGAGCTGCGAAAGGGTCCGCGACCTGAGGCAGGGCGTGCGCTGCACCTGGCCCCTGATGACGGTCGCCGCCTGCCGGATATCATCGAGCGTGATGGCCATGGCCGCTCCTCAGGGATCGCATTGGTAGCAGCGGAGGGATTTGAACCCCCGACCAAGGGATTATGATTCCCCTGCTCTACCACTGAGCTACGCTGCCGTTCCAAAGCGAGGGCGGGATGTAAGGCGGCAGCATCGGCTCTGTCAAGGCAACAGCCCCACTCAGGCGGCCACCGCGGGTTCCCCCCTGACAATCCAGCCCCCGCCAAGCATCTGCGCCTCGTTTGTCGCATCATAGAGGACGCAGGCCTGCCCCGGAGCAACCCCCTCTTCGGGATCGAGCAAGGCCACCTCGACCGTGCCGTTGACCAGGCTCAGTTCCGCCCGGACAGGCTGTCGCGTCGAGCGCACGCGGGCAAGCACGGGCCGCGGCGATGCTTCCGGCATGTCTGGCGCCAGCCAGTTCAGGTCACGAAGCACGATCCGCCGCGTAGCGAGGGCCGACCGTGGCCCGACGACGACCTGGCGTCGCTCTGCATCGATGCGCACCACGAACAGGGGATCCGGCTGCGCGATACCCAGCCCCTTGCGCTGACCGACGGTGAAATTGATGATCCCGTCATGCTGGCCCAGCACCCGGCCGGAAAGGTCGACGATATCCCCCGCCTCGATGGCACCCGGCCGCAACTTCTGGACAATGTCGCTGTAGCGCCCTTGCGGCACGAAGCAGATATCCTGGCTATCAGGTTTTTCCGCCAGCCCCAGCCCGAACGACGACGCCAGCGCGCGCGTCTCGCTCTTGGGAAAGCCACCCAGTGGAAAGCGCACGAACGCCAATTGCGCGCGCGTCGTCGCGAACAGGAAATAGCTCTGGTCCCGCGAGGCATCCACCGCTCGGTGCAATTCCGCACCGCGAGGCCCTGGCACGCGCTGGATATAGTGCCCCGTTACCAGCGCGGCCGCCCCCAGATCCTTCGCCGCGCCCAGCAGGTCATGAAACTTGACCGTCTGGTTGCACTGGATGCAGGGAACGGGTGTTTCGCCCCGGACATAGCTGGACGCGAAATCCTCGATCACCGACTTTCGGAACCGCTCGGTATAGTCGAGGACATAATGAGGTATGCCGATCTGCGCAGCCGCCTGCCGCGCATCCTCGATGTCCTGCCCCGCGCAACACGCACCCTTGCGGCGCGCCGGGGCATCGGAGGCATAAAGCTGCAGCGTGATGCCGACGACATCGAACCCGGCGTGCCGGGCGAGCGCCGCGGCGACAGCGCTGTCCACGCCACCCGACATGGCAGCAACGACACGTGTCCGGCCAGGGTCACCCGGCAGGTCCATGAGGGCTCGGATCTCATCACGCGATATCATGACGGGGGCCTATATCCCGCCAATGCGCTCCCGTGCAAGCTTAACGGCGCTAGAGGAACTTCAGCAGGTTGGTCTCGCTGATCTGCGCGATCATCCGCCCGGCCGCCTCGGCAGCCACCTGGTCCCGGTTCAGCCGCGCAACGGCTTCCGCAAGGTCCACGTCTTCGATGTCGCCGATGAACTTCGCGAAATAGGATGACATCGTCTCGAGCCTTTCAGCCGCGCGCTCAACCTGCTCATGGCGGGTTCCGTTCAGGGCTGCCATCTCGGTGACCCCGCTCTGGATCCCGGGGATCTGGACATTGGCCGCAGTGAGGAAGCTCATCTGCGCAGGGTTCAGGGTACCCGTGAGAGGCCCCCCGGCACCGGCGTTGAAATCAGCGATATCCTTGAACATCTGCAGCAGGTCTGTGCCCACCGCCCGCGCGGTCATGCCGACGGTCAGGCTCTCGCCCTCGTCCAGCGTGACGGCCATCTCCTGCCCGTTATCCCGCAGGATGCTGGCCACATCGGGCGCCGCGGCAAGAGCTGCAAGATCCGTCGCCGACACAGGCGACGTATCCGTCCGCGTCCCCCCGTAGAGGTAATTCCCGTTCATCTTGTAATTCAGGACGCCGACAGCCTCGGCATAAAGGCTGCGGACCTCTTCCATCAGGGGACCCGCGCGGCCGGCCGCAATCGCATTGCCCACCGACGAGCGCAGCCGCGCCGTGATGTCAGACAATTGCTGGAGATGCACATCCTGGAGGTCCAGCCTCGTGCCCACCTCCTTGGTGGTCGCCAGCAGGGACGCGACACCCGCCGCCTTCTGCTTTGCAGCCACCAGCACGAACGCCTTGTCCTTCACGTCAGCCAGGCTGTCGCCCACCTTGCCGCTCGAGATCTGCATTTGCAGCTTCACCGTCCGCGACTGGATGCGGCCATATTCGGTGATCATGCCCTGCGAAAGGGATAGTGTGCCAACACGGTCAAGCATGACAGGCCTCCTCTATCAAATGGCTTCAAGCAGCGTCTGGAACATCTCGCGCGCAACGCTCATCAGTCGCGCCGAGGCATTGTACGCCTGCTGGAACATCATCATGTTTGCGAGCTCCTCATCGAGGTTGACACCCTCCGACGAGTCACGCCGGGCGGAAACCTCTTCCTGGATGCTCACCCGGTTGAGCCGCTCGTCCTCTGCAAAGGTTGCAAGGTCCGCCTGCAACCCGGAAATCTGCGCGATGTAGTTGTTCAGCGACTGCGAGCTCGACGAAAGCCCGCCGGCGGCACCGAACGCATGCATGGCATCACCAGCCCCGGCGAGCGCGAGCGCGCCGCGATTGTCACTGGCACCCAGCACGTTGGTGCCCGGAACGCTCGCACCCGTCAGGGTCAACTTGGCCAGCGCCAGACGCGAGGTGTTCTGGGCAATATCCGAGCGGACCGCCATCGACACCGCCTGGTTCTGCCGCATGGCAGTCCCCAGGCCGAAGAATTCCGAAAGGCTGACCCCGGTCGTACCGCGCGACGTCGTGTCATTCATGACCTCAAGCCGCGCGCCCGCATAGGCACCCGACGGCGTCATGACCATGGCCCCGTTGCTGTCGAGCGAGAATGTGGCGTACCCGCTTGCCGCCGCATTGAGCGATGACACGACATTGCCGACCGTGGCGCCCGAAACAGTATAGTTGAATGACTTCAGGATCGCGCCATTCGTGCCGCGCAGAACGAACTCGGTCTGGCCGCCCGCCGTCAGCCCATGGGCATTCGCCGACTGGACACCGGTGGCAAAGCTCGACGGACTGGCTGCCGTCACGAGGTTGTTGAGGCCGAAGAAATGCGCAAGGCCTCGTCCGCCGCGCAACGCTGGCGATGCGGGATCCTGGAGCGTTGCGACCCCGTGGTTTGCATTGCTGGCAGTGATCGACAGCGCGCCGTTGCTGAAACTGGCCGTGGCAACCCCTGACAGGCCCGTATTGATGGCAGCCACCAGGTCACCGACCGTCGCAAGCGTCGACGTGTCGACATTCAGCTGCTGTACAAGCTGACCCTGCGCATCGACAACAGCCACCCGGACGAACCCCGTCGCATTGAGCGCGTCAGTCGAAAAAAGCCCCGTATTGATACCCGTCAGGCTGCGCGGCGCCGGCACGGACGAACTGTCATTGTGCACCGCGTTCAGCTCTTCAGCGAGCGCGCCGCCAATCTGACCCAGTTGCTCGGCCAGGTCCGGCAAGCGCCGATCGCGCATGTCGAGCAGGCCGCGCAGCTCACCCCCTGCGATACGACCCTCCATGGCAATGGGCGGTCCGGAGTTGCCACCCTCGGGGTTGAGCCGCTGCAGGTTGATCGCGGGAAAGACCGTCGTCGTCGACACGGACGCCGGACCCTCATAGCGGAACTCCGAACTCAGGTCCGACACAAGCCCCGTCCCGTCGCTGAGCGATACGAACAGGCGACCGTCAGGTTGCTCGAAGGTCCGGATATCGAGATATTTCGAGAGGTCGGCAATCGCCTTCTCGCGCTGGTCACCCAGCCCCGTCGACATGTCGCCACTGGCCGTCGCGGTCTTCATGCGCCCGTTGATGTCATGGATCTGGGCAATCAGCCGGTTCACGATGCGGATATCGGTGCCGATCTGCGCATTTGCGTCCTGGCGCAGCGACTGCACGCTGTTGGCGGTCCCCGAAAGCGCCGTCAGCGCCGAGGTCACGGCCGAGAGTGCCGAATTGCGCTTCGCCGGCGAAGCCGGATCCGTGCTGAGCTGCTGCAGGGCCGTCATCGCTGACGACACGCGCGCCCCAAGCGAGTTGCCGTCATTGATCGAACCGATGAGCCCCTGCACCCGCGTGAAGTACGAGGACAGGATCTGCAACTGCCCGACCGAGCCGGTGGCCTCCAGCGTCTCGCGCGCCAGAAATTCGTCGGCCACACGACGGATCTGGTCGACACTGACGCCCGACAGTCGATCTGCCGTCAGTCGCGGCCCGAAATCGACCAGGCGCCTGTTGTAGCCTTCCGTATTGATGTTCGCGATATTGTTGGAAGTCACGCGCAGGGCCGTCTGGTTGGCCTGCAGCGCACTGGCCGCCGTATTCATGATCGCGCCCAGCGATATGTTTCCCGACACCGACATGCGTGACTCCCTTTCCTTCCACATGGGAAAATCCTGCCCCAGGCTTGGCTGCAGAATTTGCCCTTGGACCCACCCCTTGGTGGACCTCGCACCAGCAACACAGCCATTTCCGGCGTGATGTCGCGATGCGTTGCTCCGACAGTTGCAACCGCGATGCCAACTCCAGCGCGCGGCAAAATCCGCAGCTTCATGACTTTTTCTGCCGCCCACGCTGAGCAAACTCTGCCGCACGGCAGGCAAGGAGCAGCTCGGAATATGGCGGATCTCCGCGATTAGCCGATCTGGCAAGACCCTTGCAGACAGTCCGGCAGAACCCATTGCACGCCTGAGGGACAGGGAATGCCGTCTAGCGCCGCCATCGCATCACTCATCGCACCAGCGCCAGCAAGCGCTGCAGGCAGGAGTGCCGCGTTCGCCGCAGATGCAGGCAGCGACACGTCCTTCGATGCCATGCTGCAGCAGGTACAGGCACAAGACCTGACACCGGGGACAGAGCCTTCAGACACGGTCCCCAGCACGCAGACGCCCTTAGTACCCGCCGCAGCAACGGCAAGTATGCCGGTGACGCAGGGCGAGCAAACCGAAGCCGCGACGCCGTCAATTCCAGCGATCACGCTGCCCGCATTTGCAGTCAGCACCGACGTGGAAGGAAAGACAGGCGCAGAGATCGAGCAGGTCCTGCCGGCCGACATGGCCAGCATGGCAGCCCTGGTTGCATTCACCCAGGCAACCCCAGCCGACACACCCACGCAAGAGGCCGCCGCGGGCACATCGCAGACACCGGCCCTGCCCTCAGCGATCCAGGCCCAGATGCTCGCGACAGCATCCAGCCCCGACAACGCAAACACACAACTCCCGCTGGCCAACATCACGGACAGCACACGCGCGCCTGACACGACGCAGCCGCCAACCGGCGCGGACGCCGCACGCCTGGCCGAGCTGGCAGCCCTTGCCTCGCGCGCGCCGCAGCAAGCAGCGAGCGACACACCCAGGACCTCGAGGCAGCCACAAGCCCAGCAGGCCAACGGTGAAACCGCCCCCGTGAACACCACCACTGCAACACAGACCGCATCGGTGACGGAACTGCCCAACGAAGCCACGGTCCGCGCCATGGGATCCAACACCTCGGGTGAACAGCCCACGCTGCCCGCAGGCCCAAACGCTGACCAGTCGCCGGCAACCACATCACCCGCAGCCGCACTGTCACAGGGCCCCGCCCCGAGCTTCAACGTCGAGCTGAAACAGGCCATCGCCCAGCACGGCACCTTCGCAGCCCAGCCCCCCGTGCCCATCGACGCCCTCGCCGTCAGCATCGCGCGCAAGGTCGAGCAGGGTCTGAACCAGTTCGAGATCTCGCTCACGCCCATGGAACTGGGCAAGCTCGACATCTCGCTGAAGATTGCTGACGACGGACGCGTGCAGGCAACGCTCCGCGCCGAGCGCCAGGAGACGCTCGACTTGCTTCGCCATGACGCCAAGGCGCTCGAGACGCAGTTGCGCCAGGCCGGCCTCGACGTCGGTGCCAACGCCCTCAGCTTTGAGCTGTCGCATGGCAACGCCAACAAACACCGGGCAGCACAGCCCGACTACGCCAACCGTTTCCCGGACAGCGACACGCGCCAGTCCGATGAACCGGTAGCCACCATCTTCACCGCATCACGCCGAAAAGACGGCGTGGACATCCACGTTTGAGGAACTGAGCCATGGACATCGGAGCAACCGCCGCCGCCACCAGCGCCGCCACAGGCAAGGCCCAGAAGTCGCTGACCGGCAACTATGAGACTTTCCTGCGCCTGCTGACCGCGCAACTTCAGCACCAGGACCCGCTCGAGCCGCTCGACGCGACCAAGTTCACCGAGCAGCTGGTCTCCTACAGCCAGGTCGAACAGCAGATTGCCACCAACGCAAGCCTCGACACGCTGATTTCAGCGACCCGTTCATCGGCCGGCGCGACTGCAGTCTCCTTCCTTGGCAAGAACGCCACCACGTCAGGCCCTGTCACCGAACTGACCGGCGGCCAGGCACGATGGACCTATACCCTGCCCAACACGGCTGCCAACATGCAGATCCGCGTGACCGACATGAGCGGCAATCCCGTCAAGACCCTGACAGGCCCCGCAACACCCGGCACGCACGAGATCTCGTGGGACGGCCTGAATGCATCAGGCAACGCGATGCCCGCCGGCAGCTATCGCCTCTCGGTGGCCGCAACGACCGCTGATGGAACACCCATTCCCGCCCGGCTCGCCGGCATCGGGATGATTTCGGAAATAGACATGTCTGCCGCCGAGCCCGTCATGTACATCGGCTCGCGGCAACTGAAGTTGAGTGAGATCACGGGCTTCAAAAACTAGAAAAACAAGAAAGCACGTGACGCGTCGAGTGCATGGGGCAGAAGGCCTTGTGATCAGGCAACGGGAGCGGAAACCCCGAAGGACAGTCCGCTCCCAAACTTGAAACAGGAACCCAGATCATGAGTCTCTATGGTGCACTCTATACCGGTGTTGCCGGCCTCGCAGCCAACGGCCGCGCCATGGCCCACACCTCGACCAACATCGCCAATGTGAACACCGTCGGCTACAAGGGCTCGCGCAACGAGTTCTCGAGCCTGCTGTCCTCCAACGGCACCGGAAGCTTCACCGGCTCCGTCCAGAGCGTGTCGATGCCGCAGATCTCGGCGCAGGGCAACATTCTGCAAACGAGCTCGGCGACCGACCTCGCCATTTCGGGCCAGGGCTTCTTCGTCGTGACGCAAACCCCGGTCGCCTCACCCATCCTCGATGAAGTGCTCTTCACCCGCTCGGGCTCCTTCCAGAAGGACGCCGCCGGATTCCTGCGCAACTCGTCCGGCATGTACCTGCAGGGCTGGGCCCTCGATGCGAATGGCGAGGTTCCGGCCAACCGCAACGACGTCGAACTGGTCAATCTCGGCCAGGTGACCGGCGCGTCGCTGCCCACCACAACGGCATCACTGCGGGCCAACCTGAAATCATCCGAAGCCGTCATCGCCGGCTACACGGCAGGCGACATCGCCGCCGGCACAGTGACGCCGCAGTTCGAGACCGCGATGGAGATCTTCGATACCCAGGGTGGTTCGCGCCCTGTGCGCCTCGCCTTCGTGAAGACCGCCGCCAACCAGTGGCGCTACGAGATGATGTACGACGGCAATCCCGCCGACATCGGTGGCGCTGGCAACAACCCGATCGCGACCGGTGCGATGACGTTCAACACGAACGGCACCATTGCGACGCCG
>JBEIHO010000014.1:0-56906 GCA_040381215.1 Alphaproteobacteria bacterium | reverse complement strand
CCGTGACGGAGATTGTTCCGCGGACGAAGTTCTATGACTTCGACGCGAAATACGCAGAAGGTGGATCGGAACACGTGGTGCCTGCAAAGCTGCATCCTGAGGCCTATCAATCCGCGATGGATCTCGCGGTGAAGGCGCATGTCGCGCTGGGGTGCCGGGGCATCAGCCGTACCGACTTCCGCTATGACGACACCAAGGGCGAGCCGGGCCGGCTCATCCTGCTTGAAACCAACACGCAGCCGGGCATGACGCCGACGTCGCTGGCCCCGGAGCAGGCGGCGTTCAATGGCATCTCGTATCGCGCCTTGTGCCGCTGGCTTGTCGAGGACGCCTCATGCGGCAGGTAGGTGGTTCTGCGGATGACGAGGATGGTGGCGCCGACGCGCCATCGCCGCGCCGTCGCCAGAAGCCGCCGGCTGCGCGGACGCGCCCACGCATTGCCCGCCCGCGGCGACGCGGGCAGCCGACCACTTTCCTCGAGCGCTGGCAGCAAGGCTTGCGCAATGCGATGCGCTGGGGCGCGTTCTGGAGCGTGCTCATCGGCGTCTTCTTCCTCAGCGTGACGGTGGCTGGCCTGTTTTCGGGCGGTCATGTCTCGTCGGCCGTGGATGGCCTGCAGCGCAGCTTCGACCGGGTCATGGTCGACGCCGGCTTCACGGTTGATGACATCAACCTGACGGGCGCGATCAATACCAAGGGCGGCAATGTGATGCGGCTGCTCAATTTCAAGCGCGGCGACCTCATGCTCTATGTCGATGTCGACGAGGCGAGGGCGCGCGTGGAGTCGTTGCCCTGGGTTAAATCGGCGCAGGTCCGGCGGGTCTGGCCCAATCGCGTGCAGATCAAGATCGAGGAGCGCCGACCGGTTGCGCGCTGGCTTCACAATGACCGGCATTTCGTTGTGGACAGCGACGGGCGGATCATCGGCGTCACCAATGCGCGTGGCTTCGTTGCGCTGCCGCTTGTGACCGGCAAGGGTGCGCCCGAGGCCGCGTCTTCGTTTGTTGCACTTGTGGCGACGCAACCCGAGTTGAAGTCACATGTGAAGATCGCAATCCGACGTGGTGAAAGACGTTGGGATTTACAGCTTGCTAACGGTGTTCGCGTACGACTTCCGGAAGAAGGTGCCGAGGCGGCGCTGGCGGAACTCGTAAATCTCGATCGCGAACAAAAAATCTTCGCCCGGGATATCCTGTCGATCGATCTTCGGTTCGCGAACAGGTACGTCGTCAAGCTGCCGCCAGGGTCACCTTTGATCGCAAAGACGGTCAAGACCTCGGGCGGCAGGGATACTTGATGGGCGGACGGACAGGAAGAACAGGAAGAGGCCAGGCTCACTGGCCCAGCAAGGGTGGCATCATCGGGGCGATCGACATCGGATCGACGAAGATTGCGTGCCTCATTCTCAAACCCATCGAGCAACCGGGCGGCGATGCGGCGCGGTTCCGGGTTCTGGGCCACGGGCATCAGGCCAGCCGCGGCGTTCGCGCCGGCAATGTCATCGACATCAATGCGGCCGAGGCGGGCGTGCGGGCTGCGGTCGAGCAGGCCGAGCAGATGGCCGGCGTCCTTCTGAAGGACGTGCATGTGGGGCTGTCCTGCGGCGCACCGCGCAGCCAGGTCATCGGTATCGAAGTTCCAGCGACGGGCGGGGAAGTCAGCCCGTCGGATCTTTCCCGGGCCATCGCCATCGGGCGTACCCGGTTTCCTTCATCGGATCGCGAGGTACTTCACTGCATGCCGTCGAGTTATGTGGTGGACGGGGCGCGCGGGATCCGCAATCCGGTCGGCATGCTTGGCGACACGCTGGGTGTCAGCCTGCATGCGGTCAGCGTTGCGGCGGGTCCGCTGCGCAATGTCGAGGCTTGTGTCGGCCGCTCGCATCTGGGGATCGCGGGCAAGGCGGTGAGCGTCTATGCAGCTGGGCTTGCGACGCTGGTCGCCGATGAAATCGACCTCGGTGCCACCGTGATCGACATGGGTGGCGGGTGCACATCGATCGCCGTGTTCATGGATGGCGGACTGGTCCATGCGGAAGTGCTGCCGATTGGCGGCAACCATGTCACGAGTGATATCGCGCGCGGGCTTTCCACGTCGATGGCGCAGGCCGAGCGGATCAAGACGCTGCATGGCAGCGCGTTGTCCGGTCCCAATGACGCGCGCGACATGATTGCCGTGCAGCCGATCGGCGAGGAAGACGCGGACGGCGACAATGCGGTGCCGCGCTCGATCCTGACCGGGATCATTCAGCCCCGCATCGAGGAAACGCTGGAACTCGTGCGTGACCGGCTTGCGGATGCGGGCCTGTCGTCCATTGCGGCACGGCGCGTGGTGTTGACGGGCGGCGCCAGCCAGCTCAGCGGCGCGCGCGAGATTGCGGCGCGCATCATTTCCAAGCAGGTGCGGCTGGGCAGGCCGGGTTGCCTGGTTGATGCGCCGGAGCACGTATCGGGGGCCGCCTTTTCGGCCTGTGCGGGGCTTGCCGCGTGGGCGCTGCAGCGTCCCAAGGAGCTTGCCGCGTCGGGTGCCGAGGCGGGCGAGCCGGCGTTCGGGTTCGTGCCGTCTTCTGCGGCACGCGGCCTTGTCGGGATCAAACGCTGGATCAAAGAGAATTTTTAACCGGTTTCGCTGCAAGACTAGAAATACAAGAGGCGCCTCGATGCGCCCGTATTGGTTGGGTGACTTCAGTCTCGGGAAGATGGCACGAATGGAGAAATAGAAAATGGCCATCGACCTCATGTCATCGGATTTCACGGAACTTCGCCCCCGCATTCTCGTGCTGGGCGTCGGAGGTGCCGGTGGCAATGCCGTCAATAACATGGTGACGTCCGGACTTGAGGGCGTCGAGTTCCTTGTTGCGAACACCGATGCCCAGGCTCTTGTCCATTCAAAGGCCCAGCACCGCCTGCAGATCGGCGCACAGCTTACCCAGGGACTGGGCGCGGGTTCGCGTCCCGATGTCGGCGAAGGCGCTGCTGAAGAAAGCGCCGACGAGATCCGCAAGATCATGGCCAGCAGCCACATGGTGTTCATCACCGCGGGCATGGGCGGCGGCACGGGCACGGGCGCAGCGCCGGTGATCGCGCGGCTGGCGCGGGAGCTTGGCATCCTGACTGTTGGCGTCGTGACGAAGCCGTTCTCGTTCGAGGGTGCGCGCCGCATGCGCACGGCGGAAGATGGCATCGAGCGCCTGAAGCCTTATGTCGATACGCTGATCGTTGTGCCGAACCAGAACCTGTTCCGCATTGCCAATGCGAAGACGACCTTCGCCAAGGCCTTCGAGATGGCCGACGAGGTCCTCTATGCGGGCGTGCGTGGTGTCACGGACCTGATGGTGATGCCGGGCCTCATCAATCTCGACTTCGCCGATGTGCGCACCGTGATCGGCGAGATGGGTACATCGATGATGGGCATGGGCGAGGCGGATGGCGAGGGGCGCGCGGCTGCAGCTGCCGAGGCTGCGATTTCCAACCCGCTGCTGGATGTGTCTTCGATGAAGGGAGCCAAGGGCGTCCTCATCAACATCACGGGCGGCATGGACCTGACCCTGTTCGAGGTTGACGAGGCGGCCAACAAGATCCGCCAGGAGGTCGACGGGGATGCCAACATCATCGTTGGCTCGACCTTCGACGAAAAGCTGAACGGACGCATCCGCGTGTCGGTGGTTGCCACGGGCATTGCCTCCGAGCAGAAATCCTCCATTCAGCCTGCCAGGACTTCGATTGTCGCCGAGGCGTCCAAGCGGTCGGTGCCGGGTTCGATCCCGGCGGCGCCGATTTCCGAGGCTCCTCGCGCCATCATCCCGGCGCCGACGCAGGCGCCGATCGTTGCCTTCGACGGCGGTCATCCCGTGCACGCCATGCAGAGCGACATCGTGCGTTCGGGCATCGCGCAGGTTCAGCCTGATGCTGCGGCGATCGATCCGACGGTCTGCCAGCCCGTGAAGCGCGGCTACAGCGAGATCGATAACGGTGCGATCGATCCTGAGCTGGCGGCTTCCATTGGTGCTGCCATTGCCGAGGCGAAAGCTGCGGAGGGGGCCAGAAAGGCATCTCAACCTCAGGTTGCTGCTCCTGCCAACCAGGGCGAAGCGCGCAAGGGCTCCGGCTTCAGCGTCTTCGGGATCACGATCGGGGGCTCGTCTCCAACCCGCAAAGCGACGGCGCAGCCGCGCGCGGCCACCCCGGGGGCCAAGGGGCCTGCGCAGGCGCGCATCGTGCCGGCGCCATCCCGTGATCGGTCCGGCGAGACGCTCTCCGGGTTGTCGGATGAGCAGCTCGACATTCCCGCGTTCCTGCGGCGGCAGATCAACTAATCACTGGTTAACCATTTCGTGCCGCGGCCCGTCAGCCAGGTTCCTCCATTGGGACCCTGCGCGCGGGCCGCGAATCCTTTGGGGGTAGGCGTGGCGGTTTCCCCCGAAGGCTGCGTCTCGGGTCCACCCCGAATTCTCGCGGTTTTCTGCCGTAATATTCGGAAACAAGAAGTTATTTCGAGCGATTCGGCCACACTGTTAGAACTTTCCTCGGCGAAAGCTCTACTCGCGCGATGATTGGGTGCTTCAGGCAACACTCGCGTTGGTAGATCTGGTGGCTGTGCAGTCTTGAGGGGGATGCACTGTCCGGGTGCCGCTGGGGGACGGTCAAGGTTCAGATCGCTCCGTGGCGGGATCGCTGTCATGACGGCTTCAATCCCTGGGGAGGGTGAAGTCAGGTGGCGGCGGGGTCCGGCAGGCGAAGTTTGGGTTGAGAGGGGCGATGGCGCTTCAGAAGACGTTGAAGAAACCGGTCAGCTGCGAAGGCGTGGGCGTCCACTCCGGCGTGTTGTCGCGGATGGTTCTTGTTCCGGCGCCCGAGGGCACGGGCATCGTGTTCCGTCGCACCGATCATCCGGGCGCGGCTGGCCTTGTCGCTGCAAAGTTCGACCGGGTTACCGATACGCGTCTCGGGACGTCGATCGGGAATGTCTACGGGGTGAAGGTTCTCACGGTCGAGCACCTGATGGCGGCCATTGTCGGCTGCGGCATCACCAATCTCTTCGTCGATATCAATGGCGCGGAAGTGCCGATCATGGACGGCAGCTCGGCTCCCTTCGTGGCGCTGATCGAGGCGGCTGGCGTGGTCGAGCAGTCGGCGCTGCAGCAGGTCATCCGCGTGCGTGAGATCGTGCGCGTCGAGGACGGCGACAAGTATGCCGAGTTGCGGCCCGGCGTCGGCTTTTCGGCCGAGCTGGAGATCGCCTTCGAGAACTGCCCGGTCATCGACCGGCAGTCCTATGCGTTCGAGCTCGACGCGACGTCGTTCAAGGACGAGATCTCGCAGGCCCGCACGTTCGGCTTCCGCCATGAGGTCGAATACCTGCAGGCCAATGGCCTGGCGCTTGGCGGGTCGCTGGCGAATTCCATCGTGCTGGATGGCGCGCAGATCATGAACGAAGGTGGCCTGCGCTATGGTGACGAATTCGTGCGCCACAAGCTGCTGGATGTGATCGGCGACCTGGCGCTTGCCGGCGCGCCCTTGTTTGCCCAGTTCCGGGGCTACAAGACGGGCCATGCCCTCAATAATCGCCTGCTGCGGGAGTTGTTCTCGCGCAAGGGTGCGTATGAGATCGTGACGCTCAATCCCGCTCGTCGCGTGGCATCCGGTGGTGCGGCTGGCAAGGCTGTGCGGCTGGTGGCGGCTGCCGAGTAAGTTCCGGCGCATCATTTTCCTTGGTTCTAGGCCGCAGGCGATCATCGCCTGCGGCCTTTTCATTTGCTGTCCGGGGAACAAAATGAGAGGCGCGCCGGGAGGTGAAATTTTCGGGTTGCAACCTGTCGGTGGTGAAAGCGGAATGGTTGTCGAACGTTCGCACAACAGACCACGGCAGGGGTGGAATCAGACGGGTGCGGCGGAAGGCGGCATGGTCGATTGCCGTTGCTGTTGCGGGCAGTGCTGGCCGGTTGCGTCTGAATTTGTCGTGACGTGGCTGAAAGGGCTGCGTTTGCGACATTCGCTTACAAATTGGTCACCCGGCAGCGCTAGCGCACCGGCGGGTGATGCGGTAATAACGGAACGATTTTCTGCGGCTTCGCCTTGTGGCTGAGTTGCTTGCGGTTGCGATCCTCCAATGGCTGGTGTCCATGACCTTCCTCTCCCGTCTCAGGCCGTCACGTCTGGCTGTCCTTGTTGCCCTGGCCCTTCCACTGGCTGGATGCGTTGGCGACGAGGCTGACGTTGCGTCGGCGCCGCGTCCCGTTGCCGAGGTGCGGGAAGTGCCGCCGGAGACGCTCTACGCGAACGCCCTGACGTTCCTCGACAAGGGGCAGTGGCTGCCTTGCGCGGCCGCGTTTGATGAAGTGGAGCGGCAGCATCCCTATTCGGTCTGGGCGCGTCGCGCGATCCTGATGTCGGCGTTCTGCTCGTACCAGGGCAACAAGTACAGCGAAGCCATCATGGCCGCTGACCGTTTCATCACGCTTCATCCCGGCAACAAGGACGCCCCTTACGCCTATTACCTGAAGGCGGTTTCGCTCTATGAGCAGATCGTGGATGTGGGCCGTGACCAGCGGCGTACGGAGCAGTCGATGGCGGCGCTGCGCGAGTTGATCAAGCGCTTTCCGCAGACCGACTATGCGCGCGATGCCCGCCTGAAGCTGGACCTGACCAAGGACCATCTGGCCGGCAAGGAAATGTCGATTGGCCGGTATTACCTCAAGCGCGGCGAGACTGTCGCCGCCATCGCGCGGTTCCGCACTGTGGTCGAGCAATACCAGACCACCAGCCATGTGCCGGAGGCCCTGCATCGGCTTGTCGAATCCTACCTGTCGCTGGGCGTCATCCGCGAGGCGCAGACTTCTGCTGCCGTGCTTGGCCACAATTATCCCGGCAGCGACTGGTACGAGGATACCTATGCGCTGATTCAGCAGTATGGCGTCAAGGCGAACCCCGGAAAGCCCTATGTGCCGGCGACCATCAATGGCGCCGTGTCCGCACCGGCTGACGCCGGCGCTGCCACGCCGCTGGTCGAACCCAAGGGCGGCGAAGCCGCTGCTGCAAGCCAGGGCTCGGCTCCTGCTGAAGAGAAGAAAGAGTCGGGCGGGTTGTTCGACTGGTTCTGAGCTGAGGCCGAGAGGCTCGAGGCTCTTCACGCGGGTGCGAGACACATGCCGGGGTCTGGATGCTGACGTCGCTTTCGATCCGGGATTTTGTTCTGATCGAACGGCTGGACCTTGAATTTGCGCCGGGGCTCTGCGTCCTCACGGGTGAGACGGGGGCCGGCAAATCGATCCTGCTGGATGCGCTGGGGCTTGCCACGGGCGGGCGTGTGGAGCGCGGCTTCATTCGTAACGGTGCCACGCAAGCCGCCGTTTCGGCGGTGTTCGATCCGCCGGTTGCCCATCCCGTTCGCGCCGCTCTTCGGGGCAACGGCCTTGAATGTGACGGGCCGCTGATCTTCCGGCGCAGCATTGGCACGGATGGGCGCAGCCGCGCCTTCGTCAACGACCAGCCTGTATCGATTGGCCTGATGCGCGAGGCGGGCGCCTTGCTGCTCCAGATCCACGGCCAGCATGATGACCGGGGTCTTCTCGACGGTGCGGGGCACCGGAACCTGCTTGATGCATTCGGTCGGCTGGATGATGAAGTCAGCGAGGTCGAGACCGCGTGGCGGGCGCTGAGCGCGGCGGAAGCTGCGCTGCGCGCCGAGCAGGAGACGCAGGCTCGCGCCGACCAGGACCATGACTACCTGCAGCATGTTGCCGAAGAATTGCGCTCGCTTGATGTGCGTGCTGGCGAGGAAACGGAGCTTGCGCAGTTGCGGGCGGTGATGATGGCCTCGGAGAAAATCTCGTCCGATGTCTCGGACGCGGTGGATGCGATCGTCGGCCATGGCGGGGTCGAGGGGCGGCTCAACCTTGCCCTCAAGCGGCTCAGCCGGGCGCAGCCGGCGGCGCAGGGAAAGCTGGATGCGGCTGTTGCGGCACTGGATCGGGCCGTCATCGAAGTCAACGAGGCGCGTCGCGCGGTCGATGCCGCCTCGCGTGGGCTTGCGTTCGATGCCGGGTCCCTGGAGCGCGCCGAGACCCGACTGTTTGCGCTGCGGGCGGCGGCGCGCAAATATGGCGGTAGCTGTGACGGGCTGGTTGCCAAGCGTGACGAGGTCGAGGGGCGGCTTGCCGCGCATGCGAGTGCGCGTTCGCGTTCGCGCGAACTTGAGCGCCTCCTGGATGCGGCGCGCACACGATACCAGCAAGCGGCTGATCGCCTGACGCTGGTGCGTACGCAGGCTGCGCTGGCGCTGGATGCGCGTGTGGCGCGCGAGCTGGTGCCGCTGAAGCTGTCGAATGCCCTGTTCCGGACGCGGGTCGAGAAGGCTGCGCCGCAGGCAGTGGGTCCGCATGGGCAGGACAGGGTCGAGTTCGAGGTGGCGACAAATCCGGGTGCGCCGTTCGGCGCCCTTACGCGGATTGCCTCTGGTGGCGAGATGGCGCGTTTCATCCTGGCGCTGAAGGTTTCGCTGGCGGCTGAAGGCGCGGCATCGACCCTGATCTTCGACGAGGTGGATCGCGGCGTCGGCGGTGCGGTTGCCGATGCGGTCGGGGAGCGGCTGCAGCGTCTTGCCCACAGCGAGCAGGTGCTTGTGGTCACGCATTCCCCGCAAGTTGCGGCCCGGGGTTCGCATCACTTGCGCATTTCCAAGTCGCTTGCAGGCGGTGCCATGGCGACCCGGGTCGAATTGCTGGACATGACCGGGCGGCGCGAGGAGATCGCCCGCATGCTGTCGGGGGCCAGGGTCACGAATGCTGCGCGCGCGGCTGCAGACCAGCTGCTGGCGGTGCCTGCCGACAAGCCCGCGCCGCGGCGACGCGCGTGACGACAATGCTGTGAGATCACGATGACAAAACCTGTCCCCGTTTCTCGACTGACCGAGAGCGATGCGGCCGCCGAGCTTGAGCGGCTTGCCGAAGAGATTGCGGCCCATGACCGGCGCTATTACGCGGAAGATGCGCCGACAATCACGGATGCTGACTATGATGCGCTCAAGAAGCGCAACGCGGCGATCGAGGCGAAGTTTCCGCAGCTTGTCCGGTCCGACAGCCCATCGCGCAAGGTGGGCGCGGCGCCCGTCGACAAGTTCGCCAAGGTGCGCCATGGGGCGCCGATGCTGTCGCTCGACAATGCCTTCGAGGACAGCGATGTGACCGATTTCGTCGACCGGGTCCGCAAGTTCCTGGCGCTGCCGGCATCGGAGGTCCTGGCGTTCACGGCAGAGCCCAAGATCGACGGGCTGTCTGCAAGCCTTCGCTATGAGGCGGGACGGCTTGTGCGCGGTGCGACGCGCGGCGACGGCGCGGTGGGGGAGGATGTCACTGCGAACCTGCGAACGCTGCGCGATATCCCGCAGGTTCTGGCCGGGCGCGGGATCCCCGATGTCATCGAGGTGCGTGGCGAGGTCTTCCTGGGCCATGAGGATTTCTTCCGGCTCAACCGCGAGCAGGAGGCGCGTGGCGAGAAAGTCTTCGCCAATCCCCGCAATGCGGCGGCCGGGTCGTTGCGACAGCTCGATCCTGACGTCACGGCGCGGCGCCCGCTCAAGTTTCTCGCCTATACCTGGGGCGAGGCCTCTGCACTGCCGGGCACCACGCAGACCTCCGTCATCGAGGCCTTCGCAAGCTGGGGTTTTCCGACCAATCCCCTGATGGCGCGTTGCGAGACGGTCGAGGAGATCCTTGCCTATTACGCGCAGATCGCAGGGCGGCGCGCGACGCTTGGCTATGACATCGACGGCGTCGTCTACAAGGTGGACCGGCTCGACCTGCAGCAACGGCTTGGTTTCGTGAGCCGGGCTCCGCGCTGGGCCATCGCGCACAAATTCCCTGCCGAGCAGGCCGAGACCGAGTTGCTCGACATCGATATCCAGGTGGGGCGGACCGGCGCGCTGACGCCGGTTGCGAAGCTGCGTCCGGTCACGGTGGGTGGCGTCGTCGTGTCGAACGCAACGCTGCACAATGAGGACGAGATCGCGCGCAAGGATGTCCGCATCGGGGACACGGTGGTCGTGCAGCGCGCGGGTGACGTCATTCCGCAGGTGGTGCGGGTGGTCATGGAGAAGCGTCCGGCCGCGGCTGCGGCGTTCCGGTTTCCGGATGCCTGTCCGGTCTGCGGCAGCCACGCGGTGCGCGAGCTTGATGCGTCCGGCGCCGAGGCGGCGGCGCGGCGCTGTACGGGCGGGCTGGTCTGTCCGGCGCAGGCGGCAGAGCGCCTCAAGCATTTCGTTTCGCGCGATGCCTTCGATATCGAAGGCTTTGGCTCGAAACACGTGGATGCCTTCCTTGCCGACGGGATGATTGCGCATCCATCGGATATCTTCCTCCTGGAAGAAAAATTCGGTTCGGGCCCGAGGGCCATCGCGGCGCGGGAGGGTTGGGGACCGCAGTCGGCGGCCAAGCTGTTCGCGGCGATCCGGGTGCGGCGGCGTGTCGGGCTCAATCGCTTCATCTTTGCGCTGGGGATCCGCCATGTCGGCGAAGCGACGGCACGGGTGCTGGCGCAGAATTACGGCAGTGCCGGCGCGTTCGTTGCCGCCATGACGGCTGCGGCTGCCGAGGATTCCAGAGCGTTTGCGGAACTCGACGCCATCGAGGGCATTGGCGATACGGTCGCGCGGGCGATTGCCGAGTTTTTTGCCGAAGACCACAACCGTGCCGAAGTGGACCGGCTGCTGGCGCTGGTCGAGGTCGAGGATGCCGAGAGACCGCAGACGGACAGCGTCGTGTCCGGCAAGACCATCGTCTTCACCGGCACGCTTGAGAAGATGACCCGCAACGAAGCCAAGGCGCGGGCAGAGACGCTGGGTGCCAAGGTTGCCGGGTCCGTCTCTGCCAAGACGGACCTTGTCGTTGCGGGACCTGGGGCGGGGTCCAAGCTGCGGGATGCCGAAAAGCACGGGGTCAAGGTCATCAGCGAGGATGAGTGGCTGGCGATGGCCGGGGGCTGACGCGACGGGGGTACGCCCTCGTTTTTCTGCCCGTTTCCGCCTGAAAAGGGTGGCCCCGTAAAGGGTTCTGCAACGCTGCGTGTCTATGATCCTGACCCTTCCATGATGGGGGACAGGAGGGTCGCTGCATGACTGGGGATGCTACGTCGCCGGCGCTTGAGATCAGGGGACTGCACAAGCGCTTCGACAAGCCAGCGGTTGACGGGCTCGACCTGACGGTTCGGCGCGGTGAGTTCTACATGCTCCTGGGTCCCAACGGGGCAGGCAAGACGACGACGCTGCGGATGGTGAGCGGCCTGCTGCAGGCGGATGCCGGGTCGATACGGATTTTCGGCGTCGATGCCCGGACCGACCAGGTGGCCGCGAAGCGGCTTGTCGGCTGGGTGTCGGATGAGCCGATGATCTACGACAAGCTGACGCCGGTCGAGTATCTGGAATTCGTTGCCGGCCTGTGGGGTGTGCCGGGCGAGGTTGCCGAGGTGCGGTCCCGGGAATTGCTCGAATGGCTGGGGCTCGAGCGGGTGGCCCATTCGCGCTGCGAGCAGTTCTCGCGCGGCATGCGACAGAAGGTGGCGCTTGCTGGCGCCCTTGTTCACGATCCGCAACTGATCATCCTCGATGAGCCGCTCACGGGGCTCGATGCCGGCAGTGCCCGCCTGGTCAAGTCGGTCCTGGCCGAGCGCGTCCGGCTGGGTGGAACGGTCATCATGACGACCCATATCCTGGAGATTGCCGAGCGCATGGGAGACCGGATCGGCGTGATCTCGGGCGGGCGCCTTGTCGCCGAGGGTACGCTGCAGGATCTGCGCGACCAGATGGGGCGGGGCGATTCCTGCCTTGAGGAATTGTTCCTTGCCATCGTCGAGCAGGATACGAACGCGGCATGAGCGCGCCCGGATCCCTTTGGTGGTTCGCGCGCCATGAGGCGCGGCTTTCGTGGCGCGACGTCTTTTCGGTGGTGGGTGCCGAACGCCCCGGACGCGTGCGTGGCATCCTGATCGGGGTGTCGATCTTCCTGGGCGTCATGCACCTGATCGCGCATTATGTCGTGGGGCCGCTCGCGGGGCTTGCGCTTCGGGGTGACCTGTCTACGCTTGTGGGCGTTTCTGCTGGGCTTGTGCTTGCCGGGTCGGCGATCCTGTCCCAGGCGATGGAAAGCGTCACGCGGACCTTCTACACGCGATCGGATCTTGAACTGATCCTGAGCTCGCCTGCGCAGGCGCAGCGGCTGTTTGCCGTGCGTGTTGGCGCGATCGTGCTCTCGGTCAGCGCCATGTCGCTGCTGTTCGTGGGACCCTTCATCAATGTGCTGGCGTGGCACGGCGGGGTGCGCTGGCTTGCGGCCTATGGCGTGGTGCCTGCCCTTGCCATGGTTGCGACTGCGGTCGCCATCATCCTGACGGTCATCCTGTTCCACGGCATCGGACCGCGGCGGACACGCGTGGCGGCGCAGATCGTTGCGGCGATCGTGGGCGGCCTGTTCGCCGTCGGCCTGCAGATGGCGGCGCTGTTCTCGACGGGGACGCTGTCACGGCTTTCCTATCTGGGTTCGCAGGCCGTCCTGGCGCAGGTGCCTGACGTGGACAGCCTTGTTTGGTTGCCGGCGCGCGCTGCGCTGGGGGACGGGGTTGCCCTCCTCGTCGTGTTCGGCGCCAGCCTTGCCCTGTTTGTCGTGACGGCGCGCGTGCACGTGCCGCGGTTTGCTGCGTATGCGCTTGCGGCTTCGGGTGCTCCGCAGCGGCGCGACAGCGAGCGCGACGTGGACAGGCTGTTCTGGTGGGGATCGCCCCCGGCGGCGCTGCGCCGAAAGGAAATCCAGCTGATCCTGCGCGATCCCTGGCTTCTGTCGCAGTCGCTGATGCAACTGCTCTATCTCGTGCCGCCGGCGGCGATGCGTTGGCATAGCTATGCGATCGAAGGGGGAGCTCCGGTCGTTCTGGTGCCCGTGCTGGTGATGGCGGCGGGGCAGCTGGCGGGCGGGCTTTCGTGGCTTGCGATCTGTGGCGAAGATGCGCCCGACCTTGTCCTGACGGCGCCGGTCTCGCCCTCGCGCCTGCTGCAAAGCAAGCTTGAAGCGGTCGGGCTTTGCGTGACCGTCGTGTTCGTTCCTTTCGTGACGGCGTTGCTGTTCTTCTCCGTCACGGCGGCCTGCATCGCCTTGCTGGCGATCGGCGCGTCGGCGGCGTCGGCTACGGCCATTCAGTTCTGGTTCCGCAGCCAGGCGCGTCGCAGCCAGTTCCGGCGCCGCCATACCTCGTCACGGGTTGCGACCCTGTCGGAGGCCTTCTCATCGATCAGCTGGGCGGCAGCCGCGGGCATTGCGGTCAGCGGCCATGCCGTGTCGCTTGTGCTTGTGGTCGTGGTGCTCGGGTTCCTGGTCGCGGTGAGGCGGTGGAGCCCGGCGCGCCAGCTGGCGACGGTGTGAGCTTCAGTCCTCGGTGAAAACGAGCGCCACGCCGTGCGTGGCGCTGGCCGGAACGATGATGCGTGCGCCCTGTTCCTCATGGGGGATGCGACCCATCGAGAGCATGGCGCCTGCCGCGTCGAGTTCATTGACGCGAACGGTGAGGGCGAGGATGCCTGTGGCGGGGCTTGCCTGCAGTGCCTTTGTCCCGAGTTGCTGCTCGAGTTCGCTTCGGGTTGCGAGCGTGATCCTGCTGTTGGTCGGGTCTGCCGGGGCAAGCTGTGCACGTGCTGCGGCGACGTCATCTGCAGCGACCAGAACCTCGATGATGCCGGTCGCACCGCTTGGATGAAGCATCCATTCGCGACGCGCGCGCGTCAGTTCCGGTGTCAGGTGGGTGCAGATGAACTGCATTGTTCCCGGCAGGTCGAGCCCCGGCAGCATGACGTTGCGGAAGCGCACGATGTCCCGCTTGCCATCAAGATCGAGCGGGCGGGAAAGATCGTTCGGGTCTTCGGCGGCGACACCCTGCGCGCGCAAGGCCTTGCAGGCGCTGTCGGCGTCATCGGCGCCCCAGGCAATGCCCATTCCGCCTTCGCCGCGCTGGTTCACCCTCTCGGCCAGGCGACCCTTCGCGCCGGTCTCATCGACGATGCCCAGAAGCTCGATGTAGCTGTCGGGGAACATGATGCAGTGGTTGCCGGTTCCCTTTCCCTCGTGAAGGCCGCGAGGTGTGAGGGTCAGGCCAAGCTTGCGCCACGCCGTGGCGGCGGCGTCGAGGTCGCGCACCGCAATGATGACGTGGTCGAGGCGATTGATCGGTGCCATCCCTGTTTGCGCGCCGTCAGATCGACCTGGTCGCGTCCATGAGCCACGCCCGCGTGCTCTCATCGAGGCCCGGTGCGATCTTCTGGCGGACGCGCGCGTGATAGTCGTTCAGCCATTGCCGCTCGGGCGCGGTCAGCATGGATGGCTCCACCAGGTTGAGGTCAATCGGGGCGAGGGTGATGGTTTCGAACTCCATCATGCGGCGTTCGCCGCCGACGTCGCGGGGCTCGGTCACGACGATCAGGTTCTCGATCCGGATGCCGTAGTGGCCGACCTTGTAGTAGCCAGGCTCGTTGGAGATGATCATGCCGGGCTTCAGCGCCACGTTGACCTGCTTCTTGGAAATGTTCTGCGGGCCCTCGTGGACACTGAGATAGGCGCCGACGCCGTGTCCCGTCCCGTGGTCATAGTCGTAGCCGCCTTCCCACAAGGCCATGCGGGCCAGCGTATCGAGCTGGACGCCTGTGGTCCCCTCGGGGAAGCGTGCGCGCGCGAGGGCGATGTGACCCTTCAGCACGCGGGTGAAACGGTCCTTCATTTCCGGAGAAGGGGTGCCCACGACGATCGTGCGGGTCACGTCGGTCGTGCCGTCGAGATACTGGCCACCGGAGTCGATCAGGTAGATCTCGCCATGGCGCAGCTTGCGGTTCGACTTGCTGGTGACACGATAATGCGGCAGCGCTGCGTTGGCGCCTGCGCCCGAGATCGAGCCAAAGCTCAGGTCCTTCAGGCTTCCTGTCTGGATGCGGAAATCTTCCAGCACGCGGCAGGCCTCGATCTCGTCGACGCCGCCCTTGGGGGCCTCGGTCGAGAGCCAGGCCAGGAACCTGGACAGGGCGACGCCGTCGCGCGCGTGGGCGTTGCGGGTTCCCTCGAGTTCGGTCGGGTTCTTGCATGCCTTGGGCAGGAGAACGGGGTCGGCTGCGCGAACGATCGTTGCGCCGGCCTCCTTGAGGCGGTCGAAGAGCCATGCCGAGGCCGTTGCGGGGTCGATCTGCACCTTGCGGCCCTTTTGGGCGCGCAGCTGGTCGGCGAGCTCGGCCTGCGGCCGGACGGTGACCTGGTTGCCCAGCCACTCGTCAATGCCTTGCGTGAACTTGCGCCGGTCCATGAAGAGCTGAACGTGCGCATCGTTGCCCAGGATCGCGTAGGCGTGCGGGAAGGGCGTGTGGGGGACGTCGCTGCCGCGGATGTTCAGGAGCCAGGCGATGGATTCGGGCAAGGTGATGACGGCGGCGTCGGTGCCCGCCTTGCGCAGCTCTGCGGCGATGCGCTCGCGCTTGGACTGCGATGTCTCGCCGGCGTAATCGAGCGGCTGGTGGGCAACTTGTCCCATCGGTGCTGCAGGCTGGTCTTCCCATGCGGCATCAAGCGGATTGTCCGTACACGGAACAAGTGTTCCGCCGGCTTTCGTGACGGCGCCCTGGAGCGCCTCGACGCCCGCGGCGGTGTGCATCCACGGGTCGTAGGCGAGCTTGCCGCCCTTGGGCAGATTGTCGGCAATCCAGTCCGGCGGCGGTTCATCGACGAGGGAGCGGAATTCGAACGATTTACCGTCGACCTGCTCGGGCGTCTGGACGGTGTATCGCCCGTCGGTGAAGATCGCGGCCTTCTCGAGCAGGACCACGGCGGCGCCGGCGGAGCCTGTGAATCCGGTGAGCCAAGCCAGGCGCTCGGCCCGTGCGGGGACATATTCGCCCTGGTACTCGTCAGCGCGGGGTACGACGAAACCGTCGAGGCCACGGCGCTTGAGTTCGGCGCGAAGGGCTGCAAGGCGGGGCGCGCCCTGCAGGGGTGACGTTGTCTCGGTGAAAGACTGGAATTTGGTCTGGTGCAGCATGGGCGGAGCCTAGTCCCGCCAAGGCCGGGGCTCAAGTGGGGGCGTTGCTGACCGAGGGGTGGTTTTACAAAAATCCGCTTCGCTGGCCGCGGATCTGATTGGATCGTGGCCGGAGGCGGGCGGGACGCCCGCGCTCCTGGGCGGGACGCTCAAGGATCAGCGTGATCCAGCCCTCGAGGGCCGAGCGGCGGAGGATGCGGAAGCCGAAGCTGCGGGCAATCGAGCAGATGCCGAGGGCCTGTTCGTCGAGGATACCCGAGAGGATCACGTTGCCGCCGGGCGAGGTGTTGCGCCAGATGCCGGGCATCAGCCGCATCAGGGGGCCTGCGAGGATATTCGCGAAGATGAGATCGTAGGGCGCATTGTCCGCAATCAGTGTCGAGCGAAAGCCGTTCGCCGTTTCAATGCGCATCCAGGGCAGGGCCCGGTTGATGCGTGCGTTTTCGATCGCCTTCGATGTGGCAAGGGGATCGATGTCGGTGGCGACGACGGGGCGCTTCAGCAGGCGGGCGAAGGCGAGGCCAAGGACACCGGTGCCGCATCCCAGATCGAGGGCGCTGCGGAACGCGCGTCGTTGCGCCAGGTGCTCGAAGGCGAGCAGGCAGCCTCGCGTGGTGCCATGGTGGCCGGTGCCGAAGGCGTAGGAGGCCTCGATCTTCAGGCCGATGGCGTTGGCGGGCACGAGGCTTGTGTCGTGGCTGCCATAGAGGAAGAAGCGCCCGGTCTCGACGGGTGGCAAGCCGTCGAGCACGCGAGCGACCCAGTTTTCATCCTCGATCGGGATCACGCGCATGGGAACGCCGAAACGTTGCTGCAGGTCGGCTTCATCGGGTTCGAGGGCGAAGAAGGCTTCGACTTCCCACAGGCCGCGTTCGCCCAGCTCGAAGGCCGAGACTACCGGAGCAGGCTCGATCTGCTCGAGCGCCTCGCTGAGTTGGAGCGCCTCGCGCTTGGGCAGCACGGCCCTGGCCTTCCAGCATACTGTCATCGTCTCAGGCCCTTGCCACGAAATTGGAGATCACGCGCTTCTCGCCAGCCTTGTCGAAGCGCACGGTAAGCTTGTTGCCGTCGACCGATGCCACGCGTCCATAGCCGAATTTCTGGTGGAACACGCGGTCGCCGCGCTGGTACTCGGTTGCGGCGGGGTCGGATGTCGCGACGAGTTCGGCATGGCTTTCGAGCGCGGGGCGGCTGCCCATGACCTCGCCACGACGGGATTGTGCGCGCTGCCAGCCGGGTGAATTGTAGGTGCTGTCGAAGGCCGGACCCGCCGACAGGGTGCTGTTGCCGTAGGGCAATCCCGGGTCGTTTTCAAACACGACCGCGTCTTGCGGCAGTTCGGCGATGAAACGCGAGGGCGCTGCGCTCTGCCACATACCGTGGACGCGACGGTTTGCGGCGTAGGAGATGCAGGCCTTCTGGCGCGCCCGCGTTATGCCGACATAGGCGAGGCGGCGTTCCTCCTCGAGGCCCTGGAGGCCGTTTTCGTCGAGGGTGCGCTGGCTGGGGAACAGGCCCTCTTCCCAGCCGGGAAGATACACGGTCGGAAATTCGAGCCCCTTGGCGCCGTGCAGGGTCATGATGGTGACCTTTTCCTGGGTGTCCGACTGCTCGATCTCCATCACGAGGGAGACGTGCTCGAGGAAGCCGCCGAGGGATTCGAACTCTTCCATCGAGCGGATCAGTTCCTTGAGGTTCTCAAGCCGGCCGGGAGCCTCGGGCGTGCGATCGGCTTGCCACATGGCGGTGTAGCCACTCTCGTCGAGCACGAGTTCGGCGAGCTCCGTGTGGGGAAGCGCCGTGGCCTGGTCGCGCCAGCGGGCGAATTGCTGCACCAGTTCGCGGATGGCGCTGCGGGTGCGGGCTGGTATCTCGTCGGTTTCGGTCAGGGCGTGCGCGGCGGCGAGGAGGGGCTTCTTCAGCACGCGCGCCATCTTGTGGACGGCCTGAAGGGCTGCGTCGCCGAGGCCGCGCTTGGGCTTGTTGAAGATGCGCTCGAAGGCGAGATCGTCGTCGGGCTGGGCGATAACGCGCAGATAGGCGAGGGCATCCCTGATTTCCTGACGCTCGTAGAAGCGCGGGCCACCGACCACGCGATAGGGGATGCCGAGCTGCACGAAACGCTCTTCAAACGAGCGCATCTGGAAGGAGGCGCGCACGAGGATGGCGATGTCGCTGAGCTTGCCGCGGTTGCGGGCGACCTGCTCGATGTCGCTTGCGATGGTGCGGGCTTCTTCCTCGGCGTCCCAGACGCCCCGCACTGAGACGCGTTCACCGTCGGGGAGGTCGGTCCAGAGCGTCTTGCCGAGGCGGCTCTTGTTCGCGGTTATCAGGCCTGATGCGGCCGCGAGGATATGCGGTGTCGAGCGGTAGTTGCGTTCGAGGCGCACCAGCTTTGCGCCGGGGAAGTCCTTCTCGAAGCGCAGGATGTTGTCGACCTCGGCGCCGCGCCAGCCATAGATCGACTGGTCATCGTCGCCGACGCAGCAGATGTTGCGGCGCTGTGCCGAGAGGAGCCTGAGCCACAGGTACTGGGCGACGTTTGTGTCCTGGTACTCGTCGACGAGGATGTAGGCGAAGCGCTGCTGGTAGTCCTGAAGGACCTCCGGGTGCGTGCGCAGGATGGTGATGACGTCGAGCAGGAGATCGCCGAAGTCGACGGCGTTCAGGGCCTTCAGGCGCTGCTGGTAGGCCTCGTAGAGTTCCGCGCCCTTGCCATTGCCGTAGGCGAAGGCCTCGCCTGACGGAACGTCCTTCGGCGTCATGGCGCGGTTCTTCCAGCTGTCGATCAGGGAGGAGAGCTGGCGGGCGGGCCAGCGCTTCTCATCGATGCGTGCGGCCTCGATCACCTGCTTGAGCAGGCGCAGCTGGTCGTCGTCGTCGAGGATCGAGAAATTGTGCTTGAGGCCGATAAGCTCGGCGTGACGGCGCAGCATCTTGGCGCAAATCGAGTGGAACGTGCCCAGCCAGGGCATGCCTTCGACCATCTCGCCGATCACGGCGCCGGTGCGGGCGATCATCTCGCGCGCGGCCTTGTTGGTGAAGGTGACGGCGAGGATCTGGCTGGGCCAGGCCTTGCGGGATGCAATGAGGTGGGCGAGGCGCGTGGTCAGCACGCGGGTCTTGCCTGTGCCGGCGCCTGCGAGGACGAGCACGGGGCCGTCCGTGGTCAGCACGGCTTCTCGCTGCGCCTCGTTGAGGCCACGCAGATAGGGTGGTTCGGCTGCCTGGGGCACGTGAGCGAGATTGGGCTGGGTCATGGCTGTGTTATAGCGGCTCGCGCGGCCGGTGGAACGAAGTGCTTTGGCGGTTTTCCGCAGGCCTTTTTGCTGGCGCTCCAAGGGAGGCGGGCTTGGTTTCCCTGGTTTTTCAGCCGTTTGACGGGGGGTTTTCCGCCATGACGGCGGCAAAGCCGTGGCGGCGAATGTCCGGGCCACGCTCGTCGAGGGCTTGGGCGGCCGGCCGCGTCGGCGGGTCCTGGAAGGCTGACAATTTCATCGGGTTGCCGGCCAGTTCGAGGCGACCGATGTCGCGGTCATGCGTGGAGACAATCATGTTGCGGGCGCGCACCTGCGGGTCCGCCATGACCTGGCGCACGTCGTTGATGGGGCCGCAGGGCACCCCGGCGGCCTCGATGCGGACAATCCAGGCGCTGGCAGGCAGAGCGGCAAGGATGGCCTCGAGTTCACGACCGAGTTCCACGTGGTGGCTGTTGCGCCGATCATTGGTCGAGAAGCGCTCGTCGCGGGCGAGGGCTGGCGCGCCTATGGCGTCGCAGAGGCGGCTGAACAGCTGGTCGTTGCCTGCTGCAATGATGATGTACCCGTCGGCGGTCTGATAGGCCTGGAAGGGCGTGATGGAGGGGTGGCGCGAGCCCAGCGGACCTGGCGGGTTGCCGGTGGCCTGCGTGCGGGCAATTGCGTTCTCGAGCAGGGCGACCTGGCAGTCGAGCATCGCGATGTCGACGAACTGTGCCTCGCCGGTGCGTTCACGGTGGAAGAGGGCGGCGCCAAGCGCCGACAGTGAGAACAGTCCTGCCGTGATGTCGCCGATCGACGTGCCGACGCGTGTGGGTGGTGTCCCTTCGTGGCCGGTCAGGCTCATCATGCCGCCCATGCCCTGTACCACGATGTCGTAGGCAGGTTTTTGCGCGTAGGGGCCCGTCTGGCCAAAGCCGCTCACGGCGCAGTAGATCAGCCGCGGGAACCTTGCGTGGACGTTGGCCCAGCCATAGCCCAGCCGTTCCATGGTTCCGCCGCGGTAGTTCTCGATCAGGACGTCGGCCTCGGACAGCAGGCGGTCGAAGACATCACGATCCGCCGGCGCCTTGAGATCAAGCGCCACCGAGTGCTTGCCCCTGTTGACCGACGTGAAGTAGGCCGACTTTCCGTTCATGAAGGGGCCGATGTGGCGGGAGTCGTCGCCGGTACCGGGCACCTCGACCTTGATGACCGTTGCGCCGAGGTCTGCGAGCATCATCGTGCAGTAGGGGCCTGCGAGGACGCGGGTCAGGTCGACGACCTTTATACCTGCGTAGGGGCCGTTACTCATCGCTGCCGTTGCTTGGCGTCGGCTTGTCCATCTTCTTGCCCGCGTGCGTCTTTTCCGATTTCTTCTTTTCGGTTCGCGTCTTCTTCTTGATTGCCTTCGGCGTGCCGTGCACCACGCGGTTGGTGTCGGCAGACTTTTCGGCTTCGGCCTTTGCGCGGGCCTTGCGCACCTGGTTCAGATTGATGACATCGCCCATCGTTATCCCCTGTGATCCCTGAAGTGCGCCAGGACAAACAAGCGTAGCGCACTCGACAGGTTCTTACCGCGCCCCTGCCGCTTGTCTATATCGTCTATCAACCGCGAGAGCGGTTTTCCAGACGCATCTGCAATCTCGTTCAGGGCGTCCCAGAACTCCTGTTCCAGGGACACGCTGGTGCGGTGCCCGGACAGGGTCAGGGAGCGCTTGAGCGTGCTGGCCAAGGCAAGGTCAACCCGGTCCGATCATGTCTTCGGGGCGAACGATGCTGTCGAATTCATCGCCCGTTATGACGCCGAGCTTCAGAGCCTCCTCGCGCAGCGTTGTTCCGTTCTTGTGCGCGGTCTTGGCGATCTTTGCGGCAGTGTCGTAGCCAACCTTCGGCGCGAGGGCCGTCACCAGCATCAGCGAGCGGCGCATGAGTTCGTCGATATGGCGGGTGTTCGGCACGATGCCGGTGACGCAGTTGTCGGTAAAGCTCACGGATGCGTCGCCAATCAGCCTGATCGACTGCAGCAGGTTGAAGATCATGACAGGCTTGAAGACATTGAGCTCCATGTGACCCTGGCTGCCGGCGATGGTGATCGCGACGTGGTTCCCCATGACCTGGGCGCAGGCCATTGTCAGGGCTTCGGCCTGGGTCGGGTTCACCTTGCCCGGCATGATCGACGAGCCGGGCTCATTCTCGGGCAGCAGCAGTTCGCCGAGGCCCGAGCGCGGGCCCGAACCCAGAAGGCGAATGTCGTTGGCGATCTTGAAGAGCGATGTCGCCAGCGTGTTCAGGACGCCGGAGAACTCGACCAGGGCATCGTGGGCGGCAAGCGCTTCGAACTTGTTGCTTGCGGTCACGAACGGGTAGCCGGTGATGCGCGACGTTTCCTCGGCGAAGCGCTCGGCAAAGCCAACCGGCGCATTCAGGCCCGTGCCGACGGCCGTGCCGCCCTGCGCCAGCGGGTAGAGGCGGGGCAGCGCGGTCACCACGCGCTCGATGCCCAACTCTACCTGGCGCGCGTAGCCCGAGAACTCCTGTCCCAGCGTGATCGGCGTTGCGTCCTGCAGATGCGTGCGGCCGATCTTGATGATCGCGGCGAAGTCATGTGCCTTCGATGCCAGAGCGCCGTGAAGGCGACGCAGTCCCGGCATGAGACGACGGTGAATTTCGAGGACCGCGGCAATGTGCATGGCCGTCGGGAAGCTGTCATTCGACGACTGGCCACGATTGACGTGATCGTTGGGGTGAATCGGCTTCTTCGATCCCATCTCGCCGCCGAGCATCTCGATTGCGCGATTGGATATGACCTCGTTGGCGTTCATGTTGGTCTGCGTGCCAGATCCCGTTTGCCACACGACAAGCGGGAAGTGGTCATCGAGCTTTCCGGCAATGACTTCGTCTGCGGCCTGGCAGACGGCCTCGCCGATCTTCGGGTCGAGATCCTTCAGCGCAACATTGGTAAGCGCTGCCGCCTTCTTGACGATGCCAAAGGCATGGACAAGCGCGATGGGCATGCGCTCGCCACTGATCCTGAAGTTCTCGATCGAGCGCTGGGTCTGGGCTCCCCAGTAACGGTCGGCGGGAACTTCAATGGCGCCAAAAGTGTCTGTTTCCTTGCGTGTCTTTGTCATGGGCCTGTCCGTGGGGGGGCTATTTCTTGCGGAACTTGTCGAGGCTGACGACGGTAGGTCCGGACGGCGGGGGCGGATCCCTGTCCTCGGTACCGCTCGCTTCGGGCGTCGGTGCGGCTTCGGGTTCGACCTGTTCCGGCATTGGTTGCGCGGGGGGGGCGGCAGATGGCTGGGGTGCGGGCGTGCCCGGTGGGGCTGAAAATTGCAGGCCGAAATTCTGCGACGGGTCGGCGAACTGGCGAACGGCCGAGAAGGGCACGCGCAGCATCTCGGGAACCTTGTTGAAGCTGAGCCCGACCTCGAAGGCGTCGTCCTCCACCTTCAGGTTCCAAAACTGGTTCTGAAGCACGATCGTGATCAGTTCCGGATAGCGGGCCTTCATCGCATCGGAGAGCACGACACCCGGCGCGCGCGTGTCAAAAGCGATGTAAAAGTGATGGTTTCCCATCACCCCGCCCCTGGCGACGTGCCTGAGCGCCTCGCGCACGATGCCGCGCTGCGCGCGATCCATCTCGCGCTGCGCCGCTTCAACCAGGTTGGGATAGTCTATCCAGTCCTTGGAGCTCATAGGCCATGGGTTTAGCAGCGACTGCCAGTGGGTCGCAAGGCGGGCGCTTTGTCCCATGGCGATACAGTGTGTTAGGGCTTGGGCCTGCTGGCCGGGTGAGTCCCGGCCGGGGCCAGTCATTGAAGAGGGGTATTCAGTATGCTCAAGGAATTCAGGGAATTTGCACTCAAAGGGAACGTGGTCGATCTCGCCATCGGTGTGATCATCGGTGCGGCGTTCGGCAAGATCGTCGATTCCATGGTCGGGGACATGATCATGCCGCTGATCGGGGCGCTGGGGAGCGTCGATTTCTCGAACTATTTCGTCGGGCTGAATGAGGGGGTCACGGCCTCGGTGCTGGACGAGGCGCGCAAGCAGGGTGCCGTTCTTGCGTGGGGCAAGTTCGTCACCGTGATGATCAACTTCCTCATCATCGCGTTTGTTCTTTTCCTGGTCGTGAAGGGCATGAACAGGCTGAAGCGCCAGCCGGTGCCTGTGCCGGCCGTGCCGCCGGAGCCCACGGCCGAGGCCAAGTTGCTGGTCGAGATCCGTGACTTGCTTGCCAAGCGCTAGCATTTTCCACTTGTCGTGCTGCGGGCGCCTGGCCGAGATGCCGGCGCCCCTTTTCGTCAGGACTGCAGACTTGCGTCTTCCAGCGTGAGCGATCCAGAAGACATCACGGACCTTCCGGTGCGGCCCGCACGGCCGAGCCGTTTCCGCGCGCCGTTCAGGCATCGCAACTATCGGCTCTATTTCGTCGGCCAACTTGTATCGCTGGTCGGTTTCTGGATGCAGGCCATCGCGCAGTCGTGGCTCGTCTACAAGCTGACGGACTCGCCGCTTCTGCTCGGACTGGTCGGATTTGCCGGACAGGTGCCGATGCTTCTGGTGACCCCGTTTGCAGGGGTGATTGCCGACCGGTTGCCGCGCCGGCAGATCCTGTTCCATACGCAGCTTGCCATGATGGGTTGCGCGGTGGTGTTTGCGGTGCTTGCCATCTCGAACCTGATCGAGGTCTGGCACATCATGGTGATTGCGCTGTTGTCCGGAATTGCCAACGCCTTTGACGTGCCGACGCGGCAGTCGTTCACGGTAGAGCTTGTCGGGCGGGAAGACCTGCCGCAGGCGATTGCCCTGAATTCGATCATGTTCAACGCGGCGCGGCTGGTGGGTCCTGCGCTGGCGGGCGTGCTTGTGGCTGCTATCGGCGAAGGCTGGTGCGTTGCGCTCAACGCGGTTTCCTATCTTGCGGTCATCAGCAGCCTTGCCATGGTCAAGGTCGAGCCGCTGCCTGTTCGCGAACCCAGTCACCCGCTCAGCGACCTGAAGGCGGGGTTTGACTATGTCACGCAGCATGCCGGCATTCGCGCCATGCTGCTGCTGCTGGTGCTCTCCAGCCTTTTTGGTACTTCGTACCTGACATTGATGCCGATTTTCGCCCGTGACGTGCTGCATGGCAGCTCGGAGTTGCTGGGATACATGATGTCGGCGGTGGGTGGCGGTGCGCTTGCCGGGGCCATTGTCACCTCTCGGATATCTCCGGCCTACATGCGGGCGGTGCCGTGTCTTGCGGCGGCGCTGTTTGGTGGCGCGCTGGCGGCGTTTGCGATGTCCGAAACCATCTGGCTGTCGCTGCTCCTGCTTGTTCCTGCCGGCTTTGGCATGATGGCGATGGGCGTGGCGACCAATACCCTGATACAGGGTGCGGTGGAGGACGTGATGCGCGGGCGCGTCATGGCCTATTACGTGATGTCTTTCATCGGGATGGTGCCGATCAGTTCATTGCTCGCGGGCTGGATCTCGCACGAGGTTGGCGCTCCGGTGACGCTGGCTGTCGGCGGCACGCTGTGTGTCGTGGCTGCGATCATGATGGCCGTCCTGCAGGTTCGCGCCAGTCGTGCGACCCGCGGACCCGGCAGGAGGGGCGGATGAGCGAGGTGATCTTCGAGAAGCGCCCTGGCAAGCATGATGCGCTGCTGGTCCTGAAGGATGGCGCGTGGGTCGAAACGGCTTGTCCGCGGCAGCGCCCCATCCCCCACGACATGTTCCATCATGCGGTCGAGCGCGTTATGGGCGCGCGTGGTTTCCTGGCGCGGCGCGCAGCTGGCGAAGGGGAAGGCTTGCGCATGGCGCCTGAGGCCGTCAGCGAAGCGATCGAGCGGCTGGTCGAGACGATGCAGGCCGACACATGGAGCGGGCGACCGGACCCTGTCGAGGTCATCGACCTGTTTCACACGACCTGCGCGGCACGGGGCGACCAGCCCATTCCCGTGACGCCGCAGGACATCCTGGAGATGCGGGCAGCCATCGATGCGCTGGCCGAGAGATGGGCGCAGACGCCGGTCGGTGGCCGGCTCGTCCTCAGTATTGACGACGGCTGCGGGCAGGGCGATGGATGAAGAAAGTGGAGGGGCTTCTGTTGCCCGGTGCCCCCCCGAACCGCGCTTGCCTGGTTAGGCAGCGAGTACCATTTCATTATCGTTGGCACATGTACGATTAGCCCGATAACGGCGGAACCATGCCGGGCGAAAGCAACGTCTTTACGCGTTCGTCGATCCTGTTTCACCCCCATCAGCCGGGCAGTTGCCAAGGTCTGGCCTGCTGCCGGGTTGGTGGAGGTGCCGGGTACCGCCCCCGGGTCCGAGCCGTTTATTGCACGCGCGTTTATCGCCATAGCCGGCGAACCGGCCCTCTCTATATAGGGTGTGCGCGTTAAAAATTGAAGGCTGGGGATTGGGCGGTTTTCCGGGCTTTTGGTCGGCCGCAGGTGCGCGGTAGTGTATTGGACCGACATTTGGTGAGCCGATGCGCCAGTATCATGAGTTGATGGAACGCGTGCTGCGTCACGGCGTGCGAAAGCACGATCGGACGGGCACGGGAACGCTGTCCGTATTCGGGCATCAGATGCGCTTCGACCTTGATGAGGGTTTCCCGCTTCTCACGACCAAGAAGCTCCACCTGAAGTCGATCGTGCACGAACTGCTGTGGTTCCTGCGCGGGGACACGAATGTGCGCTATCTGCAGCAGAATGGCGTGCGGATCTGGGACGAGTGGGCCGACAGCGACGGCGATCTTGGCCCTGTCTATGGCGCGCAGTGGCGTTCGTGGCCGGCGCGCGACGGGTCAGCGATCGACCAGATCGCTAATCTGATCGGGCAGATCAGGAAGAACCCGGATTCGCGGCGCTTGATCGTGACGGCGTGGAACCCGGCCGATGTCGATCGCATGGCCCTGCCACCATGTCATTGCCTGTTCCAGTTCTATGTCGCGGAAGGGCGCATTTCCTGCCAGCTGTACCAGCGCTCGGCCGACATCTTCCTGGGCGTCCCCTTCAATATTGCCTCGTATGCGCTGCTGCTCATGATGGTGGCGCAAGTGACGGGACTGAAGCCGGGCGAATTCATCCATAGTTTCGGTGATGCGCATCTGTACCTGAACCATATCGAGCAGGCGGAGCTGCAGTTGTCCCGCGCACCTCACGCCTTGCCGCGGATGAGGATCAATCCTGCGGTCAACGACATCTTCGGTTTCAGCTACGAGGACTTCGTGCTCGAAGGATACCAGGCGCACCCGCATATCGCAGCGCCGGTGGCGGTTTGACCGGCGCGCTTGCGATACGTCGTGCGGGCAGCGACGACATCGGGCTTGTCATGGGCTTTATCCGGGCCCTTGCGGATTACGAGCGGCTGGCCACAGAGGTCGATGCGACCGAGGCGGACCTGAGGGCGGCGCTGCTCGCACCTGACCCGCGCGTGTTCTGCGACATTGCCGTGCTCGAGGGCATGCCGGTCGGGTTCGCGCTGTGGTTCTACAATTTTTCGACATTCCGGGGGCGGCACGGGATCTATCTCGAGGATCTGTTCGTGATCCCCGAGATGCGGGGACGGGGCGTCGGAAAGGCGCTGCTGGTCGAGCTGGCCCGGCGCGCGGTTCGAGAAGGCTGCACGCGCGTGGAGTGGTCGGTGCTCGACTGGAACCAGCCGGCGATCGACTTCTACAGGTCGCTGGGTGCCGTCGCGATGGATGAGTGGACCGTGTTCCGCCTCACGGGTGATGACCTGGCGCGCGTGGGCGCTCCATGAACCTTCCGGTCCTTTCGCTCATCGTTGCCGTTTCGGACAATGGGGTGATTGGCCGGGAGGGCGGCTTGCCGTGGCGCCTTCCGGAGGACCTGAAATGGTTCAAGGCCCGCACGATGGGCAAGCCGATCATCATGGGGCGCAAGACCTGGGAGAGTTTCCCGAAGCGTCCGCTCCCGGGCCGGACAAACATCATCGTCACGCGGCAGGCGTCCTATGTCGCTCCGGATGCCGTGGTTGCCCCCTCGCTCGACGCGGCACTTGACTTGGCGCGCCGCGAAAACCCCGACGAGATCATGATCATTGGCGGCGCACAACTCTATGCGCAGGCGCTTGGCCTCGTGACGCGCATCTACCTGACGCAAGTTGCTGTTACCGTCGAGGGTGACGCCTTCTTTCCTGCCTTCGATCGCAGTACCTGGCGCGAGCGGGTTGAAGGTGTTTACCCCTCTTCAGCGACGCAACCGATCGGCTATAGTTTCATCATTCTCGAGCGAAAGGACTTTACCCATGAGCATGCATGAGATTGCCAGCGGCCTGAGATTTCCCGAGGGCCCGATTGCGATGCCTGATGGAAGCGTGGTCCTGGTCGAGATTGCCCGCCAAACGCTGACGCGCGTCTGGAACGGCAAGGCCGAGGTGATCGCTACGCTGGGCGGTGGTCCCAATGGCGCAGCTTTGGGTCCGGATGGTGCGGTCTATGTGACCAACAATGGCGGTTTCGAATGGCACGACAATGGTGGCTTGCTGGTTCCCGGAGACCGGCCGCACGACTATTCGGGCGGGCGGATCGAGCGTGTCGATCTCAAGACCGGGAAGGTGGAGCGCCTCTATGAAAGCTGCGATGGCCTGAAGTTCAATGGTCCGAACGACCTCGTCTTCGACAAGCAGGGCGGCTTCTATTTCACGGACCTTGGCAAGAGCTATGGTCGCCTGCATGACCGTGGCGCCGTGTACTACGCGACGCCGGACGGCAAGCATGTGCGGGAGATCGTGTTTCCCATCATGAACCCCAATGGCTGCGGGCTGTCACCCGACGAGAAGACGCTCTATGTCGCGCAGACGCATGAGGGGCGGTTGATGAAGTTCGATATCGTCTCGCCAGGCGTCGTTGGGCCGCGTACGGGTCCGTTGAATGGGGACCTGGTGTGCGGTCTTCCCGGGCTGCAGCTTTTCGACTCGCTGGCCGTCGAGGCCAATGGCCGTATCTGCGTTGCGACGATCTCGTTTCCGACCGGTGGCGTTACCTCGATTGCCCCGGACGGCAGCTACGAACAGTTCCCGTTTGCCGATCCGCTGGTGACGAATATCTGTTTCGGCGGCAAGGACATGAGGACGGCGTATGTCTGCCTGTCCGGAACGGGCAAGCTGGTGGAGATGCAGTGGCCGCGGCCCGGCCTCAAGCTGAACTATCAGGCGTGATTGCTGCGCCTGCTCATCAACCCGTGCGTGTGACCTGGTGCGGATTTCGTTGGCTTTGCGCCATCGGGATTTCCAACATTCTGTTCACTTGCCGGGGCGGGCGGGATCAACTACACCCCCGCCGCGTCCTTCCAGGACCGTTTGTGAAAGACAAAAAAGGAAGATACACATGAAGCGCGTTTTTGCAGGTCTTGCCGTTGCAGCCATGAGCGTGTCGATGGCGATCGCCGCCGATGATCCGATGGCCAGCCGTTATGGCAATACGGTCGTCATCACGGGTCCGGATGGCAAGGAAGTCGGACGCATCTATTACGATGCCGACAAGAAGGTTTCCCGCAAGATGGCTGACGGCTCCGAAGTGAAGGGGACGTGGGCGCTTGAAGGCACGAAGCTTTGCTTCGCGCAGACGGCCCCGGCGCCGAAGCCGGAAGAGGCCAAGCAGTGCTCGGATTTCCCGGGCGCGAAGAATGTCGGTGACAGCTGGGATGTGGTGACGCCGCAGGGCAAGCTGAAGGCGACGTTGACGAAGGGCCGTCCGTAAGTCTTGCTGCCTCTCGCGGGCAGGTTCGGGGCCGAAGCGTTGTCCGCTTCGGCCCCTTTTTCATTCAAATGTAATCGTGGGCGCGGTGCGTGCCGGTCCTGCCTTCAGCTTCTCGGCGATCTTTGCTGCGATTGCCAGGAAGGCCTGTGCCTGCGGTGCGTCCGGCTGTGTCGCCATGATGGGGCTGCCGGCGTCAGAGGTCTCGCGGATCGACAGATGCAGCGGTACTTCGCCGAGGAAATCGCACCCGATGGTTCGCGCGGTCTCGCGCGCGCCGCCGTGTCCGAAGATATGCGTCTGGCCGCCGCAATGCGGGCAGACGAATGTGCTCATGTTCTCGACAATGCCGAACACCGGGACCTGGGTGCGTTGAAACATTGCCAGCCCCTTGCGCGCATCGATCAGGGCGACGTCCTGTGGTGTCGACACGATGACGGCACCACGCAGGGGGACACGTTGAGCGAGGGTGAGCTGGGCGTCTCCGGTCCCCGGCGGCATGTCGACCAGCAGGACGTCGAGCGGGTCCCAGTCCACCTCGAAGAGAAGCTGCGTGATCGCGCGCATCACCATGGGGCCGCGCCAGATCATCGGCTGGTCTTCGCTGACGAGCGATCCCACGGACATTGTCTTCAAGCCCCAGGCCTGCATGGGTTGCAGTATTTTACCGTCGCGCGATGTGGGTTTCCCCTTGAGCCCCAGCATCTTCGGCATCGATGGGCCGTAGATGTCGGCGTCGAGAATTCCGGTTGAAAGTCCCAGTGTCCTGAGGGCAATCGCCAGGTTCACGGTCACGGTCGACTTGCCAACGCCACCCTTGCCGCTTGCGACGGCGACAATGGCGGCTACTCCTTTTGGGTTACGCTGGCGCTCTGGAGAGGCCTGTTCGCCCGCGGGTGGTGCCGTGCGGTGGGCGGTCAGGACTGCCGTCACGGATCGCACGCCGGGCAGGGCCAGAACCGCTTTCTCGCAGGCTTGCCGCAGGGGTTCCCTTGCGTTTCCTTCGCCGGGATCCACCTCGAGGGCGAACGTGACGTGGCCGTCCTTCACGGAAAGGCCGTTGATGAGGCCGAGCGAGACGACGTCTCGGCTGTCCTTTGGATCGCGTATGGTCCGCAAGGCTTCAAGGATGGTTTCGTTCGTCGCGAGGGGCATTGTTTTGTCAATCATTTCGAGCCCTTGAAGCGCGCCTTATCCATGCCATCTAAGGAGGGCGAGGCCGGATCGCCAGAGGGATCTTCTGCTGTTGCGGGCCATGGCTTTAGGAACTTATAAACCGCTTTGGACGGTACATCCAATGTGGTTTGTGTCGATTGATTCGCCCATGCGGGATGTATTGCCGGTGCTGCGTTTCGCGCAGGGACGGGGTACTCATCCGGCGACGGGGCCGTCGACGAGGGAGATGAGAGAGCGTTATGCCGTGGAATGACAACAAGGGTGGGGGCTGGCCTCCCGGCGGTGGTGGTGGTCGAGGTCCGTGGGGACAGGGTCCATCGAATGGCGGTGGAGGCAGGGGCCCCAACAATGTCCGGCCGCCCGACCTCGAGGACATCTTCAAGCGGCTGCGCGAGTATCTCCGCAGCTGGTTTCCGAACCAGTCTCCGAACACGATGATGCTTGCCCTTGGCGGGGGCGGGCTTTTGTTCCTGTGGTTGCTGACGGGTGTCTATCAGATCCAGCCGGCCGAGCAGGGCGTGGTGCTGCGGTTCGGGCAATATGTAGACAAGCTGGGACCGGGCCTTCACATCCGTCTTCCCTATCCGATCGAGACCGTGTTGCGTCCGAACGTCGAGGCCGAAAACCAGCTGAATGTCGGGTTCATGCGCGAGAGCGGTGATGGCGATGCGCCGGCGATCGACGTCTCGGCCGAGAGCATCATGCTGACCGGTGACGAAAACGTCGTCGATCTGGATTTCGATGTGTTCTGGAAGGTTGCCGACGCCGAGAAGTACCTGTTCGAGGTCAAAGACGTCCAGAACACGATCAAGGCCGTTGCCGAAAGCGCCATGCGCGAAGTCGTCGGCAACAACAAGATCGAGACCGTGCAGACCGAGGGGCGCGTGGTTGTCCAGCAGGAAGTGCAGAAGCTGATGCAGAAGACGCTGGATGCCTATAATGCCGGCGTTACGGTCACGCGTGTCATCCTGCTCAAAGTGGATCCGCCCGTGCAGGTCATCGATGCGTTCCGCGACGTGCAGGCTGCGCGCGCCGACCAGGAGAAGCGCCGCAACGAGGCGCAGCGGTACCAGAACACGATCGTGCCGCAGGCTCGCGGTGATGCGGCGAAGATCGTGCAGGATGCGGAAGCCTACAAGCAGAAGATGATCACCGAGGCGCAGGGTGAAGCGCAGCGCTTCATCTCGATCTTCGATCAGTACAAGAATGCCAAGCAGGTAACGCGTGAGCGCATGTATCTCGAAACCATGCAGCGCGTGCTTGGCGCGAACAACAAGATCGTGATCGAGAACAGGAACGGCGTCATCCAGTATCTGCCGATGCCAATGCCTGAACTTCGCAGGTCGCAGAGCCCGGATGCCACTCCGCAGGGAGCCAACTGACATGCCCAAGACAGTCTCCGCCATTCTCATTGCCTTGGGTGCGCTTGCGGTCCTCGGTTTCCAGTCGGTGTTCGTCGTCCAGCAGATGGAGCAGGCGCTCGTCACGCAGTTCGGCGAGCCCGTGCGCGTGATCAAGCAGCCGGGTCTCGCCCTGAAGGCGCCGTTCATCCAGAACGTGATCTTCATGGATCGGCGTATCCTCGAGCTTGATGCCAATCCGGAAGAAGTCATTGCCTCCGACCGCCGGCGCATCGTCGTCGACGCGTTCGCCCGGTACCGGATTTCGGATCCGCTGCGCTACTATCAGTCGTTGCGTACCGATGCCTTGGCTCAGCAGCGCCTGTCATCGATCCTCAGCTCGAGCCTGCGCGGTGAACTGGGCAAGCGTCCGTTTGCAGCCCTGCTGACGGCCGATCGCCAGAGCCTGATGACCTCGATCCGTGACCAGATGCGTTCGCAGGCCAAGGCGCTTGGCATCGAGGTCGTCGATGTGCGTATTCGCCGGGCCGAACTGCCGAAGGAGAACCTCGACAGCGTCTTCGGTCGCATGCAGACGGAACGACAGCGCGAGGCTGCCGGTTATCGTGCCAGCGGTGACGAAGAAGCCCAGCGGATCAAGTCGGCTGCGGACAAGGAAGTCACGATCATCAAGGCGAATGCCACCAAGCAGTCCGACATCCTGCGCGGTGAAGGCGACGCGGAGAGAAACCGTATCCTGGGCGACGCCTATGGCCGGGATCCGGAGTTCTTCGAGTTTTATCGGTCGCTGACTGCCTATGAGCAATCTTTGGGTCCGAGCAACACCACGCTGGTGATTTCACCGGACAGCCCCTTCTTCAAGTATTTCCAGAAGGGCCAGACGGGCCGCTAGGCTCGGCCTAAACCGAATATTTACCACAAACAGCGCTGATCACATGATCGGCGCTGTTTTGTGTTTTCGGGGTCTGTCTTGCGGTTGACCATTCTCGTTCGCTGTCTCTTTCTGGCGGCCAGCCTGGCTGCCAGTGCGCCAATGTGGGCCCGCGCCCAGGAACTTCCCGGCAGCGTTGCCGGGCTTGCCACGCGCGTTGCGCCTTCGGTTGTGAGCGTGTCGGCTCTGCGCGAACATGTTTCGGATGGTCGTGATGGGCGCTCGCTGGGCACCGGCTTCATCGTGCACGGCTCGGGTCTCATCGTCACAAACAACCACGTCATCGATGCGGCGCGGGAAATACATGTCACGTTCTCCGATGGCTCGCGTCGGGTGGCGCGCCTGGTCGGAACGGATCGGGCGAGTGACCTTGCGCTCTTGCGCGTGCCAAAGGATCGACCGCTGCAGGCACTGGCGCTGGGGGACTCGGAATTCGCACGACCGGGAGACTGGGTCGTTGCCATCGGCAGCCCATTCGGGCTGGGCGGCAGCGTGTCTGCGGGCGTGGTCAGCGCGCGCAACAGGCAGATCGAGGCCGAAGTACTCGAGGATTTCATCCAGACGGATGTTGCCATCAATCGCGGCTCGTCAGGCGGCCCGCTCCTGAACCTGAAGGGCGAGGTCATTGGCGTCAATTCTGCCCTGATGTCGCCCAATGGCGGTTCTGCGGGGGTGAGCTTTGCCATTCCAGCCAATACGCTCAGGTTCGTCATGGCGCGGATCGCGCGGCAAGGCGTTGTGCTGAGGGGGTGGGTGGGCGCCAGTGCGCTCGACCTCACGCCCGATCTTGCAACCGCATTCGGGGTCGCGGCGCCCTTCGGCGCGCTGATCGGCAATGTCACTCCGGCAGGGCCGGCTGCGAAAGCCGGGCTGGTTCCGGGAGACATCATTACGGATGCCGGTGGCGTCATGGTTGCGGATGCGCGGGCGTTTCAGCGTCGCATTGCCGAGCTGGAGCCGGGAACCGCGCTGAAGGTCTCCTTCCTGCGCAAGGGCAAGGCGTGGCAGACAGATCTTGTCATCGGCACGCGTCCTGCAGACCGTGTTGCGGGAGCCGCGCGCCAACCGGCGGTGCCGGCCGCGCGTGGATTGCTGCTGGGGCTCGGGCTTGAGGAATTGACGCCAGCCTTGCGGGGGCGGTTGGGTCTCGGGACGGAGAGCCAGGGATTGCATGTGCGTGTGGTGGGCGTTGCGTCTGCGGCGGCAGAGGCCGATATCCGCACAGGTGATCTCATCGTCGAGGTTGGCCAGAAGGGTGTGTCAGGCGTTCGGGCGGTAAAGGAACTGTTAAGAGCCGAGAGGGCTGCCGGGAAGGCATTTGCGCTGGTCACGCTGTCTCGGGGCGGATCGACCCTGTTCAAGGCGTTAAGGCTTTCTGAACAGAACTTCGACACGGCGTTGAGCCTGCCGGCGCGGTAGCGACCTCTTAAGCGTTCGTGCCCGAGAATGAAGCCACCATGGGTGGTTATCTTGGCCTCAGTCTTTTGAGCAGCAGCGGCTCCGGCTTCGACATGTCGGCGCTGACGAATTACTATCGGGCGAAACTGCCCGTTGCCCCCACGGCGCAAACCAATACCCGAAAGACGCCGCCTGTTTCGGTGCAGTTTGCACCCTGGCTGCAAAAGAGCGCGCTGACGACCGACGTCGCGAAGCTCAATGATGCCATGGCGGCGAAGTCATTCGTTGATCTCGGGGACACTTCGATCAACAAGTCGGGCGTCGATGCCGATCACAAGAAGCTGTTTGCCCTTTACAAGGGACTGGTGCGGCTGCAAGCCCTGGCGAACCGCTCGTCTCTCGACGCCGTGACGCCCAGCGAGCGCAGTGGCCTCAATAACCGTTTCACGGACGGCGTGTCGGAGATCAAGGCATTTCTGGCTGAAAAGGGGTTCGAGGATCTTTCCGTCGGGTTCGGTGCACGGGTCTCGAAGGTAGAGACCGAATTTCGAAAGCTGCGAACGCCTTCGGTCTATGTTGCGCCGCCGATTGTCGTCGGACAGTCCACCGATGCAATTCCGGGGTTGAACGGCTCTGAAAAATTCACGGTGAGCATTGGCCGTCTGGCGGGAGATCTTTCGGTCTCGATGGACCTTTCGGAGATGGCTGCGCCGCTGTCGGTAGACAACCTGATCGCTTACATGAACGGCAAGCTCGAGCAGGCCGGCGCGCAGACGCGCTTCACCAAGACGGTCGAGAATGGCCGTACCGCCACTGACCCCAAGCGCATTTCGCTTTCGATCCAGACCGTTGCTACCGAGCGTGTTGGTTTCGCGGCAGAGCAGTCGAAGCCTGCTATCTATGTGGGGTCGGTGGTTGGCGCCAACAAGGACAAGACGGGCGTCCTCACCAAGCTGACCGATGACGCCACGAGCGCCTCGGCAACGTTCTCGAAGAAGCTTTCGGTCACGGGCGGCGCCGTGGATATCCGTGGCACGGCAACGGATGCCAGTGGCAATGTCTATGTGGTTGGGAGCACTACCGAGAATATCGGCGGTGGCATCGTGCAGGGTAACCAGGATGTCTATCTTCGCAAGTATGATGCGGCGGGGCAGTTGGTGTGGTCGCGGCTGCTTGGGTCCTCGCAAGAGGCGTCGGGCTTTGCTGTTGCGACAGATGCCAATGGAAATGTTGCCATCGCGGGTCGCGTTACCGATCGGCTGACGGCGGCGGCTACTGGTGGCAACGGCGACAGTTTCGTTGCCAAGTATGATGCCTCGGGCAAGGAAGTTTTCGTGCGGCAGGTTGCGCCAGCGACGGATGACGCCGCCAATGCGCTGGCCTTCGCCGCCGACGGGTCCCTGCTTGTTGCCGGGCAGACCAATTCAGCGGTTGCGTCGTCCATTGTCCATGGCGGCGCAACGGACGCTTACCTGATGAAGCTGTCGGCAGCCGGTAACCTGGAATGGGTCCGGCAGTTCGGCGGGACCTCGAGTGACCGGGCGACCGGCGTTGCCGTGACCGGCGATGGGCAGGCGATCCTGACGTCAGTCGAGGCCGGAGAGGCGGTCGTGCGCAAGGTCGGGCTTGCCGACGGCACGTCTGCGCCTGCATGGACTGTCAACCTGGGTGCCATCGGGCAGGGTAGCCTGGGTGCCGTCGCTGTCGATGGTTCGTCTGTGTATGTCGCAGGTTCGACAACGAACACCTCGCTCAATGCTGGAGGCGCAGCCGCCATCTTGTCCGCGCATGCCGGACAGTCGGACGGGTTTGTCTCCAAGATCGTTGATGGCGGCGCGTCTGCATCGGTGTCCTTCACGACCTATGTCGGTACATCGGGGCAGGATAGTGGCCTTGGGCTGGCTGTGAGCAATGGTGCTGTCTATGTATCCGGCGCGACGAGCGGAAGCCTCGATGGCACCTCTGCGCCGACGGATCCTGATGCCTATGTGCGCAAGCTCGATGGCAATGGCGGGGTGGTCTGGACGCACCAGTTTCTTAGTTCAGGCGCGTTCGGTGCGGCGAATGCCTTGTCGATCGATGCGCAGGGGGCGTCGGTTCTCGATCGGCTCGGGCTGCCGCGCGGGCAGGTTGCCTTTGATGATTCCCGCCTCATCACTGCCGGATCCAGTGTCCGCGCCGGCGATCACTTCTTTGTTCGTGTCAACGACGGTAACAAGCTCAAGATTGCCGTGGATGCAGGCGACACGATGCGCTCACTGGCGCTGAAGGTGAACAACGCCCTGCAACTCAAGGGGACTGCGATTGTGTCGCGCACCGGCGGTGATGGCATTCGCATTACCTCGAAGGAAGGAAACACGATCGAGCTTATCGCGGGGAGCGCCGGCCTTGATGCGCTTGCCGGGCTGGGCCTTGAGCCGATGAAGCTCGATGCCACAAAGCCTACGGCGTCGACGGCGGCCTCGCTGCGTCGCTTCTCGCTGGGTCTTGAGCCTGGAATGAATATCGAGGACCGGCTTCGCTCGAAGACGCTGACCTACCAGCTCGGAACGGCCATGGAGATCATCAAGACGGCTTACATGACCATCACGGGAACCAGCCTGCGGTCAGGTTCGCAGCTCGACCAGCGCGCCCTCAATTCCTATCAGGCGGCGCTGACGCGCTGATTTCAAGGGATCTTCAGACAGCCTGATTGAGTGTCAGCGCAGAGGCGCGCGGGTTGCTGCCGCTTTGCGCGAAGGCGCCGGTCTTTGCGTACACTGATGGCGTGTCCTGGGCGACAACGACATTCGCGACAGCCTTCAGCATGCCCTCTGTCACGTGCCGGAACCGCATCAGCAGGCGGCCGTGTTCGCGGTTGGCCGACATGAGCTTTTCCGTCGCCTGGCCGAGTTTCTGCTTGAGGGCCTGGGGCAGGGATCCCTTCACATGGGCCTTGCGGAACTCGGAGACCGCCTTCGTGTATTGCAGCATCAGCAACTCGCGATCCTGTTGACGGTTTGCCAGCTGGGCGGGACGCCTTGCGCGCAGGATTGCGATGTCTTCTTCAAGCAGGCTTGCGAGCCGTGTGGCGAGCGACAGCAATTGTTCGGCTCTTTCCGCGTGCGTTGTCATGGCTTCCTGCCTTCCTGCATTTTCAGCAACTCTGCCTGGATGTGAGGTGCGAGGCCGATGCCACCCTGGCGCGACATCTGCTGGCCGATATCCTGGATCATCAGGGAGCGAAAGATGTCTTCGCCCATGCCACCACCGGAGAGCCCGTCGGTGGGAACGGTCGACCAGGCGGTCTCGAGCATCTGTGAGATGAAGATGCCTTCGAACTCGCGCGCGCCTTGCTCGAGCTTGCGGTTGATGACCGAGGGGGCTGGGGCGTGGCTCATCTGCAGCCTGGCCTGTTCGATGGGCAGTGCTGCCATGTCACATCACCTCGATTTCAGCTTGCAGGGCGCCTGCAGCCTTTATGGCCTGAAGGATGGCGATCATGTCGCGCGGGCTGACGCCGAGGGCATTCAGGCCGTTGACCAATTGCTGCAGGCTGACACCTGACTTGAGGACTGCGAGCTTGCGGTCGGTTTGCTCGTCAACCGAAATCTCGGTGGTGGGAACGATGGTGGTTTCGCCGGCGCTGAAGGGATCCGGCTGGGACACGTCGGGAAGTTCGGTCACGCGAATGGTCAGGTTGCCCTGCGCGATCGCGACCGCCGATATCCTGACGTCCGCACCCATCACGATGATGCCGGAGGCTTCGTCGATGAGCACCTTCGCGGGCTGGTCCGGCTGGACGCGCAACTGTTCGATGTCCGTCAGGAGGGCGACGATGTTGCCGGAGGCGGTCGCAGGGATCGACAGGCGCACCGTGGCAGGATCGTCGGCTACGGCAACAGGGGCGCCCATGAATGTGTTGATGGCGTCCTTGACGCGGCGGGCGGTGGTGAAGTCCGGGTTGCGCAGGGACAGCCGGAGCGAGCGCATGGTCGAGAGGTCAAAGGCAATTTCCCGTTCGACGATGGCGCCTGCTGCAATTCGGCCCGATGTCGGGACGCCCTTGGTGACGGATGCTGCCTGACCCTGGGCTGAAAAACCGTTGATCGCGATCTGGCCCTGCGAAACGGCGTAGACATTGCCGTCTGCACCGAGCAGGGGCGTTGCGAGAAGCGTGCCGCCCTGGAGGTTCTTGGCATCGCCGATGGCAGAGACCGTGACGTCGATGCGGGTTCCCTGGGCTGCGAAAGGCGGCAGATTGGCTGTGACCAGCACTGCGGCCACGTTGCCGCTGGAAATGTTCGTTCCACGCGTATTGATGCCGAGGCGCTCGAGCATGGCCTGAAGGCTCTGCTGTGTGCCGGGCGCGTTGCGCAGGCTGTCACCGGTTCCGTTCAGGCCCACGACCAGGCCGTAGCCTACCAGCTGGTTCTCGCGAACCCCCTCGATGTCGGTGATGTCCTTGATGCGCGAGTAGGCGTAGACACCGGGGGCGGCGGCCGCCATCAGCGCAAGTCCGAGGAGTGTCCCAATCAGGCGTCGCATGGCTTTAACTTTCCGATCTCGTTCTGAGCGCACGTTGCAGTGATGTGCAAAGCGAGTGTCGTGCCAGCAGATAATTCCCGGATTTGCGCGGAAATGTGGCTCTTATGGTGGTGCTCGGACCCGGAAAATACAGCCCTCGGGCATATATTGCCCGGCGCTTTCAACCCATCTTAACCGCGATGGTTCATGTTTTCAGGGTGAGGCAGCGCCTCGATCCAGAGAAGGGCAAAGTCGGGCTGATGAAGGTCGATGGGAACAAGCCGGTAGATGTGAGCAGAACCTCCGGAGCGCGCGGGCGTGCCGCCGGGCCATCGGGGTTTGCGCCGGCGCTGCCACAGGAAGCAAAGCCTCTTGCGCAGGTTGCATCGACCGCGTCCCTCGCGGGCGTGGATGCGCTGCTGGCGCTGCAGGGCGTGGCATCGCCTGCGGGCGAGCGGGCGAAGGCTGTGCGGCGCGGGCGTGACATGCTGGACATGCTCGATGATATTCGCCGCGGCATGCTCGAGGGCGCTGTAAGCGACACAACGCTCCGGCGTCTGGCGGGCCTGGTGAACGTGAAACGTGAAGATTTTGTGGATCCGGGGCTGTCCCAGGTTCTGGACGATATCGATTTGCGTGCCCGGGTGGAGCTTGCCAAGCTGGAATATGCCGGCGTCCGCTAGCGGCAACCCTGCCGTCAAACCCTGCGGGTTTCCCCCATAAATCCGTTGTTGCTGACCCATGGTGCGATCCATATATTCCGCCGCGTTTTGATGCTTCCGGTTTTCGCGGAGATGAGGGGTCATGGGTGTGGTTCTGCCTGCTGACTACAGGCCGTCCGAGGACGAGCCTTTCATGAATGAACGCCAGCGCGAATATTTTCGCAGGCGTCTGAATACATGGAAGGAAGAGATCCTGCGGGAGTCGAAGGAGACCCTTCAGAATCTCGCGCAGGAGACACTGTCGCATGCGGATCTTGCCGATCGTGCATCGACAGAGGCGGAGCGCGCCAACGAGCTGCGTGCCCGCGACCGGCAGCGCAAGCTCATTTCGAAGATCGATGCGGCCCTGCGGCGTCTCGAGGAAGGGACTTATGGGTTCTGCGAGGATACCGGGGACCCGATCAGCCTTCGTCGCCTTGAAGCGCGACCCATCGCAACGCTGAGCCTTGAGGCACAGGAGCGGCATGAGCGGCGCGAGCGCGTCTATCGGGATGACTGACAAATAGAAAAGGCCGGGATCTCTCCCGGCCTTGTCCTGTTCCCATGCCGGTGGTGGCGGCATCAGAACGGGAAGAGGATGTCTACAATCTGCTGTCCATAGCGAGGCTGCTGCACATCAGAGAGCTGGCCGCGACCGCCGTAGGAAATGCGGGCCTCGGCAATCTGCGAGTGCTTGATCTCGTTCATGAAGCTGATGTCTTCCGGACGCACGATGCCCGAGACGGACATTTCGCGCAGTTCGAAGTTGATGCGCACTTCCTGGTGACCCTGGATCACGAGATTGCCGTTGGGCAGGATCTGCGTGACGACAGCCGCGACGGTCAATTCGACCTTTTCCTTCCGGTTCACCGATCCCTGACCCGAGGCCGTGGAGTCTGCACCCAGATCGAGGGCGGCTTCCGGGGAGAAGCCTTCAGGCAGAAGCTTCTGGGCGATGGTGTTCTCGAGGCCCAGCAGGTTCGTGATGCTTGCCGCTTCCTCGGAGGTTCGCGTGCGCGTGGTCTGGTTCGACAGTTCGGCCTTGTCGGAGATGTCGATCATGACCGTGACAATGTCGCCGATCTTCGATGCGCGCTGGTCCTTGAAGAAGGAGCGGGCGCCGGCGGCCCAGAGAGAGTTGGCCTGTCGTGCCTGCGTTTCCTGGCGGGGCATCGGCATCGATACTGTCCGGTCTCCATCCCGGTCGCGCGGGTCGGTGATCGGCGTCAGTGCCGGGGCCTGGCCAACGGTGTTCAGCCGGTCGACCGTGGTGCAGCCTGCGATCGAGAGGCAGGCGATGATTGTCGTTGTGGCGCAAATCCTGTGCATGGCACGGTTCCTGTTCAGTTGATTGCGGCTGTGCGGGTCGAGGTCGTAATCACGGCAGTTCCTGCATCCACGATGCGAGCGTCAACCTGACGGCGCGACGTCGTGTTCATGAAGGTGACGATGTCGCCCTTGCTGCCGTTGGACATGGCTTTTCCCTGCGCGGAGAGGCGGATTCCCGGCATCTCCGCGATGATGGTGATGGTGTCGCCCTTCTTGACCGCAACCGGCTTCGAGAAATCCATCGCGAAGAGCGCGGTTCCCGCCCGGATCGATCGACGTGCGACTTGTCCGGCCAGCACGTCCGGCGCGGTGATCATGGTCGATGCAACCCGGTTCGCGGGCACCTCGATGGAGGTCAGGCTCGCGCTTGATATCGTGTCTCCGGCCACGACGTCCTGGACCAGGGTCGGGACCGAGATCACGGCCCAGGCTGTTCCCGCGAGGGAGACGCGCTCCTCGTTGCCGAGGTCGTTCCTGTAGACGAAGGTGGCCTGGAAGGACTGGTTGGCCGGATTGTAGTTGAGGCGCTCGAGCTTGCGCTCGTCACCGGCAGCGGCTTCAAGTCCGCTGTCGGGTGCGGCGAGCATGACTTCGTAGCGTCCCGGTGCCGGGGCGCGGTTTGCAATGGCTTGCGCTATGACCTGCTTCAGCGTCGGATTGCCGGCGACGGCTGGCAAGATCGACGTGGAGGCGAGCGAGAGGGCGAGTGCGATGCTGGCGATCGTTTTCATGTCAGCCTACTTTCGGGATCAGTTCGACAGTCGCGAGGTCATCTGCAGCATCTCGTCGGATGCCGTAATCACCTTCGAGTTCATTTCATAGGCGCGCTGCGCCGTGATCAGCGACGTGATCTCCTGGACTGCGTTCACGTTCGACATTTCAAGAAAACCCTGCCGCACGTTTCCCACGCCGGCCGTTCCGGGGGTGGCGACCTGTGCCGAGCCTGAAGCTGCCGTTTCAAGGAAGATGCTGGATCCCTGTGCGTCGAGGCCAGCCTCATTGGCGAAGGTCGCCAGATCAAACTGACCGACATTGGTGTCGGTTGTGGCACCAGCGAGGCGGGCAAACACCTGGCCCTGGGCGTTGATCGTCACCTGCGACGTGCCCTGCGGGATCGAGATGCCCGGCTCAACCGTGTAGCCTTCCGTTGTCACGAGTTCGCCGGACGCATTCAGGCTGAAGGCACCTGCGCGCGTGTAACCGGTCTCGCCCGAGGGCAGGCGTACGCGGAAGAAGCCGCGGCCTTCGATGGCGAGGTCGTAGGGGTTCTCGGTAGGCTGGACGTTGCCCTGCGCCATGACGCGGTAGACCGAGCCGGTCCTTACGCCCGTACCGACCTGGACGCCGGTGGGTATCAGCGTGTTCTGGTCCGAAGAGCTGACGCCCATGCGTTCGAGCGTCTGGTACAGCATGTCCTGGAATTCCGCGCGCTGTCGCTTGAACGACGTCGTGTTCATGTTGGCGATGTTGTTGGATATCACCTCGACGTTCAGCTGCTGGGCGAGCATGCCGCTGGAGGCAATGGCAAGTGATCTCATTGGCGTGATCTCCTTCAGGCTTTCACATCGCCAAGGCGCTGAACAGCGCGGCGGATGATGTCGTCGGTTGCGTTGAGTGTTTCAGTGGAGTGCTGGTAGGCGCGCATGATTTCGATCATCCGCGTCATCTCGACGACAGGTTGAACGTTCGACCGTTCAATCGCGCCCTGTATCAGTCTTGCGCCGGTTGCGGGGGCAGGCTGCTCGTCAGACCGGTAAAGGTTGAAGCCTTCCTTGCGCAGCGATGCATTGGGCAGGCTCACGATCCTGATCTTGCCTGCGGGGCCCTGTGTGGTCGAGACCGTGCCGTCCTGGCCGATGCGGATCGATGTTTCACCCTGGGGAATGGTTATCTCACCGCCGTCAGACAGAACGGGGAAGCCGTTGCTGTTGACGATCTTTCCCGAGGCGTCGAGCTTCAGGTTGCCGTCACGTGTGAAGCGTTCGCCGTCGGGGGTGCGGACAACAAGAAAGCCTTCGCCCTCGACAGATACATCGAGTGGGGCGCCTGTCTGTTGCAGGGGGCCGTCCGTCATGTCGCGGATGACGCCCCAGTCGCGAACGAAGGAGACCTTGCGCAGCTGAGCGCTTTCGGAATCGACGGGAACGAGATGTTCCTCGAATGCGGGTGTCTCGCGCTTGAACCCGGACGTCGAAACGTTCGCCAGGTTGTTCGAGACGATTTCCATGTTTCGACGCAGGGTCATCTGCGCCGTCAGTCCGACGAGCAACGAATTGTGCATTGCGGCCACCACTCCGCTGGTGCCTGCAGGATCGCCGGCACCTGCTGCGTTGCTTGCATCTGCTGTGCCAGATTGAAAATGGCGGAAATCCGCGGCTTCAGTGGCTGCTTCATGAGGGCCTGGCGTGAATTGCCCGGCAAAAGCTGCCGACTGCGAACCGAAATTTAACCAGGCCGCGGGCATGTTAAGCGACCCGAAAGGTAAGCTTTCAGTATACGGAGCAGGGCGCCATCCATGGCCAAGGAAAAGAAAGAGGAGAAGGCATCTTCGGAGGCTGAGAAGCCCGAAGGCGCCGAGGATTCAAAGCCCAAATCGCGCTTTGCCTTCCTCTTCTCGCGCAAGATCCTGATGATTGCGGCGCCGGTCCTTCTTCTGGTGGTCGGTGGTGCAGTCTATTTCCTGATGTTTGCAGGCGGCGAAGAAGCCGGGGCCGAGGGAGCCGAAGTTGCCGATGGCCATGGCGGTGGCCATGGAGAGGGCGGCGGCGAGCACGGCGAGGGTGGAGCGAAAGGCAAGGAAGCTGAGGCCCATCATCCCGTTTTCTTCGAAGTGCCCGATATTCTCGTCAATGTCTCCTCGCAGGGTGGCAAGCCGGTGTTCCTCAAGCTTGCGGTGTCGCTTGAAGTTGAAGGTGCGACCCAGGAAGAGGTTGCAAAGAAGCTTGAGCCCATCATGCCGCGCATCATCGACCAGTTGCAGACCTATTTGCGTGAGTTGCGCATCGAAGACCTGAGCGGATCGGCGGCCCTGTTCCGGCTGAAGGAAGAGTTGCTGCGGCGCATCAACTTGGCGGCTGAGCCGATCGAGGTGAAGGGCGTCTTGTTCCGGGAAATGATTGTTCAGTAGCGGGTGACAGCCTATGGCCGGTGACGGTAACGAAATCGAGATGGAAGACCTGCCCGAGCAGGGATCCGAAAACGCTGCGGGCGGCGAGAAGCCCGCGGACGGGGCCGCTGGCGCCGTTTCGGCAGAGGATGCCGAGGCTGCGGCTTGGGCTGATGCCCTCGACGGAGGTGATGCGCCGGCCGAGGCCGCCTCGGATCGGGTTCTCAATCAGGACGAGATCGATTCCCTGCTGGGCTTCGAGGCCGACGACGAGGGTGTTGAACGCAGCGGCATCCAGGCGATCATCAATTCCGCCTTGGTGTCGTACGAACGATTGCCGCTGCTGGAAATCGTGTTTGACCGGCTTGTGCGGGTGCTCACCACGAGCTTGCGAAATTTCACGTCGGACAACGTCGAAGTCAGCCTCGACAATATATCTTCTGTCCGGTTCGGTGATTACCTGAACTCGATCCCGCTTCCTGCCATTCTCGCGGTTTTCCGCGCCGAGCAGCTCGACAATTACGGGCTGCTGACGGTTGATTCCAGCCTGATCTATTCGATTGTCGATGTGCTGCTGGGTGGTCGGCGTGGCACTGCTGCCATGCGTGTGGAAGGGCGTCCCTACACGACGATCGAGCGCATGCTGGTCAAGCGACTGCTCGAACTGGTGCTGCAGGACCTGGGCATCGCCTTCGATCCGGTTTCGCAGGTAAATTTCACGCTGGATCGTCTTGAGATCAACCCGCGCTTTGCCGCGATTGCGCGCCCGGCCAACGCCGCCGTGCTGGTAAAGCTGCGCGTCGATATGGAAGATCGCGGAGGCCGGATCGAGCTGCTTCTGCCTTATGCTACGCTGGAACCCATTCGTGAGCTTCTTCTCCAGATGTTCATGGGTGAGAAGTTCGGGCGCGACACGATCTGGGAAGGCCATCTTGCCACTGAGCTGTGGCGAACGAATGTCGAGTTGGAAGCGGTGCTCGATGAGCTGCCGATGTCGCTGCACGATGTCATGAACCTTCAGGTGGGACAGACATTGCTGCTGAATGTCGGCCCCGAGGCGCGGATCAAATTGCGTTGCGGTGGCGTCGGATTGCTGGCGGGCCGCATGGGGCGCATTGGTCATCAGGTTGCGGTGCGGGTCGAGAGCCAGTCGCGTGACCGGCGCGCTGCCAAAGGGGCTTCATGATGATTGAATCCATCCTGATTGATGCGGTTGTGATTGTGCTTCTGGGCGCGACGATCTTCGTTGCCTTCAGGCTTGATCGGCGGCTGCAGTCCGTGCGCAACGTGCAGCACGAACTCGCCAGCGTGATCCGCGAGCTCAATGCGGCGGCCGCGCGTGCCGAGGCGGGTATCCAGGGATTGAAGCTTGCCGCGCAATCGACGGGGCAGGAGCTGGAAGCGCAGATCAGGAATGCGCGTGCCGCGGCCGACGAGCTCGCCATCCTGCTCAAATCAACAGAAAAAGCGGGCCGCACGCTGCAGCCGGTGAGGGCAGAGGCACCCGTTGCCAGCCGCCCTAGTGCTGTCCCCATGCCGCGGCCACAACCGCAGCCTGAGGCTCGGTCAACATCCGCGCTGGATGCCCTGCGTTCACTTGCTGCCCGGTAGGTTCGTCTCATGTCTTCCCACGTTCGTCTCTTGCCCACGCTGATCGGCGCTACCGGTGTCCTGCTGTGCTTGCGGCTCGGGGCGATGGCGGCGGATACGCAGCCTGAGCCTCCTGCGGCGGAGGCGGAGCCTGCGGGTCAGGCCGACGCCGAAAAGGGGGCCAAGGAGCCGACAAAGCCGGCGGCTGCCGGTGAAGGGGCTGGCGATGCTGCAGGCAAGCCTGCCGAAGCCGCGCAGGCTGCTGCGGCGCCTGTCGAGCCGAAGGGCGACATCATGCTTCCGAGCACCAAGGGTGAGGCGGATGTTCTGGAGCGGCTTGTTGAACGACGGGCTGCGCTTGATGCACGCGAGAAGGACGTTGTGCTGCGCGAGAAGATGCTGTCGGCAGCCGAAAAGCAGATCGATGCGAAGCTTGCCGAACTTAAGCAGCTGGAGCAGAAGCTGGATGTGCTGGTGACCAAGCGCAATGAGCTTGAAGAGGCGCAGTTGTCCGGGCTTGTGAAAACATATGAATCGATGAAGCCCGAGGACGCAGCCCGGATCTTCAACCGGCTTGAGCGCGGCATTCTTGTCGATGTTGCGTCGCGCATGAAGCCGGCCAAGATCGGCGCGGTGCTGGCAGCCATGGAAGCGGCCCGGGCGCAGGATCTGACCGTGCTCCTTGCGCGTCGGCTGAAGGTTACGCTGAATTCGCCTGCGGCCCCGGCGGTTCCTGCGGTGGCTGCGCCCGCGAGCCCGGGTGCCGAGGCGCCTCAGGCGCCCAATGGCTGAAGCTTAACGCGCGTTTAACTGCGTCAACGCTAGTCTGGGGCGTTACAGGACCTTTTAGCGCGTGATCGGGTTTTTGCGACTTTTTACGGCATTTCTTGTGACGCTGGCCCTCGCCTCCGGGGGCCGCGCTGAAGAAGCTGCGTCGACTGTCGGCAAGCTCGATGCAAGCGTGCAGGGCGGGTTCGCCCGGCTCGTGTTCGATTTTCCAGATGAGGCCTCGGGTTCCGGACAGGTTGTCGATGGTGTTCTTGTCATCAGTTTCGACAAGCCGTTCGACCTTGATGCCAGCGGTGTTGCAAAGACGCTTGAGCCCTATGCTGCGCTTGTTCGTCGGGACGCAGACGGCAAGGGGCTGCGCGTTGCGCTGAAGGGGCCTGTTCGGCTCAAGACGACCAACCATTCCGTCCGCTACGCCTTCGACCTCCTGCCGCCTTCGTTCAGGGGGGAACCGCCTGCCGTCCCTGCACCGCAGAATGCTTCGCCGCAACGGCAGCTTGCTGTGCGCGTGACGGAGCGTGAGAAGACGACACGCCTTCAATTCGACTTTCCTGGCGCGGTGGATCATTCCTTCAGGATCAATGGCGACAAGCTGGTTGTGACATTCTCGAAGCCGGCGAAAGTTGACCTGAGACGTTTCAGCGAGGATCCGCCACCGTGGATCCGTGGTGCGCGGTCTTACGCCGAGCGAGACAAGCTGACGGTCGAATTCGACATTGATCGCGAGGCGGATTTCCGCGACGTGAGCGGAAACGGCGAGATCGCGGTGCTTCTCAAGGAGCCCAAGTCGGATGCGTCGGCGATGGCGGAGAAAACGGCGGCGACCGGTTCCCCGCGTGTCATCGTGGGGGACGAGGCTGCGCAGGGGCCTCCACCGCCCAAGGTCGTGGCTGAGGAGATCACGTTCGATCGTCCCAAACGCAAGGGTGCCAAGGCGGGTTCAAGCGTTCCGCCCGAGCTTGCTGTAAACGCCAAGGCCAACCAGCGTGACGATACAGCCCTGGCGGCGAAGGTCGAGGCCGTGGCAAAGCCCGTCGCGGAAGAAGGAGCCGATGCCGCGATGCTGCAGGTGGCCGATCCGCTTCCTGACGAATTGCGGCCCGGCCAATCCGATTTGTCCGCGGCCCTTGCGCCGGCGCCGAATACGTCACCTCTGGTTCCGGGGGTGGCGAGAGCGCAGGTCTTCGGTTCCATGCTTCGTGTGGAGTTGCCTTATGTGAAGCTGCCAGCGGCTGCCGTGTTCCGGCGAGGACTGGCGATCTGGGTTGTGACCGAGAGCCCGGTGCGCATGGACCTGGACGCGCTTGATGAGGTGCCGAATGCTCCGGTCCGCCTGCTGTCGCCAGTGACGGAGGTGGCGCCGGGCGTGACCGCTTTCCGTCTTGCAGCGCCGGCCTCGATGTCTGTCAGCCTGTCTGCTGCCGGCGACAGCTGGGTGCTGGCGGTTGGCAATACAGTCCCTGAACTGCCCGAGAGGCTTCAGGTTGTCCGGCAGACGAAGGACGATGAGACCGTCATCCGTATTCCCATGCCCGGGCTCACGCAGGTCCTGTGGTTGAAGGATCCCGAAGTCCAGGACCGGATCGCTGTCATCATGGGCCATGCGCCGGCTCGTGGTCTGATCGATGGGCGCCGCTTCGTCGACTTTGCAGCCTTGCCGTCGCGCCAAGGCATTGCCATTCAATCCATCGCCGATGACCTGAGTGTGTCGATCGAGGGCAATGAGGCGGTGGTCTCGCGTCCTGCGGGCCTGAATGTATCGACTGCGCAGTTCATTGATGCGCTCAAGCTCGTGACGACCTCGAGCAACAGCCAGCCCAGTCCGGCTGCGGCCGAGTATCTGGCTGAGAATGTGGTCCCCAATTCTGCGCTCTATGACAAGATTTCTAAGCTGATCAAGGCGTCCTCGGGCTCTCCTGACGGCATGAGCCCGCAACGTATCGCCCTGGCGCGCCATTACGTGGCCAATGGCCTGGGCCCCGAGGCGCTTGGGGTGCTGCGCACGATCGTGCATGCAGACAAGGCTGCAGAGGCTGATGTGGGGTTCAGGGTGTTGCGCGCGCTGGCAAACATCGAGATGGCGCGGTACCGCGAGGCGCTTGCCGACCTGACCATCGAAACACTGGGGAGCGATGCCCATCTTGCGCTGTGGCGCGGGATTGCGGCTGCCGGCAATCGGGATTGGCGCGAAGCCCGGAACAATCTGGTGGCCGGGCTGAAGGTCATGGGCGACTATCCTGCAGACTGGCATGCGCGGGGGCGGTTGGGCCTGGCCATGGCTGCCCTGGAGCTTGGTGATGCTTCAGCGGCGAAGGCTGCACTCGAGAACGTTCCTGGTTCCGGGCTTGCCCCCGCTGTGGAAGCGGAGGTTAAGCTCGCACGGGCGCTGACGGACCATGCGCTCGAGCGTCAGGACCAGGCGTTGGCCGCTTTTGATGAATTGGCATCCTCGCGTTTCCGGCCGGTTGCATCGCGTGCGGTGCTCGAGAGTACACTGGGCAAGCTGAAGGCAGAGAAGATCGCGTTGCCCGAAGCCATCGACACGCTGGAGAGGCTGCGTTTCCAGTGGCGCGGCGATGAGCTCGAGCTCAGGACGCTGCGCGAGCTGGCACAGCTCTATGTTCGCGAGAACAAGCTGCGGGAGGCCATGGGCACCATGCGCGTCGCCGTCCGCAATTTCGGCGACAGCGAAGATGCGCGTGATGCTGCCGGACAGATGAGCAGCATGTTTGAATCCTTCTTCATCGGCGAACAAGGCGAGAAGCTGTCGCCGCTGGACGCGCTCAGCCTCTTCTATGACTACAAGGAGCTGACGCCTGTCGGTGTCCGTGGCGACGAGATGATCCGGCGGCTGGTCGAACGTCTCGTCTCGGTCGATCTGCTGCCGCAGGCAGCTGAATTGCTGCAGCATCAGGTTGATAACCGGCTTGAGGGGGCTGCCAAATCTGCCGTGGCGGTGCGCCTATCGGTCATCTATCTGCTGGACAAGCAGCCCGCCAAGGCGTTGCAGACGATCCGCGGAACGCGACAGACGCGGCTTCCCGATGACCTCATCGAGCAGCGGGATCTCGTGGAGGCGCGGGCGCTGTCGGACACGCAGGATTTCGGGCGGGCGCTCGAGGTTCTCGAAACGCATACCAGTGATGAGGCCGAGCAGCTGCGCGCTGATATCCTTTGGGATGCGCAGCGTTGGCCTGAGGCGGCAGCCAAGGCGGAGAGCATCCTGGGTGATCTCTATGCCGGCGAGGAACCGCTTGACGACCTCGAGCGCATGACCCTGATGCGTGCCAGCGTGGCCTATTCGCTGTCAGGCGACATGGCATCGCTGGAGCGGTTGCGCTCCCGATTTGCCCCGAAAATGCAGGATTCACCGGATGCCAAGGCGTTCGCGATGCTGACAAGCGCGCCCGATGTCACAAGCGAGGACTACCGGACGCTGGTCAAGCGCATCGCATCGGTCGAAATGCTCGAGGCGTTCTTCAACGAATTCAAGTCCAAGGGCGCGGGCGCTCCTGCGCCCGAGACGGCCGTCAACTGAGAGGCTGGAAGTCGAGGCCCAGGTCAAGGCAGCGGGCTGAGTGGGTGATGGCGCCTGAAGAGATCAGGTCGACACCCGTGGCAGCGACGGCAGCGATCGTTGCGGCATTTATGTTGCCGGATGCCTCGAGGACTGCGCGTCCACCTGCGCGACGGACTGCTTCACGCAGCGTCTGTGGCGACATGTTGTCGAGGAGTATCGTGTTTGCTCCGGCTGCAAGAGCCTCATCGAGTTGATCGAGACGGTCGACTTCCACCTCGACATGCACCATGTGTCCGGTAGTGCGGCGTGCAGCCGTGATAGCGGCCGTGATGCCACCGGATGCGACGATATGGTTGTCCTTGATGAGGATGCCGTCATCGAGGCCGAAGCGGTGGTTGAACCCGCCACCACAACGAACCGCATATTTCTCGAACGCGCGCAGGCCCGGTGTGGTCTTGCGGGTACATGTGACCCTGGCCTTCGTGCCCGCCACCAAGGCGACGAGGTGAGAGGTTGCCGTTGCGATGCCCGAGAGGCGCCCGGTGAAATTGAGCGCCACGCGCTCGGCTGACAGGATGGGGCGCGCGGGCCCCTTGATGACCGCAATGGCCTGCCCGGCCTCGACGTCGGCGCCGTCCGGTATCTGGATCTCGACGCTGATCGATGGGTCGAGTGCCTTGAATGCGGCGATGCAGGTGTCCAGGCCTGCGATGCGTCCGTTCTCGCGCGCGGCCAGCAAGGCGTGGGCGCGGGCTGTTGCGGGAACCGTTGCCGCTGTCGTGATGTCTCCTGCGCGGCCCATGTCCTCGGCGAGGGCGTTCTTCACCGCGGCTTCAACAAGAAAGGCGGGAAGGGGTTCGATGGCGATGACGGGCTTCTTCATGCGTGGCCTGCTGTGGACTTGGTGTTTGACGCCGTGGTCGGCATCTGCTCGGCGATGTGGCGGCGGACCTCATCGAGCGTGACGATCGTTCGGCGGGCCCATGCCGCCTGCGTCGTCGGATAGTCGCTGCGGAAATGACCGCCGCGGCTTTCCGTGCGCATGAGGGCTGCGCCTGCGATGAGCATGCACGTGGCGGCCATGTTGCGCATGTCCGGATCGTGTGCCGCTGCCTTTTCGAGCTTGAGGATGAAGCCGATGGCGCGGGTGAGGTCGTCGGCGTTGCGCTCGAGGCCGACCTGGGTCGTCATGGTGTGCCGCAGGCCTGACAAGGCGGGTAGGGCTGTCGGTGTCATTGCTTCGGGTGGCATCACCGGCGCGTGGGTGCGGGTTGCGCGCGTGCTTGTCCGGTTGATGTCGTCGGCAGCCCGCGCACCGAAGACGATGGCCTCGAGCAGGGAATTGGATGCCAGGCGGTTGGCACCGTGGGCGCCGGTCGAGGCACACTCGCCGATGGCCCAAAGTCCCGGCAAGGAAGTTCGGGCATTGCTGTCCACGCTGATGCCGCCCATGTGATAGTGCGCTGCGGGTGCGACGGGGATGGGCGCCACGCGCGGATCGATGCCGGCCTCCATGCAATAGGCGTAGACCGTGGGGAACGCATCGGCGAAGCGTGCGCCCAGTGACTGGCTGGCGTCGAGGAAAACGCGCCGGCCCTGGCGCAATTGCCGGAAGATGGCGCGGGCGACGATGTCACGCGGGGCGAGTTCGGCCTCGGCATGGACTGACGGCATGAAACGCTCGCCCCGGTCGTTCACGAGGATCGCGCCTTCGCCGCGCAAGGCTTCGGTGGCAAGCGGGGCGGGATCGCGGCCGATCGCGATCGCGGTGGGATGGAACTGGACGAACTCCGGGTCGGCGATGAGGGCGCCCTTGCGGGCGGCCATGCCGAGGCCCTGGCCCCTGGCTTCGGTCGGGTTCGTGGTGATCTCGAAGAGGCCACCGACGCCGCCCATGGCGAGGATGGTTGCCTCGGCCCTGATGAGAACGGTCGCGGCCTTGTCGCCACGGGGGTGCGCGTAGACACCGGCGACCCGTCCACCTTCCATCGCCAGTTCGTAAGCAAGGAGGCCTTCAAGGACCCTGATGCGCGGGGTCTCGCGGACCCGCTTGACAAGGGTTGCCATGATCTCGGCGCCGGCGCGATCGCCGGTCACGCGGACAATGCGGTTGCGGCAGTGGGCGGCTTCCCTGCCGAGCACAAAATGCCCGGCGGCGTCGCGGTCGAAGGGGACGCCGAGGCTTGCAAGGTCGGTGATGCGTGCCGATGCTTCGGTGGCGATGATGCGCGCGATGTCGGCGTCGACAATGCCTGCGCCGGCGGCTTGCGTATCGCGGACGTGGAGTTCCGGCGCGTCGTCGGGTCCGAGGGCTGCGGCGATGCCGCCCTGGGCCCAGGTGCTCGATGTGCCGGTGCCCATGGGGGCTGGAGACAACACCGTCACCGGGCCTTCGCAGCGCAGGGCGGTGAAGAGACCGGCAAGGCCTGCGCCCACGATCAGCACGTCGCCTGCGTGGATCACATTGTCAGCGCCGGTTGCGGTCGCGTGTGCCATCAGTGCACCGCCTTTGCCGGCTTGCCGACCGCGAGCATGCGCTCGACGGCGAGGCGTGCGCGGGCTGCGACGTCGGGATCCACCTTCACTTCCGTGGTCAGTGTCTGCAGCGCGTGCAGGATCTTGGCCAGCGTGATGCGCTTCATGTGGGGGCAGAGATTGCAGGGGCGCAGGAACTCGATGTCCCGGTTTTCGGCTGCAATGTTGTCGGCCATCGAACATTCGGTCAGCAGGACCACTTTCGGCGGCCGCTTGGTGACGACGTAGTCGATCATCGCGGAGGTCGAGCCGGCGAAGTCACATTCGGCGACGACGTCCGCGGGGCATTCCGGATGGGCCAGGATGATGGCGCCGGGATTGTCGGCGCGGAAACGCCTGATGTCCTCGGGCGAGAAGCGTTCATGCACCTCGCATTGGCCGGCCCAGGAGATGACCTTGATCTTCGTCTGGTTGGCGACGTTCTGTGCGAGGTAACGGTCGGGGATCATGATCACGGTGTCGACGCCGCGCTCGGCGGCGATGGATTCGACCACCGCCACGGCATTCGATGACGTGCAGCAGACATCGCTTTCTGCCTTCACCTCGGCCGAAGTGTTGACATAGGTGACGACGGGGATGCCCGGATATTTCTGGCGCAGCAACCTCACGTCCGCGCCCGTGATGGAGGCGGCGAGCGAGCAGCCGGCTGCCATGTCGGGCATCAGGACCATCTTGTCGGGCGAGAGGATCTTTGAGGTCTCGGCCATGAAGTGGACGCCTGCCTGAACGATGATGCGGGCATCGGTTCTTGCAGCCTCGCGCGCGAGCTGGAGGGAGTCGCCGACGAAATCGGCGACACAGTGGAAGATCTCGGGCGTCTGGTAGTTGTGCGCGAGGATCACGGCGCCTCGCTCCTTCTTCAGCCGGTTGATCTCGGCGATGACAGGGGCGAAGGCGGGCCATTCGATCTCGGGGACGACGTTGGCGACCTTTGCGTAGAGGGCCTTCGTGGCCTCGGCGATTTCGGGCGTGTAGGCGAGGTCTGCGGTCCGGGTCTCAGACATGGCTGCCTCCAATAATGCTCAAATTGAGCATATATATGGTATCAAAAAATGGCGGTGCAATGCCGCCTGACTTAATAATGCTAGATGTGAGCATAAGGAAAGTCAAGCGGGGTGGCTGCAGCTTCGGACGGAGGCTCCGGGCTTTCCTGCGACGGGGCGGCGTGCTTTCCTGCCGGGGCCTCGTGGAACCGACCATGCTTAAATTCCTTAACTCCCTCGTCAGTTTCGTCCTTCTCGCGGCGCTTTGTCTTTGCACCGTGCCCTTGATCGGGTTCTGGGGGCGGTCGGTGCACTGGTCGCTGGATTTTGCGTCTCACTTCATCCTGCCGTCGGTGATTGCGGCCTGCGCCCTGTCGATCCTCGCCGGGTTGCTGTCGCGCGCCTGGACGGGCGCGGGGGCGCTGGTGGTTGCCATCATGGCATCGCTCAATGTTTCACCCTGGACGGCGCCGGCGCGTTCGTTCGTGGAGAACGCGCCGCAGTTCAAGGCGCTGCTGTTCAATGTCTGGTACCGCAATGCAGAGCCCGCGCGGGTCATCGATACCGTGCTGCGGGCCAATGCGGATATCGTTGTTCTTCTTGAGGCGACGCCTGCCATGCGCGCGCGGCTGGCGGCGCTGGGGGATCGCTATCCCCACCAGCTTGCCTGCGCGGATCGCGATCCCTGCGATATCTTCATCCTGTCGCGTGTTCCCCTGGAGGCGCGCGGTGTTCAGCGCACTGGTGACAGGTTCCGTTCGCCTATCATGTCGGTCGGCGCGCGGCTGGCGGGTTGCCCGCTCACGCTGCACGCGGTGCACCTGGCGCGACCGTTTCCGTTCACCGCTGCAGATGACCAACTGCGTCAGGCGCAGGACGTGGCGCGGGTTGTCACGCCACAGCGTGGTGCGACCCTCGTCATGGGCGATTTCAATGCCGCCCCGTGGGGACGCACCTTGCAGACGGTCGTCGCGCCGGGAGGGCTCACGCTGCTGTCGGGGGCCGGCGGCACGTGGCCGGTGTCGCTGCCGCGGCAGATGCGTATCCCCATCGACCATGTCGCTGCGGGGCCAGGCCTTGGCTTTGCGAAGCGCGAGGTCCTGCCTGGGGCAGGGTCGGATCATGCACCGGTGCTTGCCAGTATCCACGTGATCGATGCAACGAGGTGCGAGGCCGGCTAGTCGGGCCTTGCGGCGCGTATATGCGCAGAGGGGCGCGCGTTCAGGGGCGGGCGGTGCGCAGCAGGGGGACGCGAACGCCGGGTGCCGGACGCTCGCGCAGGACTTCACGCCGGAAACGGAACTGTTCGGCCGGTCGCCCGCCAGCCTTGGTCGTACGCTTGCCGGTTCTTTCGACGAAGCCGCCGGTCTCGATCAGGCGGCGGAAATTCTGCTTGTGGAGCCTGATGCCCGAGATGGCCTCGACGGTGCGCTGCAGGTCGAGCAGCGTGAAGTCGGTGTCCATCAGCTCGAAGACGATCGGGCGATATTTCAGCTTGCCGCGCATTCGGCCCATGCCGGTTGCCAGGATGCGACGATGGTCGAGTTGCATGGACTTGCCGAAGCAAGCCTGGATCCTTGCGTCCGGCGCCGATGCCGGCAGGGTGCGGCCGTCGCGCCTGGCCTCGAGCACCAGCCCGGCCTCGTACATGAGTTCGTAGCGCTCGAGGACCTTCTCCTCGTCCCAGTGACCGCCGTCGAGCCCGAAGCACAGGCGCGCTCGTTCCCAGCGTGTTTCTGCATCCTCGAGGCTGCTCCAGGCCTCGAGGTAGGGCCTTATCATCGTGTCGATAAGGGCGGGCTTTTCCTTGCGCCAGTCTTCCCACGGGAAGAAATCATAGATGCCATGCCAGCGCCCCGGGCGCTCGGTGCCTTCGGCCAGCCGCGTCAGCGCGAGGTACCCCACGGACACGACGCGCGCCTTTTCGCCGCGCAACAGTTCATGACGGCCACGATCACCGAACGTGTAGAGCTGCTCGACATAGCCGAGCGAAATGCGCGTCTGCTCCTCGACCAGGCTACGCAGGCCGATCTCGAGCGTGCGGTGGTGCTGGGGATCGAAGGCGCCGAAGGGGAGGCCCTCGACGGTCTCTGGCTTCGGGCCCGGCGGCTGGGGGACGACGAGGACGCAGGGCGTATCGTTCATGACCGATATCACGCAGGCGTTCAGGCCGATGACGACCGTGTTTCCTGCTTCTGCGGTCCGGGCGGCGCACATGGCCGGGTCAGACCTCGACCGGAAGGGCGAAAGGAATGCCTTCATAGGCGGGCAGGCCGCGTCCGATGGCATCGATGGCGTCGACCATGCGTCCATCCCGTTCCAGCAAGGCATCGGCCAGGGCCACGATGCGGGCGTTGGGGTGGGCGTGCGGCGCGCGTTCGCGCAGGCGGCGGGCAACATGGATCTCGTCGCCAGGCGGGCTCAGCATGCAGGCGATGGCAAAGGCCGAGGCAGTCGACCGGCTGATGCCTGCCCAGCAATGCACCAGCATGGGCTGGCTGCGGTTCCAGCTCCTGGCGAATTGCAGGAGGTCGCGCACGTGGAGCTCATCCGGCGGCGTCTGTCCCACGGCCGCCAGAACGGTGTCATGCATCCCAAGCTTGAGGTGCCTGTGTCCCGGAATGTCGTCGGGCGTGGGCATTTCATCCGCAGGGTCGAGCAGGGTGACAAGATGCGAGGGCCTGATGCGCTCGCTGAGGGTTGCGACCTTGCTCTTGGGGCAGACATGGATGGCGGGCACGGCCTGTTCCTAGCTCTGGCCCGGGGCGGGCAGAAGGTTCCTGAACCGGGCGACATATGCGGCTTGCGCCTGGGTTGCGGCAAGGGGCAGCAGCCTGACCTGTCGCAGGCCGCGTTGCGACCCGAAGAAATCCGTTGCTTCCTCGGCGGAGAAGCCCGCCAATTGGGTCGCCTCGAAATAGGCCGCCGCCCTGTCGGCCCGCTTGATGAGCAGGGTAATGTCCTCGGGCAGTTGCGCGGGCAGGCCGAAGCGGACGTGAATGGCCGCCTGCAGCCTGTTCTCGAGGTTCTTGTAATCAAGGCCAACGGCGGCCTTGAAGGGGCTGATGAGGTCGCCGATCACGTATTCCGGCGCGTCGTGCAGGAGGGCTGCCAGCCGCCACTGGTCCGACAGGCCAGGCTTGAGTTGCGCGGTGCAGTCTTCGACCAGAAGACAGTGTTCGGCCACCGAAAATGCGTGGTCGCCGCGCGTCTGGCCGTTCCAGCGCGCGACGCGCGCCAGGCCATGGGCGATGTCCTCGATCTCGATGTCGAATGGCGAGGGGTCGAGAAGGTCGAGCCGCCGGCCGGAAAGCATGCGCTGCCACGCGCGCGCCTGAGATGATCTATGGAGCTTCGTCATGCCCCGTCCTGTAGCGGGTGGGGCCTGTGGAACGCAACCGCTTGATCCAAGTCAAGGCGTCGCGGTCCGTGGGGGCTTAGTGGTCTTGCCTGAGGACTGCAAAAAGGGGTCATGACCATGGCTTACAGGAAACTGCTCGTGCCGCTGAACGGCACCGAACGCGACAACCAGGTTCTTGCCGCGGCGTTCGAGATCGCCAAACCGGCGCAGGCGCACGTCATGGGCATCTATGTGCGCCCGGATGCGGCCGAGGTGCTGCCTTATCTGGGCGAGGGGATCTCGGCGAGCGTGTTGCAGGAGATCATGGATGCGGCGCGCGCGGCGGCCGCACGGTCGGCTGCAGCGGCGCGGGGATCGCTTGACCAGTTTGCCAAGAAGAACGGCGCCGCGATGGCGGGAGCGACAGGGCTCTCGGCTTCCTTCTGCCTGCGCGATGGTCCGATGGATGTGGTCATTTCGGAAGAGGCCCGGTTATCCGACCTCGTTATCTTCCCGCTGCCCGGTTCGGAGGGTCATGCGGCCCTTCGCCAGGCCATCGAGACAACGTTGATGCATGGGCGAAGCCCCGTGCTGCTGGTGCCGCAGACACCGGCTGGCGTGCACGGGACGAAGGCT
>JBEIHO010000013.1:0-58712 GCA_040381215.1 Alphaproteobacteria bacterium | reverse complement strand
CGGGGTGAGTTGCATGGTGCGGGCTCAATGGTGATGATGAGCGCACTCTAGGTGCTGGGGCGGGAAAATCAAATGTGTTCAGGGTGGGCTTTGCCTGATCCGGCAGGCCGCACTGGCGTGCAGCGCGCGAAGTGCTCTACTGCGTCTGGAAGGGCAAGGCTGCGTGCGCGGTGGATGAGGGTTCAACTGCGCGGCTTGCCGGAAATTGCGCTCAGCAAGCGGTAGAGGATCCACAGCGGCAGGACGACGATCGCGCCCAGGGCGGCGTAGGGCCAGCTCCAATTCACGGCGTCGAAGGCCAGCGTCCAGGCCTCGCGGATGGTGGAGCCGAAATTTCGCCACAGGTCGAGCGGGTCGATGCCAAAGGCGGCGAAGACGATGCCAACAAGCAGCGACAGTCCTGCCAGTTTCATCAGGGTGGCGAGAATGGGTCCACCAAAAATCTTGTCCATGCCTGTTGTCTCCCGGTTTCGTGCCATGGGCGTTACATGCGTGCGACGCCGAATGAGTTCGGCCTGAGGATGCGGGCGTCGGATTCCCGGCAGACGTCGAGGCACAGGCCGATGACGCGACGGCTGTCGCGTGGATCAATGATGCCGTCGTCCCAGAGCCTTGCCGTTGCGAAGAGTGCCGTCGATTCAGCGGCGTAAGTGTCGATGATCTGCCGTGAGTTGGCCTCGAGGGCTTTCATGTCCGGCTCGCGCCCGGCGCGACGGGCGCCTTCCTCGGCGATGATGCTCATCACCTTGGCGGCCTGCTCGCCGCCCATGACCGCAATGCGGTTGTTCGGCCAGGCGAAGATGAAGCGGGGGTCGAAAGCGCGTCCACACATGCCGTAATTACCCGCTCCAAATGAGGCGCCAATATGGAGGGTTATCTTCGGCACTGCGGCATTCGTCACAGCCTGGATCATTTTTGATCCGTGCTTGACGATGCCGCCACGCTCGGCATCGGTGCCGACGATGTAGCCGGTGGTATTCTGCAGGAAGAGCAGGGGAATGCCCGACTGGTCGCAAAGCTGGATGAACTGGGCGGCCTTGACGGCGCCGCCGGTGTCGATCGGGCCGTTGTTGCCGATGATCCCGACCGTGTGGCCTTCGATGGCGGCGTGGCCGCAGACAGTCTGTGGCCCGTAGTCGGGCTTGAAGTCGAGCCATTCCGAGCCGTCCACGATGCGGGCAATGAACTCGCGAACGTCGAAGGGCTTGCGATAGTCGAGGGGGACGATGGAGAGGATTTCCTCGGCGTCATAGGCTGGTGGCCGGAAGGTCCTGGTGGGGGCGGGCCGGGCCCAATTGATCCTGTCGAGGATCTCGCGCGCGAGGCGGATGCCGTCGCGGTCGTCCTCGGCCATGTATTCGGCGAGGCCCGAGACGGTGTAGTGGAGTTCGGCGCCGCCGAGTTCCTCATCGGTGGCGATCTCGCCTGTTGCCGCCTTGAGCAGCGGCGGGCCTGCGAGGAAGATCTTTGAGCGATCACGGACCACGACAACGTAGTCGCTGAGCCCGGGCTGGTAGGCGCCGCCTGCCGTCGAGGATCCGTGCACGACGGCAATCACCGGAATGCCTGCCTTGGACAGCCTGGCGAGGTTTGCGAATGTGCGGCCGCCGCGAACAAACATTTCGGATTGCCGCAGCAGGTTTGCCCCGGCGCTCTCGACGAGTTGCACGTAAGGCAGCCGGTTCTCGAGCGCGATTGCCTGGGCGCGCAGCGTCTTGTCGACACCGAGCGGGGTTGCGGCTCCGCCCTTGATGCCGGCATCGCTGACGTTGATGACGCAGCGTGTCCCCGAGATCATGCCTATGCCCGTGATGACGCCGCCGCCGGATGCATTGTCGGCGCCATCGTCATCGTGCATGCCGAGGCCCACGAGGGTTGACAGCTCGAGGAAGGGGGCGCCGCGGTCGAGCAACAGGTCGACGCGGTCGCGCGGCAATTGCTGTCCGCGTTCGGCAAACTTCCTGGCCGACTTGGCCGAATTGGCACGGATCCGCGCCTCGAGACCCCTCACTTGTGCCAGCAATTTGAGGTGACCTTCGCGGTTTGCGCGGGTTGTCTCGGTGTTCAGGTCGAGGCGGCTCTCGAAAACTGGCATCAGGCTGTCCCTTACCCAAGCGAAAATCAGCAAAAATCTCGAACTTTAATTATGCCGGGGCGTCGACGCGCGCAATCGGGATTCGCTAGATTGGGGGTGTTGCATTTCCTGACAGGATCCAAATCGAAGATGAAGCGCATCAGTCTTGTCCTTGCCGTAGTCTCGCTTGCCATCGTTGCCACGTTCACGGCGCGCGCCGAGCAGGTCCGTCGTGTCGAGCGCGGGAACCTTGTCACGGAGAACATTCCCGACGTTCCAGTTGCCATGCGGGAACGCTTGCGACTGTATCAGTCGGCGCGGGGAGCCGGTCTCATGGATTTCTCGCCGGATGGACGATCCATCCTGATCCAGACGCGCTTTGGCGAGACGGCGCAATTGCATCGCGTGGATGCGCCGCTGGGTGCCCGTCGGCAGATCAGCTTCTATGATGAGCCCGTCAACATGGCCATGTACCGGCCCGGGCGCTGGCCGCAGTCGATGATCCTGTTTGCGCGCGATACCGGCGGTGACGAGCTTTACCAGCTCTATCTGCAGAACGAGCGAAACGGTCTTGTCACACGGGTTACCGATGGCCGTTCACGCAATACCGACGCGGTGTTCTCGCGCGACGGGAAATGGCTTGCGTGGACCAGTGTGCCCTCGGATTCTTCACGCTATCGCATCCTTGTGGCGGACGTGGGCGATCCCAAGAGTGCGCGCGTCGTTCTGGAAGAGGATGGGAGCTGGTCGGCGGCGGACTTCTCGCCCGATGGGCTCACGCTTGCTGTCACACGCGATATTTCCGTCAGTGAGCGCGAGATCTGGCTTGTCGACGTGATGAACGGGCGGAAAGTCCAGGTTCGGCCGTCGCCGGTGAAGATCTTCCGGAGTTCGCCGGTGTTTTCGCCCGACAACAAATCGCTGTTCTATGTCTCTGACGAAGACAGCGAGTTCCGGCGGGTCGTGCGTTACGACCTGAAGACAGACGACGAAGAGGTGCTGACGGAGGATCTCGACTTCGATGTCGATGGACTGCTGCTCGCTCCCAACGGGCGAACGCTGGCGTTTACCGTCAATGACAACGGCTATTCGCGCCTGTTCCTCATGGAGACGCGGAAATTCCGGAAGACGCCGGGGCCACGCCTGGCTGCGGGCGAGATCGAAAATTTCCGGTTCAGCCCCGACAGCCGCCGCCTAGGGTTCACGCTCAATGGTACCGCGGGGCGCGACGTGCTTGTGTGGGACATGGGCAAGCGTCCGCCGGTGGCGTGGACGGACAGCGAGCTTGGCGGCCTGGACAAGTCGCAGTTCGTCACGCCGGAGCTTGTCAGCTATGACACGTTCGACACCGTGGATGGGAAACGCCGCAAGATCCCCGCTTTCGTCTATCGCCCGTCGGGCGTGACTGGAAAGACGCCGGTTCTGGTTGTCATCCATGGGGGGCCGGAGTCCCAGTTCCGGCCGAACTTCAACGCCTTCATCCAGTACATGGTGCAGGAACTGAAGATCGCGGTGGTGGCGCCGAATGTGCGTGGTTCCACCGGTTACGGGAAATACTATGTCGAACTCGACAACGGGTTCAGGCGCATGGACTCCGTTCGTGACATCGGCGCTACCCTTGACTGGATCGCTGCGCAGCCGTCGTTTGAGCCGCGACGTGTGGCGGTTTATGGCGGTTCCTATGGCGGCTTCATGTCGTATGCCTCGATGATCGAATACGGCAATCGTCTGATTGCAGGTGTGAGCATCGTGGGCATCTCGAACTTCGTCACGTTCCTCAACAATACAAGTGGCTATCGGCGTGACCTGCGGCGGGTGGAGTACGGGGATGAACGCGATGCGAAGATGCGGGAATTCCTGCAGCGCGTGTCACCGCTTACGAATGTGTCGCGCATCAAGCGACCGATGCTGATCATCCAGGGCGCCAACGACCCTCGCGTGCCGGCCAGCGAGGCCAGCCAGATGCTGAAGGCGATCCGGGCCAATGGTGCGGAGACCTGGTACATGCTTGCAAAGGACGAAGGGCATGGGTTCCAGAAGAAGACGAACCGCGATGCGCAGAATGCGGCGATTGCCGCCTTCCTCAAGCTGAAGCTAGTGGGGCAACGGCTTGATTGATGTTGCGGTTGGTCTCAGCGCCGGGGCGATATCAAACTGGTCAGCAGGAACATCAGGAAGGCTGCGAGGCCGAACGCCATGACGCCTTGCCAGCCGCCGATGATGAAGTGCGTCACGGCGTGGTCGATGGTTTCGGCCAGCAGGGATGCCTGCTCGCGGGCAACCGTGAGGTATTGCTCGAATTCCATTCCTGCTCCCCGTAAAACGGGCGAATTCGCGCACTTGCGCATGTTCGCCATCAGCCCGTAACAGTGTGAGACCATAATTCAGGCCCAATTGCGACGAACAGGCTGCGGCTGACACCATGACCGGTACAATCCAAGAGGTGCTCGAGTTGCTCGATCTCGAGCAGATCGAAGTCAATATTTTCCGCGGAATAAGCCCAAAAGACCGGTGGCAGCGCGTGTTCGGGGGACAGGTGCTGGGGCAGGCGCTGGTGGCGGCCTCACGAACAGTTGAACAGCGGGTTTGCCATTCGCTGCATGCGTATTTCATCCGTCCCGGCGACCCGCGGGTGCCGATCCTTTATGAGGTGGATCGGGCGCGTGACGGGAAGAGCTTCACGACGCGGCGGGTGGTGGCGATCCAGCACGGCGAACAGATCTTCAATCTGGCCGCGTCTTTCCATGTGCCGGAACCCGGGCTCGAGCATCAGTTCGACATGCCGCGCGTGCCGGGGCCTGAAACCCTTGAACCCGAGGATGCGCGGCGGCGGCGTCTGGCCCATCAGTTGCCGGAGGCTGTGCGCGAACATTTCACGAAGCCGGGTCCCATCGATGTGCGTCCCATCGACGAAGATGACGACCTCATCAATCCGCGGAAGGGCCCGCCGTATCATGATGTCTGGCTCAAGGCGAAAGGGGCGATGCCCGACGATCTTGCCATCCACCAGTGTGTGCTGGCCTATGCCTCTGACATGACATTGCTGGATACCTGCCTTATTCCGCATGGCGTGAGCTGGTTTTCGGGTCGCCTGCAATCGGCGAGCCTCGACCACGCGATGTGGTTCCATCATCCCTTCCGCGTGGATGACTGGATCCTCTATTCGCATGACAGCCCGTCGGCTGCGGGTGGTCGCGGTTTCAATCGCGGGATGATGTTCACGCGCGACGGCAAGCTTGTCGCGTCGGTCGCGCAGGAAGGGCTGATACGGCTTCGGGGTTAGTCGGGGCGGGAGCGTTATTCCCGCGTTTACCGGCCTTTCGAGAATACAGCGCCAGCGCTTGTCATTAGAGCTTTGTTAAGACCTTCAGGCCTAGGCTTCGGGCATGGATTACCGGCTCTCGCGAGCTGGTCAAAAGTCCCCCGCCGGCCGAGTCGTCCCCCATTCATCCGGCTCTCCGGCAAAGAGGCGGCCAAACGGCACCCCCCAGTGCCAATGGGATTCGGGCGTGGATGTACCCAGCATCCACGCCCCCGCCTGTTTTTCAGGCTCATTACATCGTTTTTCTTTTCGGTCTCACGCTGAAGCTGCGGCGCGCTGCTTGCTGGCGTCGGCGGCGCGGGCAAGGGCGGCTGCGATATTGTTGAGGCGCTCGACGGCCTCATAGACGACGGCGATTGCCTCGTCGGTGTCGCCAGCGATCTCGAAACCGGTGGCCGGTCCGAGGGCCGCGCCTGCCGCGTCGAGCTGGAAAGAGAGGTTTGCAGCGACGGCCTCATCCGACAAGGCGGCGGTCCTGGTCTCGAGAGAGCTTATGATGTGGGCGAGCGTCGACAGGTCGTGGGTGGTGCGGGACACCGGTTCTGCATGCGGTGCGGAGGCGAGTGTCGTCGAGACGGGGACTTCCTGTGATGGCTCCGGCTGCAGGCCTTCACGCTCGTTCAGGTAGGTGAACAGGGTCTCTGCGCGGGCGCCAAGGTAGAGCGCGGTCTCACGCAGATCTCCGGCGGCAGCCTCCGGTGCGTCCTTGATCGACGTTGCAAGCGTACGAAGTTCTGCGGTGATTGCCTCGAGTTCGGTTCGCAGGGCTGCGGCGTTGCCAACCTCACGTGCGCTTTGCTCGATGGTGAGGGCGTGACGCTCGAGCTCCGGCGCCATGTCGCGCAGTTCGTCGACCGGCATCGCGGGGTTGCCCAGCGGTTTGACGCTCTGGGAGAAGGCTTGCAGGATACCCGTCAGTCCAGGCGCCTGATCGTCATCATTGGACGCGCGCGGTGCGGCCATTTCGTCGGAAAGGCGGCGCAGGCGTTCCATGATTTCATCGGCGGGGACGTCTGCCAGACTGCGCTGCGGGCGGGAAGCCAGCATGGGCGCCTCGGCGGCGAGCGTGTGGGCGGGCATCTCCGCCGTCATCAGAATGCGCTCTTCGGTCATCCGCATTGCCAATTCGCGTATATCTCCGCGCATGGCTTCCACCTGCTGCAGCAGATCGCGGTCCGGGGTCATGGTCTCGCGGAGCGCGGCAACGATCTGCTGGACCATGCTGTGGCGCAGGGTGGCGCGATCATCCGGCTCGCCGGGTTGCTCATCCCGGAAGAGGCGGAGCACGTCGTCCATGTCGCCTGTGGGGGCGGGCGCCATCTCGATGGACGCCGGCTGTGACGCGGCGCGTGCTGGGGTTTCGACTGTCGCAATTACGTGTTCCAGCCGTTCGGCCAGCGACTGAATTTGCCGTGAAGTCGATGCCGCGTCGGACGAGATGCGGTCACATGATGCAAACAGGGCTCCCTGTATCGTCTGCGCGCTGTCGGCAGCCTTGCTGAATGCAGAGATGGAGCCGGTGAGGTTATCGATCGCGCCGGCGCTTCTCGCCTTCATGACGTCCACTGTCTCGGAGACCTTGCGGCCCGTTTCCTCGAATTGACCCGCCACCTTCGAGAGCTGGCTGTCGCGGGTCTCTGCAATGGCCATCATCCTGTCGGTTGTGTCCTTCAGGGTGGATGTCGTGGCCAGGACGACTTGCCTTGTCGCGTGCCCGAAGTCTTCCACGCTTGACGCTTGGGCTGCGAGCGCGTGGCGCTGGGCCGCCTGTGTTTCCTGAAGCTCGCTCGCAGTTCGCTGGAGGGCGTCGGTCGCCTGCTGCACATTGGCGACGACTTCCGAAATCGTTCGTTCCAACAGGGCCGATGCCTGACCTTCGATCCGGATGTTCAACTGGCCTTTGCGGGCCAGCTCCTGAAGGGCGTCAGTTTCGGTCAGTGACTTGCGCAATTTCTCGCTGGCGCGGGCCATATCGCCTATCTCATCGGCGCGGTCCGTTCCCCAAATGGGAAGCGTCAGGCGGCCTTCGCCAGCCGCGCGCAGGCTTTGCGTCAGCGATTTCAGTGGCTGCGTGATCCCTATCTGCAACAGGCTTGCGACGGCGATCAGGCCACAGACGAGTGCCGCCAACGCGCAAACGATGAGCATCTGGCTCCAGCTCAGCGCCCACGCGACGCTGCCCATCTGGAAGGCGCGGGTGTGGGCGCGCAGGCGTTCGAGGCCTGTCCGGAGGGTCAGATAGGTCGCTTCAAGCTGCGGGACTTGCGGCATTGCATCGATCGCCTCCATCGAGGCAGAGCCCCTGAGGGCGGTGTTCACCGTTTCCGGGGCACTGCGGGAGAGACGCGAAAATTCTTCGACAATGGCGTTGACGTCCTGCAGGGCCAGGATTGCTTCAGGCGAGGCTGCAAAGACGCTGCGCAAGCTGTCCAGCGTTCGCGCGGCCTCCATGGCGCGTTGGCTCATCTGCTGCCTGGCCGTCATGTCGCCGGTGAGGCGGAATGTGCGATAAGCGCGCAGGAAACCCTGATAGCCGAGGGCTTGCTCGACGCGGGCCATTTTTTCGGCGGCAAGGTGGCTTGCTGACTGCGGGTCGTTCAGACCGCGCTGAACTTCGCCGACGAAGCCGACGTAATAGCTGCCGCCGACGATGAGTGCCGTTGCTGCAATAGCGGCGGTTGCCGCAAATACACGGCTGATCCAAGAAAGCTTGCGCACTCATCCCCCCGGAAACGGGCACCCGCCCGCGCAGGCTGTGATTCGATCCCGCATTTTAGGCGAGGGGATTCAGGCTGTGGAAGGATTCCTGCCTGCAGCGTCAAAACGGGTCGCTGCAGTTCGAAATTTTCACCGAGGCGCTTTTCAGCGCAAATTGCGTTCGGCGCGGTCCAGAAGGGCGTCCATACGTGCCAGGAGATCGGTCATGTGCGTCACGGCCGTATCGTGCGCCACGCGCCAGGCCATCACATGGCGCTGCAGGCCGGCGTTCAACGCCTCGAGTTCAGATGCCTCGGTCGCGAGGCTGCCCGGGGCCTGGTGGACAAACGGGGACGCAGTACTCGTCGACGCGTGCAGGGATGTCATTTTCTGTTCTTGCTCGGGCGCGATGCGCGTGGACATTCAAAGGATGCGCCCAAGCTAGACGTCAGAAGTAAAGAGTGGGTAAGTGCCCCTCACTTCAAGTCGTGCGTGCGACAACCAGAGAGCGCCGCGGCTTCAGGTAGAACGTGCTGGTGAGCGTGGTGCTGCTGAGAATGCCCGTGAAGATGGGTGTGAACGGGTATTCGACCTCGACCATGATCGCCCCCTGAAAGGGCAGGAGCATGCCGCTGGGGAAGACGGATGATGAGAGCACCGATCCCACTGTCCGTGCCGTCTTGTTCTTCGCATCGCTCCAGGCGACGCGATTGGTCGTTCCGTCCGGGTCGGCAACAACCGATGTGATGGAAATCCGGATGCTTGCCGGGTTCATCGGGGAGCCCACGATCGCCATTGTTGCGAAGACGTCGTTGATGTCGGCGTTATCGACTGTCGCCTCCTGGGCGACGAGGTCCGCTGCCGTCGACGCCAGAGATGAGGCGCGGCGAGACATCTCGATGTAGTTCGAGACTTCAGCCATGCCGAGGAACATCGTGACCATCACGGGCAGGATGATGGCGAACTCGATCGCGCTTACGCCAGACTGCGACCTGAGGAACTTGCGAGAAAATGATTTCATGGCCTGCCTCCGCTCTCAGAAAGGTTCGTTGCGGAAGGCCGTCGCGGCCGAAAGCATGAAGGCATTGCCCGTCATGTTCGAGAAGATGTAGCTGGTCGGGGAGACCAGCGGCCACGCGTAATAGGCGCGGGCGACGATGATGTCGCCGGCTGCGCCTGACTGGAAAACGTTTCCGCCGGCAAAGTTGCCGCCCCCGTCGAGTGGGGGCGGTACCGTGATCCCGCCGAAGCTTCCGAACCGCCGGACGTCGATGACCAGCCTGCTGTCGCATGCAAGGAGCGGCGTGATGCGGTCGCATACGAGCTGTCGGAACTGAGCCGCGGTCATGTTCGACGTCTGGGCCTGTCCGGTCCTGATCTGGCGCGCGGCGGCCGTCAGCCCGTTGTCGAGGGACGATGTTCCCAGATAAACGAGTGCGATCTCGAAGATCGCGAACATCAGAGAGAAGAAGGGCATCGCGACCATTGCCAGTTCAACGGCGGTGCCGCCGTCGTTGCGGGTCGTGAAGCGTTGCAGGAATGCGGCAAAAACGGATCTGCAGCTCATGTCGTGATCGCCTGATGTTTCCTGGGTGAATTCCATTTCATCGATGATGATGACGCACGCAGGTTAGAAATACTGCAAGGCGCCTCGCATGTTTCGAGATCCTTGCGGGTTTGGTTGCTTTCCGGTTAAGCCGCGCCAACGCCTGTCACCATTGCTTAACCCTGATCCGTGAATGGATCGATGTCTCGCCAATATAGACAGGATCGGTAAAGCATGCCGCGCCTAGGCTCGGGTCAGAAGGTGGTTCTCGTTCTGGAGAACATGCCGGGGCTTTGACACATGCACATGCGTTTCATCGATGGTTTGGTTTCGCGATTGCGGCGACTGGCTGGTGCAGACTCTGGCCAGGTTGCGGTCACGTTCGGTCTTGCGCTGATCCCGATGATCCTTGCGATCGGGTGCGGAGTGGACATAAGCCGCACGATGTCTGCCAAGGAGCGGTTGGTGCAGGCCCTCGATTCCACAGCGCTGGCTGTCGCTCGCACGCCGAGTGCGAATTACCAGGAATTGACGCAGGTGGCGCAGGCCTATTTCTACCAGAATTATGCGGGCAGTGACCTTGGGACCGTCACGTCGCTTGGCGTCGCGCCAGCAAGCAATGGCAAGGGATGGTCGTTGACTGCCGTTGCGCGGATCCCGACCGCCTTCATGGGGCTTGCTGGCTTTACCGATGTCGAGGTCGATGCAGCTGTCGAAGTCATGCGCGAGGCGCGGGCGCTCGAGATGGCGATGGTGCTCGATACAACCGCTTCGATGACCGGGCCACGCATAACGGCGCTCAAGACTGCCGCGCGCGGCCTGGTTGATACCGTGGCCGTCGATCCATCGGTGCGCGTCGCGGTGGTCCCGTTCGCGCAGTATGTCAATATCGGACTGGGCAACCGGTCCATTCCGGGTGTGTCAGTGCCACCGGACAGCCAGAGTTGCAGCACGACAACGAGAAACGTCACAACCTGCACTGGAACCGAGCAGTACTCGTCGACCTGCACACGCCAGATCAATCCGCGTCCGGGAACTTGCACCATCGATGGCGCTCAGGTTCCCTGCACCGTCTACGATACCGAGACCTATCCCTGCACGAAGACGCGCCAGACCGGGTGTACCACGACGGCCCAGCCCGTGCAGACGTGCACGTCCCAGACATGGCGCGGGTGCGTCGGCTCGCGCCCGCCGCCGTTGAACGCGTCGGACCTTGATTTTTCGAGTGTGTCGCTGCCTGGGCTCATGAACACGACCTGCGGTCCTGCCTTGACGCCGCTTACCAGTTCCATCGCAAGCCTTCGATCCGCGATCACGTCGCTGCAGGTCAGTGGCAACACTTATATTCCCGCAGGGCTTCAGGTGGGGTGGCACGTGCTGTCGCCGCGTATACCGTTCCAGCAGGGGACAGCTTATGCGTCGTCGACGCAACCGCGCCGCATCATGCTGCTGATGACGGATGGTACCAATTCGCTGTCCCTTTCAGGGCAGGGGCCGCTGCATACGGGGAGCAACCGTCTGACTGCGGATCAGTTGACGCTGGACCTCTGTTCGAAGGTCAAGCAGGATGCGATCGAGATTTACGCTGTTGCGTTTGAAGTGTCCGACCCTGCGACGAAGCAGATGCTCGAGACTTGCAGCACGGGTCCGGGATATTTCTTCGATGCGAGCGACAGCACCCAGTTGATGCGCGCATTCGAGGCGATCGCTGTCGGCGTCAGCAGCCTGCGGCTTTCCAAATAGGATCGGTCAGGGTCTGTGGCGGTCTTGCCGTCAGGCTCAGGGCGCCGTCGACAGGCCTGCGCCCACCTTTGCAACGTCCATCTTGCCGGTGCCGGACTTTGCCTGGACTTCCATGTCCGCGTCACCCATGGTCACCGTGCGCTCGCAGCGCGGCGAGCAGACCATCGTGAACTGCGCGTTGCCGCGGTAGAGCGTGACCTGCGCGGTTTCGGGAGCGCCAACGGTGACGAGGGCCTTGAAGATCTCCTTGCCCTGGTGATCGAGGGCGACCAGATTTGTCGTTCCGAAGATGCGTCCCTGGACGTAGATCAGTCGTTCGTTGACGAGCATGGCTTCGGCGACGGACGCATTGCCCACGACGATGGTCTTGACGGGCTTGTCGAGTTGAACCGGCTTTGCCTGGTCAGATGCGACGCGCAGGTACTGCGTCTGCACCGGCTTGTCTGCGGCTTCAAGCTCTGTTTTGGCGGTCTCGGCCTGCGCGAGTGGAGCCAATATGCACATGGCTATGGCGGCGCTCAGGAGCTTTTGCTTGGACGGCATGGTCGGTTCCGGCTGGTTCATTGATTGCAGGATGATCCTGCGTGAAAGCCTTTAAGGCTTCATGAACCGTGACAGCTGCGATTTCACTTGCCCTGCTTGCTGATGTTGCCGCGCGCCGTTCACGTTTGATTATTGATTAAGAGAGTTCTCAGCCGAAAGAGACACGCTTATGTATCGTTTCGCTCCGGTTTTAACGTCTCGTTAGTATTCCCGGAATTACTCTTCGGGACGCTCAGGCCGGAAAGGCCGAGATAATCGGGTGGTGTCTATCTGTGGAGGGTGTCATGAAGTTTGTTTCCAGATTTCTGAAGGACGAGTCCGGTGCAACGGCGATCGAGTACGGCTTGATCGCAGCACTGATTTCGACCGCTATCATTGCTGCGGTCACGACGGTCGGTACGAACCTGAGTGGGACGTTCACGAAGGTCGGTACGAACGTAAAAGCGAAGTAGAAGGCCATCGCCTGGCTGTTCAAGCCGGGGATCGCCAGTGACAATTGTTGGGGCGCAGCGCCGGTAACCGGCTCTTGCGCCCCATTCTTTTTGGCATTTCGCGTGCTGTTAAGTGATCATAAAGCATAGGTATCGAAATGACGGCGTTTCTGGCATTCGCGCCTCGCAGGATCGCAAAAGTAACGAGTTGTTAAGTGGTCGAAATTACACTGCGTACTGTTTTCGAAAGGGGGCTGAACCCCCTTCGCAAGACTGGGGTAGTGGTGTCATTCAAAGGAGGCCTCAATGAACCTTTTCTCTCGTTTCATGAAGGATGAATCCGGCGCAACCGCGATCGAGTACGGCCTGATTGCCGCGCTCATTTCGACGGCGATTATCGCGGCCGTGACGACCGTGGGTACGGAACTCAGCGGCACGTTCACGAAGGTCGGAACGAACATCAAGGCGAAGTAATTCGCCTGGCTCTCCCGGGGAACCGGGGGTGCCGCTTCGATCGCAAGCGCCAGTCCCGGAGATGTCCGTGGCTGGCGTTTGCTTTTCCGGCGCACTTAATGCCCGGTTAGCGATGTCGCAGTTAAGCTTGCGGGGTGTCAGGAGAGACTTTCCATGATCATGCTCGCCCTCTTGCTTTCGATTGGCTTCATTGTGACGATTGCCGCGATCTATGATGCGGCGACCTTGACCATTCCCAACTGGATCTCGCTGGTCCTTGTTGCCCTGTTTCCCGTCGTCGCGTTGTGCAGCGGCAGCGATTTTACCGAGATCGGCATCCATCTCTCGATCGGCTTTGCGGCATTGCTCGCGGGCATGATCCTGTTTGCTTTCAACCTGATCGGGGGCGGGGATGCGAAGTTCTTTGCGGCGGTGTCGCTTTTTGTCGGCCTTTCCGATCTTGCGAGTTATGTCGTTGTGGTGGTGTTCGCCGGCGGCTTGCTGGCGCTGCTGATCGTCGGCGCCAAGAAAATCAGCGGTTTCGGACTGTCGATGGACTGGTTCCTGAAGCGGACGCGCGATGGCGCCGTCATTCCCTATGGAATCGCGATTGCGGCCGGCGCGCTGGTGGTGCTGCCGGAAACGCATTTGTTCGCGGCAGCCCTGCTGCAGGGTTGATGGTGCGGTAGGGACACGCCTTGAGGTGGTGTTCACAATTGCGATCACGAAATTAACCATAGCTTGAGACTTGGCGCCTAATAGATCGTGACAAGGCCCTGTTCCTGACTGGATTGACTGGAGGAAACTTCCCATGAGCATGACGAGGATCCTGGTTCTTGTCGCTGCCATCGCAGCGGCCGGCATCGCCGCGATGCTGGTTCGCAGCTTCATGGGAACGCAGACGGAAGCTGACGCTGCGCCGCGGATGGAGCTCAGCCAGGTGCTGGTTGCGGCGCGCGAAGTTGAAGTGGGCACGCGGCTTACGGCAGGGGACGTCCGGTGGATGGATTGGCCCAAGACGGCGGTTGGCTCGAACTTCATCACGCAAGACCTGCAGCCGACGGCGATCGATGAAGTCGCTCTTGGGGCCGTGGCGCGTTCGCCGCTGACCAATGGACAGCCCATCACCGGACAGAATGTGATCAAGGCGGACGGCGGTGGCTTCATGGCTGCCACGCTGACGGCCGGAAAGCGCGCTTATGGCATCGAGCTCAATGCAGAGCGGGGCGCCGGTGGTTTCATCCTGCCCAATGACCGCGTGGATGTGATCATGACCCGCAAGCTGGGCCAGGACACTTCTGGCGACAATAATTACCAGGCCATCACCGTTCTGCGGAATGTGCGCGTCCTGGCCGTCGACCAAACATCCGAGGAAGACTCCGACTCCAAGGCCATCGTTGGAAAGACAGCTACGCTCGAGGTCAGCGTGCGGGAGGCCGAAACGCTGGCCCTTGCCGATGCCATGGGTGACCTTTCCCTGACATTGCGGTCGTTGGCGAAGGCGGATGACCAATCCGGCGATGATAACGACAAGAGCGTCCTCAACCAGGGGGCCGCGGCGGGTGTGAACGTCGTGCGCTACGGGATCAAGGGCATTTCCACCGTGACGCCAAGCGAATAACAGGTGACCATCATGACCATCCTTCGTTTTGTTACAGCGTCGATCGGCAGCTTGCTGATTGCGCTCTCGGCCCAGGCGGACGGTGTCAAGTCTGCCCAGCCCAAGACCGTTGCCAGCGCAGAGCAACGGCTCAAGATCAACCCGGGTGGTGTGGGCACGCAGTCGAAGCGGGTCACGCTGTCGGCGGGCAAGGGCATGATCGTTGAGCTGCCGGAAGATGCGCGCGACGTGCTGGTGTCCAATCCCGCCATCGTCGATGCAATCGTGCGGACACCGCGACAGATCTATCTGGTCGGACAAAAGACGGGTCCGACGAACGCGTTCTTCTTCGCGGCTAACGGCCGACAGATCCTGAACCTCGAAATTCGTGTCGAGCGCGATATGGACGAGCTGAAGAACATCATCGAGCGCAACGTGAAGGGATCGACCATCGATGTCGAAACCATCAATGACAGCGTGGTCCTGAACGGATCCGTGAAGAGCACGAGCGATGCGGAAGCTGCGCGCCAGATAGCGATGCGTTACGTCACGGAGGCGGGGAAGGAGCCTGCTGAAACGTCCGTCGTCAATCGCGTCGGCGTGCGGGGCACCGATCAGGTCATGCTCAGCGTTCGCGTGGCCGAGATGCAGCGAACATTGTCGAAGCAGATCGGAACCAACATCTATGGCAGCTTCGATTTGGGCAACGGCGCGCCGGGCTCCATCTCCAATGTGAACCCCTTCTCATTGCTTGGTTCGGCGCTGGCGCCGGGTTCGAGCATCTCCCTGGGCGAGTTCGATATCCTGGGTAACGTCACGTCTCCGGCGGCCGCCGTCATTCGGGCTTTCGAGCGCTCCGGAATGATCCGCACGCTTGCGGAGCCGAACCTGACGGCGATCTCGGGTGAGTCCGCGAAGTTCCTTGCCGGTGGCGAGTACCCTGTTCCGGTCGGACGCGACGAGGACGGCAACCTGACACTCGAATTCAAGCCCTATGGCGTCGGCCTCGGGTTTACGCCCGTGGTCCTGTCCGACGGTCGGATCAGCCTTCGGATATCGACCGAGGTGTCGGAGCTGACTTCGGAGAACGGGCTCATCCTGGGTGACATCGCCATTCCGGGACTCAGGGTGCGTCGCGCCGAGACCACGGTCGAGCTTCCGTCGGGTGGGAGCATGGTGATGGCCGGCATGCTCAAGCAGGACATGAAGCACAATATCGATGGTTTACCGGGCCTGAAGAATATCCCGATCCTTGGATCGCTGTTCCAGAGCCGCGACTTCCAGTCGGGCGAGACGGAGCTGGTGGTCATCGTCACGCCTTATCTGGTCAAGCCCGCAGCGCGTACGGCTCTGGCTACGCCGGTCGACGGGTTCGTGCCGCCGACTGATGCGGAAACCGTGTTCCTGTCGCGGCTGAATGCCGTCTACGGGAAGGGCGAGAAGGTCGAGGGCAAGCTCAAGGGGCCGGCCGGGTTTACCGTGCAGTAACCACGTGGCGTTTGAGTGAAGGCCGGCATTCAAGAATTTGGCAAGCATGACAGGGTTAGGATCAGGATCATGAAGATCGCATCCAGAATTGGGTTCTTGGTTGTCCTCGCGACGTCGGTCGCCGGGTGCACGTTTCCGCTTGCCAATGGGCCCGAGCAGTTGCCTCAGGTGAACAACCGCTTTCCGATCAAGGTAGAGCCGCAGGTAGCTGCGATGTCGGTTCCGGTAGCGGCGGATGGTGGCTTGCAGGCGCGCGATGCCGATCGTGTCCGCGCCTTTGCCAATATCTGGAAGGACCGAGGTTATGGCTCGCTTGCCTTGAGTTCCAACGGGTCGGGGGCTTCGGCCTCGACCTTGCGCGAGGTTCGCTCGATCCTGCTTGCGACCCATGTGGCCGACACGGCGATCCGTGTGAGCGAGGATCGTGGCGTTGGTGGCAGCAAGGGGGACATGGTGCTGCTCTCCTTCCTGACGGATACGGCGATTGCGACACCCTGCGAAGGGCTTTGGGAAGAGAATATGGGCGAGGAGCCGCGCAATCTGGCTCCGCGCGATTTCGCGTGTGCCAGCCAGCAGAACCTTGCAGCGCTTGTCGAGGATCCCCGGGATCTGGTGCAGCCGCGGCAGCAGGATCCGGCTGATGCCATGCGTCGGGGTACCGTGCTTGACAAGTATCGCAAGGGCGAGTCCACCGCGACGCAAACCGACAAGTCCGAGGATGGGCTGGTCTCGAATGTTGCAAAGGAATAGCGGTCAGCCGATCGCTCAGGTAATCCAGGATAGTCCGCATCATGAACAAATCGAAATCGCCGGACAGGGGTGACATGCCATTCGGGGCCGCGTTGATGGATCGTCCGATCCCGCGCGTGTCGATCCACGCCTTTTGCGAATCGCCGGAGACCGGTGCGGTCATCCAGAGGGCGGGCCAGGATCGCCGGCTTGCCAAGGCCCACCTGACCGTGCACATGGGCGGTGTCTTCGGTGCGGTCGAATACTTCAATGATTCCTCGACGCCGAACGTCATCATGGTGGAGACGCGTGAGCAGGGCGCTGCGATTCTCACGGAGCTCGAGAAGCTGTCGCATGTCTGCGATCCGGGCACGAAGGTGATCGTGATCGGCAAGTCCAACGACGTCGCGCTTTACCGCGAACTGATCCGGCAAGGCATCAGCGAGTACCTTGTGGGACCGCTGAACCCGTTGCAGGTGATCGAGGCGGTCGCGTCGCTCTATCATGGCCATGCCGCAGGCCCGATCGGGAAAGTGTTTGCGTTCTACGGGGCGCGCGGAGGTTCGGGGTCGTCGACGTTTGCGCACAATGTGGCGTGGTCGATCGCGGAAGACCAGCAGATCGCGACGACATTGATAGATCTCGATGTGCCGTTCGGGACCGTTGGCCTGGATTTCAACCAGGATGTCGGGCAGGGGGTCGCCGAGGCGCTGACCAGCCCGGAGCGGCTTGACGAGACGATGCTCGAGCGTCTGCTTATCAAGCATTCGGAGCGCCTGAGCCTGCTCATTTCGCCGGCGATGATGGATCGGGAGCAGGAGGTTACTGCGGAGTCGATCGAGATCATCATCGAGGCCGTTCGCCAGATCTCGCCCTGTGTGGTTATCGACTTGCCGCATTCGTGGTCGCCCTGGGTCAAGCAGGTGCTGACGGCGGCTGATGAAATCGTCATCACGGCGACGCCCGAGCTTGCAAGCCTGCGCAATGGCCGCAACCTGCACGAGATTCTCACCATGTCGCGGCCGAATGATCAGCCGCTGAAATTCGTGCTGAACCAGGTTGGCGTGCCGAAGCGGCCTGAAATCCCGGTCAAGGATTTTGCCGAGGCCATGGGTTGCAGCCCGTCGATCGTCATGCCTTATGAGCCGCAGATCTTTGCGACGGCCAACAATAACGGACAGGCGCTGGGCGAACTCAACGCGCAGTCGCGACCGACGCAGCTGTTCCGGGAACTGGGTCAGGTGCTTACGGGGCGGGCGCCACGGGTCGATGTCAAGACTGCGCGTGGCCTTCGCCTCGATTTCCTTCGTCGGAAGAGGGCGTAAGCCAGCATGTTCGGGAAGCGATCAACAGCCGGCGTCGAAAGCCCGCAAGGTGAGCGTGCTCCTGCACCCCCGCCGCCGCCAGCGGCCAAGGCTGCCGGCGCAAAGCCGCCGCCGCGGCCTGCCGACCTGCCGCCGCCCGTTGCGATCGATAGCCGCTCGTCGCAGTACTACGAAGTCAAGACGACGATTTTCAATGCGCTGATCGACACCATCGACCTTGCGCAGCTGGCGCAGCTCGATGCGGCTTCGGCGCGCGAGGAAATCCGCGACATCGTCAACGAAATCATCTCGATCAAGAACGTGGTGATGTCGATTGTCGAGCAGGAGCAGTTGCTGCAGGACATCTGCAACGACGTGCTGGGCTATGGGCCGCTCGAGCCGCTTCTGGCGCGAGACGACATCGCTGACATCATGGTCAATGGTGCGGATCGCGTCTTCATCGAAGTGAGCGGCAAGGTTCAGCTGACCAATGTCCGCTTCCGTGACAATGCGCAGCTGATGAATATCTGCCAGCGCATCGTCAGCCAGGTCGGTCGACGCGTGGACGAATCGTCGCCAATATGCGACGCGCGCCTTCTGGATGGCAGCCGTGTCAACGTCATCGCGCCGCCGCTTGCGATCGATGGCCCGACGCTGACCATCCGCAAATTCAAGAAAGACAAGCTGAAGATGTCGGATCTTCAGCGTTTCGGATCGATCTCGCCCGAGGGGGCCGCGGTCCTCGGCATCATCGGTAACGTGCGCTGCAACGTGCTCATTTCCGGCGGTACGGGTTCAGGCAAGACCACGCTGCTGAATTGCATGACGGGGTTCATCGACTCCGACGAGCGCGTCATTACTTGCGAGGACGCAGCCGAGCTCCAGTTGCAGCAGCCCCACGTCGTGCGGCTTGAAACGCGACCGCCCAACCTTGAAGGTACGGGCGAGATCACGATGCGTGACCTGGTCAAGAACTGTTTGCGTATGCGTCCAGAGCGCATCATCGTCGGCGAAGTCCGTGGCCCGGAGGCCTTCGACTTGTTGCAGGCGATGAACACCGGCCATGACGGTTCGATGGGCACGCTGCACGCCAATACGCCCCGCGAGGCGCTGCAGCGCATCGAGTCCATGATCACGATGGGCGGGTACAACCTGCCGTCCAAGACCATCCGCGAGATGGTCGTCGGCGCCATCGATGTCATCGTGCAGGCCGCGCGCCTGCGCGACGGTTCGCGACGCATCACGCATGTGACCGAGGTGATCGGCCTTGAAGGCGACGTCATCATCACGCAGGACCTGTTCCTCTATGAGATCCAGGGCGAGGATGAGAGCGGGCGTGTTCGCGGGCGCCACGTGAGCACCGGGATCTCCCGGCCGGCGTTCTGGGAGCGGGCTCGCTACTATAACCGTGAACAGGAACTGCTGACGGCTATCGAGGCGGCGGCGCGCAACAGCTAGGCGACTTGCGAGAGAGATAGGGTGCCGCCATGGACATAGTCATTCTCGTCATGCTCTTCACGGCCGTGTCTGCGGGCCTGTTCGTGGGCGGGCTGGCCTTGTTCCTCGTTGAGGGTGCGGCTCCCGTCATCCAGACCAACAAACGGGTTGCTGCGGTAGCTCGCAGTTCGGCGTTGCGCAATTCGGTCACCGGAAAGGTTGATCAAGGCGGCGACGTGGCTGCCAAGCGCCGCAAGCAGGTGCAGGCGTCACTCAAGGAAGCCGAACGAAAGCAGTCGCAGGCCAATCCGAAGCCCACGCTCTCGGCCCTGCTGCAACAGGCCGACTGGGCGATGGAACCACGCTCGTTCACCATCATGACGGCTGTGCTGGGGGCGGGCGCCTTCATCTTTTTCCTCACGATGGGCTATGACTGGTATGTTGCGCTGGGGGCTGGTGGTGTGGCGGGTGTGGGCTTCCCGCGCTGGTTCCTCATGTTCTCGGTCAAGCGCCGGAAGGCTGCGTTCCTTCGAGAGTTTGCCAATTCCATCGACGTGATCGTGCGTGGCGTGAAGTCAGGTCTGCCGCTCAACGAATGTCTCAAGATCATCGCGAATGAAGCTTCCGATCCCGTAGGTCCTGAATTCCGCAGCATCATCGAAGGCCTGAAGGTGGGCGTCACGCTGGAAGAGGGGCTGCGGCGCATGTACCAGCGCATGCCGCTTGCCGAAGTGAATTTCTTCCAGATCGTTCTTGTCATCCAGCAGAAGACGGGCGGCAACCTCGCAGAAGCGCTGAGCAACCTGTCGGCGGTGCTGCGTGATCGCAAGCGCCTGCAAGGCAAGATCCAGGCCCTGTCCTCGGAAGCCAAGGCGTCGGCTGGCATCATCGGATCCCTGCCGTTCATCGTGGCGCTGCTCGTCTATTTCACCTCGCCAGACTACATCGTGTTGCTGTTCACCGAGCGTGTCGGCAACTTCGTGCTGTTGAGCTGCCTGATCTGGATGTCGATGGGCATCTTCGTCATGAAGAAGATGATCAATTTCAAGTTCTGAGGCGTGACGGTCGATCATGGACAAGTTCATAAGACTGCTTCTCGACCCTGAATTCATGGTGACGGCGCTGGTCGTCGTTGCCGTGTTTGCGACTTTCATCACCCTTCTCCTGCCGTATTTCGAAGTTGACCGGCTGGGCGCGCGCATGAAGTCGGTGGCGGCGCGGCGGGAAGAGCTGCGTGCCATGTTGCGCGATCAGGGCGGGCGGCGCGGCAATGTCCGGCCTTCCTCGAACAATTTCATCCGGCAGACGGTTGAAAAACTGAACCTGCGCAAGCTGCTGGAGAATGCGACCACCAAGGAAAAGCTGAACCGGGCGGGTTTTCGCGGACCCTCGTCCGTCTATACGTTCCTGTTCTTCCGGTTCGTCATGCCGATCGTGCTGTTCATTGCGGCCGTGTTCTATCTTTTCGTCATGGCGAAGCTTGGCATGCAGCCCCTGGTCAAGGTGGCGATTGCGGTTGGTGTGGCGTTTCTCGGGTTCTACCTGCCGGACCTCTATGTCCAGAACGTCATCGACAAGCGCATGGGGTCGATCATGCGGGCGTTCCCGGACGGGCTTGACCTGCTGCTGATCTGCGTGGAATCCGGCATGTCGGTTGAAATGGCCTTCAACCGGGTCGCGTCGGAGATCGGGTCGCAGTCGGTCGAGCTGGCGGAAGAGTTTGCGCTCACAACGGCGGAGCTGTCCTACTTGCCGGATCGCCGGCAGGCCTATGAGAACCTGTCGAAGCGTTGCGGACATCCGGGCGTCAAGGCCGTATGTACGGCGCTGATCCAGGCCGAGCGCTATGGTACGCCGCTCGGGACGGCGTTGCGGGTCATGGCTCTCGAGAACCGCGAAATGCGCATGACCGAGGCCGAGAAGAAGGCTGCCGCCCTGCCGGCCAAGCTGACGGTTCCCATGATCATCTTCTTCCTGCCGGTACTTTTTGCGGTCATCATCGGGCCTGCGGTCATCAAGATCATGAAGCTCTAGAGCGGCGCTTGCGCAGCGGGACGGGGTTCTTCGCGCGCCACATGTTCCCGACAAGAAAAAGGGCCGCGCCTTTTCAGGTGCGGCCCTTTTTTGTTGTCTGGAATTCCCGGCGTCAGTAGGCGCTGGCGGCGACCTCGATGCCTTCTGCACTGGCGGGCAGGGTGTCGGCTGCGAGCGAGCGGCGCAGCGGGGTGGGCTGGGCCTGCGGCGCAGCGGTCGTTGCGGTCGGGGCCATGACTTCATTTGCTGCGGCAACCCTGGGGGCGGCCGGTGATACGATCGGATCGTCGGCGATCGGCCTCATCGTTGCGATGGCGCGGCGCGGGGCTGGCGCTGCTGCTGGCGTGACCTCTGTGATGGGGGCTGTCGCGGGACCCTGTTCCCCGCGCATGCTCGCAGGCATGGGGAGCGCCGACATGTCCCGCGGCTTGGCCAGGGGAACGACGCTTTCCTCGGCGGGGCGAGCGAGCAGGCTGTCGGGGGGAGCGATCAGCGATGCCGCCTTGTCCGGGACGGGTTCTGCGGCAGGGGCAGGCGCTGCGGGCTCAATCGTGACAGGGGCCGGCTCAGGGGCGGTCATGGAGGGGCTGGCGACCGGGGCTGCTGGTGTCCCTGGTGCCGTCGTGCCGGCTTGTGTTGGTGTCGTGGGCGTGTTGGCGATGCTCAGTTGCTGCATCACGGCAAGGTTGTTCTGGGTGTCGGCGGGCGAAAGGTCCTGGCGCGACAGGCTTTCGGCCTCGGATCGGTGGCCGCGCAGGGACGCGATCATGGCCAGGTTCTGGCGCATCTGAGGGGTGGCGTCAGGGCGGGCCACGAGTTTGCGCAGGATTTCCTCGCCGCGCGCCAGATTGCCTTCGAGAACGTGTGACATGGCAAGGTTGCCCATCACGATCGGGTTATCGGGCGACAGGTCAAGGGCGGCCTCGTACTGGGCTTGGGCCTGGGTGTGGCTGCCCGTCTGGTCGAGGGCCACGGCGTAGGCCGACAGGATGCTCCATTCGCGTTCACCGGTCTGCGTGGCGCGTCCGAAGAAGGGCAGAGCGTCGGCGGGACGGCCGACTTCGATCAGGGCCTTGCCGTATTCGGCGAGGACGGCGGCGTTGTCGGGCGCGCGCATCACGACTTCTTTCAGCAATGTAACGGCCTGGGCGGCGCCGCCTACTTGCCGCAAATTGCGCGCGAACTTGACGGCGGCCTCGAAATTGTTGCGGTCCGTGTCATATATGGCCCCCCAGTAGGCGGCGCTGCTGGCGCTATCCTGCGGGTTGGGCATGACCAGCTGCGGGGCCTCGCCTTCGTTCGAACCGGTGATGAAACCGAGGCCGCTGCAGCCTCCAAGTGCCATGGCGGCTGCGACGATCGCGATGCGGCTGGCTGTCAAGGTCAGCCGGTGGCGGGAACTGGTACCCATCTTCTGTTACTCCTGGACGGACATGCCGGGCCGTGGCGTGGGGGCCTGAACGGACGGCGGAACGCCGCACTCTGGCCTCCAAGCGCATAACAAATGTTTAAGCCTAATGCGGCGTAAACGCGGTTTGACCCGGCGGGCGCGCAGGGCAAGATTGGCGATGATGACTTTCCTGGTCCGCTTTCCGGCTGAAATCCTGTTCGTCCTGGTCCTCGGGCTGCTGGTCGCTGCTTCGGTGCGTCCTGCGCATGCCCAAATGCCCCCTGAACTCGACCGGATCCCGTTTCTGATTGCCACGGGTCCGGTGGGCGGGTCCTACATGCAGGCGGGCGAGGCGATCGCCATCACGGTTAGCTATCCACCGGGATTGGGACGGTGCGAGAGCGGCGGGGTGTGTGGCCCGATGGGGCTCATCGCGACAACCCGATCGTCCGCAGGATCGGCCGCGAATGCGCAGGCGGTGGAGGCGCGTTCGGTGCAGTCTGCGCTTGTGCAGGGGGACGTGCTGCTTGCTGCGGTCACGGGGGCGGGGCCGTTTGCGCGCACGGGTGCGCTCAAGGACCTGCGCGTCGCCGGGCGGTTGCATGATGAAGTGCTGCATATCGTGGTTTCGCCGCAGTCAGGCATCCGGCGCCTGGCCGACTTGACGGGTAAGCGGGTCGCCATTGATGCCGGGTCTGCGGATACGGAATTCACCTTGCGGGCGTTGCTGGGTGCTGCGGGCATCCGGTTCTCGGCCCTCAAGGCCAGACGCATGTCGGCCGGGGATGCTGCGGCCAGCCTCGGGGTGCGAAAGGTTGACGCTGTCGTGATGCTGGGCGTGGCGCCTATTCGCAGCCTGGATCCCCTGTTCCGGCGCGGGCAGGCGCGCTTGCTTTCGGTCGATAGCCGTACCCTTGGCAAACTCACGCGCCGCAACGTGTTCTACAGCAAGGCCAGCCTGCCGGCGGGCGCTTACCGATCGTCCCGGCAGGTGCAGGCGCTGGCCGTTGCCAGTGTCTGGGTGGTTCATCGCACGCAAGATCCCGGTGTCGTGGCGCAGATCCTGAGGGCGTTCTGGGCCCCGGAAAATCGGCAGGATATCGAGGCAAGGGGGCCTTTTGCGGGGTCTCTTGATGTCCAAAAAGCTGCGTCGGCCGGTCGCGTGCCCTTGCATGAAGGGGCAAAGCGCTTCTACGGTCGGGACGTCCCGTAGGCCTGCGCCCTCGCAGGCATGTTGTGGGGGGAGGCCTTGGTCCCGTGCAGCAGAAGGCGCCGGTTTTCAGCAGCCTTGTCCTGATCGTGCTGGGCCTTGTGCCGACGGCGCTTGTATCGGCGCATTATGACATCATTCCCAACCGTACAGTCATCCAGTGGGATGTGCTGGGGCGCATGACGGTGATTGGCACGCGGGCCAGCACGGTGCTTCTGGTCGCCAATTTTGCTGCAGTGGCTGGCCTGGCGAGCGCGTTTGTCGCGCTGTGGCGGCATCAGGCCCTGGCGGCTGCCGACAGCCTCCGGCCGTTCCTGATCCTGAACCTGTCGCAGATCATTGCCATAAACCTGACGTGCCTGATGCTGGTGACGCAGGCGCTTGGATTCAAGCTTGCGATCAAGCCGATGATCCCGCCTGCTGTTGCCGTGCTGCTGTTCTCGGCCGGGGTGCTGTTGTGGCGCGTGGAGGGTATCGAGCGGTTCACAATCCTGCGGGCTGCGGGGCTCGGCCTTGCCTTGTGCGGGCTGGGGCTTCTGGTTCTCAACGGCTTTGCCTCGCCGCAGGTTGTCGGCTACTACGCGTCTGCCTTTGCGCTTCTGGCCATGGCTGCCGCCACGATTCCGGCGCGCCGGGGCCCGTCTGCCCGGTAGGTACGACCATCAATCTCCATCCATAGGGTTCCTGCGATGCCCAGCCAACGCCACTTCACCGACAGCGCAACAGGCGCCATTCCCGTCCATGCGGTCACGCCGTCGATGCTCGAGGCGGCGCTCGAGGGTGTCCTGAAACCGCATGCGGCGTGGGTGAAGTCCTGCGGGTTCAAGGCGGGCGCAGGCAAGCTGTTGCAGTTGCCGTCTGCAGACGGTGCGGTCGCCGGCATTGTTTTCGGGCTTGGGCGCGACGAAGACCCGTTCCAGTGCGCAGCGCTGCCCGGCCTGCTGCCTGAAGGCAGCTACAGGCTTGCCAGTTGGCCGGCCTCGCGGAGTGGTACGATGCTCGCGCTGGCGTGGGCGATGGGGCATTACAGGTTTTCCCGCTTCAAGGGCGGCGATCCGCAGAAGCAGGGTGCGGTTCTCGTGTGGCCGGAGGGCGCCGACCGCGGGCAGGTTCTGCGCGTGGCTGACGGGTTGTTCCTGGCCCGCGACCTCGTGAACATGCCGGCGAATGAAATGGGGCCGGCGGAGCTTGCGGCGGCCGCGCTGCACCTGGCTGCGGCGCATGGCGCGCAGGCCTCGGTTACCGAAGGGCGTGCGCTTCAGGACATGAATTATCCGCTTATCTGGGCCGTGGGGGCGGGGTCGGCGCGTGCGCCGCGGCTGGTCGATCTTCGTTGGGGGACGAGCGGACATCCACGCGTGACGCTGGTCGGAAAGGGCGTGTGCTTCGATTCCGGCGGGCTCGACATCAAGCCGTCGAGCGCGATGCTGACCATGAAGAAGGACATGGGCGGGGCTGCTGCGGTCTTGGGGATCGCGCACATGATCATGGACGCGAAACTGCCGATCGCGCTTCGTGTCCTGATCCCGGCTGTCGAGAACAGCATTTCCGGCGAGGCCTATCGTCCGGGCGATGTGTTCCGCAGCCGCAAGGGCCTGACTGTCGAGATCGGCAATACGGATGCCGAGGGGCGGCTGGTGCTGGCTGATGCGCTGGCCGAGGCCGACGCGGAGGCGCCCGACCTGCTGATCTGCATGGCGACGCTGACGGGTGCCGCGCGCGTCGCGACGGGCTTCGACCTGCCGCCGTTCTTCACGCAGGATGATGCGCTTGCCGCGCAATTGTCGGCTGCGGCGGTACGCGAGAGCGATGCCATGTGGCGCCTGCCCCTGTGGCGGGGCTATGGGGAGTTGATCGAGAGCAAGGTCGCTGACCTGACAAATAGTCCGGGCAGTCCGAATGGTGGCGCGATCACGGCTGCGCTGTTCCTTGAGCGGTTCGTCGAGAAAGCGAAGAGCTTCGCGCACTTCGACATTGCGGCGTGGAATGATCGTGCGCGTCCGGGGCGGCCTGTCGGCGCCGAGGCGCAAACGGCCCGTGCGATCTTCAGCATGCTGCAGGCGCGCTATGGCGGTGGTCAGTAGCCGCGGCTGAAATCAACCAGGTTCTCGGGCGGCAGGCCGTCGTCGACGCGTGTGATCGTGCGGGCGACGTGCGCCATGAAGGCCGCCGGGTCGGTGGCCGCAGCTGAATGCGGGGTCACCACCACCTTGGGGTGGATCCAGAGCGGGTTGGTGTCGGGCAAGGGTTCGCTTGCGAACACATCCAGGGTGGCGCCGCGCATGTGGCCTGAATCGAGCGCGCGAACCAGGTCATCTTCGACGAGGTGTCCGCCACGGGCTGCATTGATGAGGCAGGCTCCGGGGGGGAGGCTCGAGAACAGGCTTGCGTTCAGGATGCCGCGGGTGTCAGGCGTCAACGGCAGCAGACAAACGAGAATGTCGCTCTGGTTCAGGAAGGGCACGAGGCCGTCGCGACCGTGGAAGGTGGTCACGCCCTCTGCTGCCTTTGGGGTCTGGCTCCAGCCTGAGAGACGATAGTTCAGCGCCTTGAGTGCGCTTGCGGCAGCCTGTCCCAGGATGCCGAAGCCCAAAAGTCCGACGCGGACGTTCTCGGCGCGTGGCGAGGCGATCTGTCGCCACTTTCGCAGGCGCTGCAAGGACTGAAGATCATGCATGCGCCGGTGCCAGTAGAGCACGTTCATGACGACGTATTCCGTCATCGACTGGCTGAGTGTCGGGTCGACCACGCGCGAGAGGGGCACATGTCGGGGAAAGGTCGGATCGGCGACAATGGCGTCGACGCCTGCGCCCATGGAGAAAACGACTTTCAGGGCAGGCAGGGCGGCGAGGGTGCCGGGTTTGGGCTTCCAGGCAATGCAGTAGTGGATGTCTTCGGGGTGACCGGGATCGGCTTCGGTCCTGATGTCGAGGTCTGGACGCAGCCGTGTCAGGTGCGGCGTCCAGAGTTCAAGTGGATATCCAATGGACTGGAAAAGAAGTGCGCCATTGGCCATTGGTTCTGGTGTCGGCTCAGTGACCGCCGGCGGGTTTGGCCGGGGCGGCGGGTGAGGCTGCCGGGGCGGGTGCTGCCGGAGCGGTGGCGCCTCCAGCAGGCGTCGCCCCCTCGGCAGGTGCTGCGCCTTCGGCAGGTGCCGTACCATCGACCGGCGCGGTTGCATCGGCGGGCGCTGGCGGTGCCGCCGGATTGGGCGGCGGGATTTCCACGGGCGCGTCGGAGATCGTGCGCAGGTAGGCAATCAGGTTTACGCGGTCGGCTTCCTTCGACAGGCCCGCGAACGACATCTTGGTGCCGGGGATGGCTGCCTTGGGGTTCTTCATGAAGGCATTGAATTCGTCGTAGCTCCAGACCTTTTCCTTCAGCGCACTTATGGCGGGGGAGTAGGCGTAGCCTGCGACCTGCGCGTGCTTGGCGCCGATGATGCCATAGAGGTTCGGGCCAATCTTGTTGGGGCCGCCCTTGGAGAAGTCATGGCACTGCTGGCAGCGGACGTGAACCTTGTCTCCCGCGGCGAGGTCGGCGGCAGGAATCAGCGTGCCCCAATCGGGAGCCACCTCAACCTCCGGCGTGGAAGCTTCGCCGGTCGGCTTGCTTTCTTCGGCAACAGCCACCTCCATGCCGGGCTTTTCCGCCTTGTGGGGCGTCATGAGGCCGTTGACGAGAATGTTCAGCGTGGCGACGAACAGAACGGTGCCGAGCACGGCGCCGAAGATCTTGTTCCACTCGAAGGAGTCCATTGCGCAATCCTTGCAGGGTAACTTGGCGGAATAGGCGGCGGATTTCACGGGATGCGGTGCGCCAGGACCTGGCGCTGCGCAACGGCCTGAAACGCGCGGGCCGACAATAGCTTTGGCGCTTGCATGGTCATTGCGGCGGAACGTCGCATTTTGGTTCGTCGCAGAAGCCTAGAACACAATGACCCTACGATGAGCGAACCATTGATCCTGATCCCCGCCCGCATGGCGTCGACGCGCCTGCCGGGCAAGCCCCTGGCAGACATCCACGGCCTGCCCATGATTGTGCATGTCTGGCAGCGGGCGCGCGAGGCCCTGTCGGGTCGTGTTGCCGTCGCGGCGGCCGAGCCTGCGATCGTCGAGGCCGTCGTGGCCGCTGGTGGGGAGGCGGTGCTGACAAATCCGGATCATCCGTCCGGCTCGGACCGGATTTTCGAGGCGCTCTCGCGGCTGGATCCCGAGCGACGCCATCAGGTCATCGTGAATGTCCAGGGCGACCTTCCGACGCTGGATCCCGGCCTTGTCAAAGGGGTCGTCGAGACCCTGCAGCAGTCCGGCGCTGACCTTGCAACGCTCGTGACCGAGATCGTGGACGAACCCGAGCGCACCAACCCGAATGTGGTGAAGGCCGTGGTGGCGTTGCCGCCGGGGCGGATGGAGGGGCGGGCGCTGTACTTCACGCGGGCGACGGCCCCCTGGGGTGTCGGGCCGCATTACCATCACATCGGCATGTATGCCTACCGGCGTGCAGCGCTCGAGCGGTTCGTGAAGCTGCCGCCGTCGCCGCTCGAGGTGCGCGAGAAGCTTGAGCAATTGCGTGCGCTGGAGGCGGGGATGAGCGTTGCCGTGCGGGTTGTCGATGCCGTACCGCTGGGCGTCGATACGCCGGAAGACCTTGAACGCGCACGCGAGCTGATCGGCCGCAGGAAGAAGGGTGTGAAATGACGCCGGATCCCAACAACACCATCGCGTTCCAGGGCGAGCCCGGTGCCAATTCGCATATGGCCTGCCTGGAGGTTCATCCCGAAATGATCTCGCTGCCATGCGCGACATTCGAGGATGTGCTTGCCGCGGTGAAGGAGGGGCAGGCCCGTCTTGCGATGCTGCCGATCGAGAACTCGCTGCACGGGCGGATCACGGATATCCATCACCTGCTTCCCGAGTCCGGGCTCTACATCGTGGGAGAGCATTTCCTGCGCATCCACCACCAGCTTCTGGGGGTGAAGGGGGCGCGGCTTGAGGGTGTGCGCTCGGTGATGAGCCAGATTCCGGCACTCGGCCAATGCCGCAACATCATCCGCCAGCTTGGCCTGAAGATGATTGTCGGGGCGGATACGGCTGGATCGGCACGCCATGTTGCGGAGGCCGGGGACCCGTCTGTTGCCGCGCTGGCGTCCCAGCTGGCGGCGGAGATCTACGGCCTCGACGTGCTGAAGGCCAATGTCGAGGATGCGCCGCACAACACGACGCGGTTTCTCATCATGGCGCGCGAGGCCGATGACGCCGAGGCGGGCAGTGGCGACGTGGTCACGACGTTCGTGTTCCGTGTGCGCAACGTGCCGGCGGCGCTCTACAAGGCCATGGGCGGATTTGCGACGAACGGCGTGAACATGACGAAGCTGGAGTCCTACCAGCTCGAGGGCTCGTTCAATGCGACGCAGTTCTATGCCGACATCGAAGGCCATCCCGAGGAGCGCAACGTGCGCCTGGCACTCGAGGAGTTGCAGTTCTTCTCGTCGTCCTTGCGTGTTCTGGGTGTCTATCCGGCGCATCCCTTCCGCAAGACCATTGCCAAGCCAGCGGTCTGAGCGCGCTCAGTCCGCTTCCGTCCACGACTTCACGAGCTGGTGGGCGATGGCCATGCGCGGTGGCATGCGCAACTCGTTCGAGCCGCGCGCCATGGCCGCGCGGACCTGATCTCGCGAGAACCATTTCGCATCCGACAATTCGTTCCCATCAAGAATGATCTCGGTGGTCGTCGCGCGGGCGAAACAACCGATCATCAGCGATGAGGGGTAGGGCCAGGGTTGTGTCGAGTGGAATGCGACCTCGTCGATGCTGATACCCGCTTCCTCCTTGCATTCGCGTGCGACAGCTTCCTCGATCGTCTCGCCGGGCTCGATGAAGCCGGCGAGTGCCGAGTAGAAACCGGGGGGCCATTTGGGTTGGCGGCCCATCAGGCATTTGTCGCCATGGGTCGGCAACATGATCACGACGGGGTCGGTTCGCGGGAAATGCTCGGTCCGGCAACTCTGGCACTGGCGCTTGTAGCCTGCATCGGCGGCCTGGGTCGGCTGACCGCAATTGGCGCAGAAGCCATGGCGCTGGTGCCAGTCGATCAGCGACTTTGCCTGGGCCAGGATTGCAGCGTCGCCGGGGTCGATTTCCTCGGCAATGGTGCGCAGGTCGGCGAAGGTACCCAGGCCTGCGAGCGGGCCCGTGCGTTCCGGATCGGCCTGGTCGGAGATGTCGATGGCGAAGTGAGCGCTGTTGCGGTGCTCGCCCAGGAAGACTGTCAGGCTGTCGGGGCGCATCAGGGGGCGGCAGAGTTCGGCCGTGATCCATCCTGCCTCGCGCCTGCCCTCGCGGCCGCGAATGACGAAGGGGTTCAGCTTCCAGAGGGGCATGATCGCCGCTGTCGGGGCTGAAAGGGCGGCTGCCAACCACTCCCGGTCGGTGCGCCGGTGCGCCGCGCGGTCAAGCGGCGAATTCGCGAAAATATTGGGATTCTTGGGCAGAACCAGGCGCATCTGGCGGGGTGACTTTCCACAGGTTTCGATATCGACAGCTTCGCATGGCGAGGCTTTGTGCCGCAATGTCCGGGGCTGCTTGCGTTTTGCCGCGCAGGGACCGATATAGTGCCCCGGGAGGTTGGCGGCGGACGAGTTCCTCGCCAACCCGGTCAGGTCCGGAAGGAAGCAGCCGCAACGAGTTCCGACTCGGGTCGTTCGTCAGCCTCTCACCTTGGATTGCCTTACGCGCATGGCCAGCAACAAGGACAAGGTTGCCAGCACCGGCAACGAAGACGTGCCGGCTGGTGCCGATGCATCAGCCCGCGCGGGCGCCGAGGGCGCCTATCGGGTCCTTGCCCGCAAGTATCGCCCCCAGACCTTCGAGGATGCGTTCATCGGCCAGTCGGCCATGGTGCGTACACTGGCCAATGCCTTTGCGGCCGGACGCATCGCGCACGCATTCATGCTTACGGGCGTGCGCGGCGTGGGCAAGACGACGACTGCGCGCATCATCGCCAAGGCGCTGAACTGCGTTGGCCCGGATGGCAAGCTTGCTGCGCCGACCGTGAAACCGTGCGGGGTCTGCGAGCCGTGCGTCTCGATTGCTGAATCGCGCAATGTCGATGTCCACGAGATGGATGCGGCCTCGCATACCGGCATCGACGATATCCGCGAGATCATCGAAGGCGTGCGCTATGCGCCGGCGCAGGCGCGCTACAAGGTCTACATCATCGACGAAGTGCACATGCTCTCGAAGGCGGCTTTCAATGGCCTGCTCAAGACCCTGGAAGAGCCGCCGGGCCATGTGAAGTTCGCTTTCGCGACGACGGAAATCCGGCGCGTGCCGATCACGGTCCTGTCGCGTTGCCAGCGCTTCGACCTGAAGCGGGTGACGGTGGACGAATTGTCGGCGCACCTGGCACGCATCTGCGAGCTGGAGAAGCAACCCGCGGATGAGCAGGCTTTGCGGCTGGTGGCGCGCGCGGCCGAAGGCTCCGTGCGTGATGCGCTGTCGCTTCTCGACCAGGCGTTTGCGCATGCGGGCGGCGGGCTCATCGAGGAGGACGCCGTTCGCCAGATGCTTGGTCTTGCCGACCGCAGCCGTGGCCTTGAACTGTTCGAGCGGCTGATGCGCGGTGCGATCCCCGAGGCGCTGGCCGAATTCCGCAGCCAGTATGATTCCGGCGCCGATCCGCTTTCGGTCATGCAGGACCTGGCGCAGATCTGCCACGAGGTAACGCGCGTCAAGGTCACCGGTGGCGTCTCGACGTCGGGTGCGCCTGCCGAGGAGGCGCGCCGGGTGGCCGCGCTTGGCGAGAACCTCTCGGTGCCGCAGCTTGCCCGGACATGGCAGTTGCTGCTCAAGGCGCTGGCCGAGGTGCAATCGGCACCGGATGCAGCGGCTGCCGCGGAGATGGTCATGATCCGCATCGGCTTTGCGTCGGAATTGCCGCCGACCGAGCACATCATCCGGTCGCTGGGGTCGGGTGGGGCATCTACAGGCGCGCGCGGCGCTTCGGGCGGTGGAGGGCCGTCGGCTGCGCCGCCATCAGGACCGAGCTTGCGGTCGGTTGCTGCGGGCGGGGAGAGCGTGGCGACGGTCGCGCCACCCGTGGCGCGCGCTGCGCCTGAGGTCGTTGCGCGGGCCGATGCGCAGCCTGGCACCAGTCTCGAGAGTTTTGCCGACGTGGTTGCGTTCGTGCGCGAGAAGCGGGAAATGCGGCTGCTGTATGCGCTGGAAAACCAGGTGCATCTGGTCAGCTTCGAGCGTGCACGGCTTGAATTGCGATTGGAGCCTGCGGCGCCGTCGAGCCTGCCGGGCGAGATATCGGACCGATTGTCGAAATGGACGGGCGAGCGCTGGATTGTTTCAGTGTCGGGTGCCGAAGGCGCGCCCACCATTACCGCCCAACGCCAGGCTCACGAGCGGGCGCGGCGGGAGGCTGCCGAACAGGATCCGCTGCTGAAGGCTGCAATGTCGATGTTCCCCGGCGCGAAGCTTGTTGCCGTGCGCGACAAGGAGGCTTTCGAGACGCCGGTCGAAGGAGGGGATAGCGAATGAAGAATTTCAGCGAGATGATGAAGCAGGCGCAAGTCCTGCAGCAGCGCTTCCAGGAAGCGCAGGACAAGGTTGGCCTGGTGGAAGCCGAGGGACAATCGGGCGGCGGGATGGTCAAGGTCACGCTGAACGGCAAGGGGCTGGCGCGTGCTGTCCGTATCGATCCGTCGTTGGCCGATCCGAAGGATGTCGGGATGCTCGAGGACCTCGTGTTGGCGGCGATCAACGATGCGCGCACCAAGGTTGATGCGCGCGTGTCCGAGGAAATGGCGAAGGTCACAGGTGGATTGCCTCTGCCTCCTGGCCTGAAATTCTGATCCATGGCGGCAGCGCTTTCAGGGCCCGAGATCGAACGATTGGTGCAGTTGCTGGCGCGCTTGCCCGGTCTTGGACCGCGCTCGGCGCGGCGGGCCGTGCTGTTCCTTCTGAAGAAAAAGGACGCTCTTCTGGTGCCGCTGACAACGGCCCTCGAAGAGGCTGGACGGAAGATCCAGTCATGCAGGATCTGCGGCAACCTGGATTCAGCCGAGACATGTTCGGTGTGCACGGATCCCAGGCGCGATGCGGGTCTGATCTGCGTGGTCGAGGATGTCGCCGACCTGTGGGCGCTGGAACGCGCAGGTGTGTTCCGTGGCCGCTATCATGTGCTGGGTGGCACACTGTCGGCGCTGGACGGTCGCGGGCCGGACCAGCTCAATCTTGCGGGGCTGGTCGAGCGTGTGAAGGAGGGCGGTGTGCGCGAGGTGGTGCTTGGCCTGAATGCCACGGTCGAAGGGCAGACGACGGCTCACTATGTCACCGACCTGATTGCTGTTGCGGGCGTGTCGGTCACCCGGCTGGCGCACGGTGTGCCGGTTGGCGGCGAGCTCGACTATCTGGACGAGGGCACGCTGGCGGCGGCCTTTGCTGCCCGGCGGGCGATGTAGCGCCTAGCGTGCGTGGACGCCGAGGAGAATGTCCCTGATGCTGTCGGTGCCGAGGCTGAGGATCAGCAGATAGATTGACAGGAACGCCATGCCGCCGAAGAAGGCGACGACGGCGAGCACGAGGCCGAGGGCCGAGAAGCCATTGCGCCAGGCTGTCCAGAGGGCCGACAGGACCAGGAAGCCCATGAAGTCCAGGTTGAACTGGCCGGGCCATGCCATGGCGGCCATGTCGCCGAAGAAGACGGGCAGGAGGTTCATCCCGTGGCTCTGGATCACAACGAGCGTGTAGCCCGTCAGCACGGCGAGGTGGATCACCAGGAAGATGCGCAGGATCAGCATGGGCGGGTTCCTTTCCGTATCCTCCCTAATGCGGGTCCGTCGCACGGGCAATTACGCGGGAGGTCATCGCTGGTTGTGTGTGCAACAGCGGGGTCCCGGCCCTCGGCCTTTGGCCTCGACCGGGATGACCGCTTTCATTTCAAACCATGCACCCGGATCAGCGTCCCCGGAATACAGGGGGGCGTTTTTCGACGAAGGCCAGGGAGGCCTGCTTGTGGTCGTCGGTCTGCATGGTGCGGACCATGTGGATCGCCTCGACGTCGAGCACGCTGGCGAGCGTGCCGTGTTCGGCCATGTTCAGGTTCTTCTTCATGTAGCCGATGGCGACAGTGGGCAGGTCGGCGAGCTTGCGGGCGAGGGCGGCGCCTTCGCGGGCAAGGTCAGCTGCGGGCACGGCGCGATTGACGATGCCGAGACTTGCAGCTTCGGTGCCGCTGATCACGTCGGCTGTGAAGTAAAGCTCGCGCGCCTTGGCGGGGCCGACGAGCTTGGTCAGGAAATAGCTGCCGCCGTAGTCACCTGATGCGCCGATCTTCGAGAAGGCGGTGGTGAGCTTGGCACTGTCGGCCGCGATGCGCATGTCGCAGGCCAGCGCGATCGACATGCCGGCGCCGGCGCACGCGCCGGGGATGATGGCGAGCGTGGGCTTTGGCATCTCGTGCAGCCAGCGCGCAAAATCCGCGCCTGCGCGCAGGCTGTTCACGCGCTCGTCAAAGCTGGGCGCGACGGCGCCTTCAGCCTTGGGTGCCACGAAACCCTTCACATCGCCGCCGGCGCAGAAGGCGCTGCCGGTTCCGGTGATCACCACGGCGCGCACTTTCGGATCGACGGCAAGGCGGGGGGCCGCCTTGGACAGGGCCTCTATGATCTCCTGCGTCAGGGCGTTGCGTGCCTCTGGCCGGTTGAAGGTGAGGGTGACGATGCCCTCCTCGAAGGTCTCGATCAGGTGGTCGGTCATGGGCGGCTCCTTGTGTTTCTGACGGGCGCATTCAAACGCAAGTGGCAGCGGTGTGCAAATCAGAAGCCTTTGCGTCGCGCCGCGGCTTGCCCCTATGATTGCGAGAGGGCCGAATGCCTCGTGCGAGGCGGGGGCCTCTTACAGGGGGGGGCTGCATATGCCGTCGTTCACGGTCACAGCCATCGGACGTGTTTCCTGCGCGCGGCGGGAGGCAATCGATGATGCGTGGGATTCGGTGCCCTCGGAGATCACGCTTGATGCTGCGGTGCTTGGCCCGGATGCGCTTTCGGGCCTCGAGGCATTTTCGCATGTCGAGGTGATCTATCTCTTCGACCAGGTGGGCGAGGACGATGTGGTTACGGGGGCGCGGCATCCGCGCGGTCGTGCGGACTGGCCCCGGGTTGGGATCCTGGCGCAGCGCGGCAAGAACCGCCCCAACCGGATCGGCGCCACGATCTGCCGGATCGTCGGCGTCGAGGGGCGTGTGTTGCGGGTCAGCGGGCTCGATGCCATCGACGGGACGCCAGTGATCGACATCAAGCCTGTCATGTCCGGTTTCCTGCCGCGCGGCGAGGTGCGCGAGCCGGACTGGGCGCTCGAGATCATGAAGGATTACTGGTGATTGCTGTCCTGCGTGGCGGCGGGGAATGGCGCACCCGGAACGATTCGAACGTCCGACCCCCAGATTCGTAGTCTGGTGCTCTATCCAGCTGAGCTACGGGTGCTTGCCGCAGGAGGCGCGGAACTTAGTGCGGGGACGCTGGTAGCGCAAGGGCAGAAAAGAGCGAAATCCGGGCCTTTCGACGCGGGGCATGCCACTGGGTCGGATTGCATCGCCGGGAATCGGCCCTATTGTTGCCCGAACCAAAGCCCAAACCAGACCCGTTTCGTGGGGTATAGAGATGCCTGGTCCCAGTTCTGCCAGATTTGCCGCTGCCGCCGTGCTGTGCGCGCTCCTGGCGGGGTGTTCGACTGTCAACAGCACGCTGTTTCCCGACGCTGCGCCCGTTTCGCCAGGTCCGACGGCGCCGATGCCGCAAACGGGGACCTCGGTGTTCACGCCGGTTGGCGTGACACCCGGGGTGAATAGCGGCTCACCGCAAAGCATGCAGATTGCGTCGCTGCGCAGCCGGCTTGTGGCGCTGCAAGGGGAGGTGTCGGCCCGTAATGCGACGCTGTCGGAAATCCGGCAGCGTGCTGCCGGCGAGGGCGCGACCTACCGGATCGCGCGCAACGAGATGTCGTCGAGCGCAACGCCATCGCCGCAGTCCTACCAGAAGGCTCAGGTTGCGCTGGAGCGGCTTTCTGCGGCGACGAATGCGCTGGACGGCGAGATGCGGATCATTGCGCGCGGTTCGGCCGAGGCCAACAAGCTGATGCTCGAGACCGTGGGCATCCGCGAGGGCAATGACGAGGACAAGCGCCAGCTCAACACGCTGCGCGGCGAGATCGGTCAGACAGCCAACCAGCTCGATCGCATGGTCAACGAAATCTCGACGGAATCGGCGGCACAGTCTGCCTTCCTTGCCAAGGAGCGGGCGTCGCTTGCCGCTTTGGGGTTGCCGGCGCTGCCGGTGACGCCTTCGACGGGCGTTGCTTCCAGCTTGCCGCCGCCGTCGATGTCGCAGCCGGCCTTCGTGAAGATCAAGTTCGACACCGCGCGGGTTGCCTATCGCGAGACACTGGCCAGCGCCGTTTCCACGGCGCGGCGTCGCAAGCCCGATGCGGTTTTCGATGTAGTGGGTGTTTCGGCTGGGCGCAGCGTGGTTCCCGAGGCGACTGCAAATGCGACCGATGTCGTCAACACGCTGACAAGCCTTGGCGTCGATCCGGTGAAGATCCGGGTCTTCAATTCGTCGAGCCCCACGATCAACGCGCATGAGGTTCGCATCTACGTGCGCTAGGTGCGCTCAGCCTCTTCGACCGAAGCCGGCCGCGTGGGTGTCGCGGTAGGACGGCCAGCCACCCAAGGATTTTGCCTCGAACACGCCGCGTCCAATGGCGCGAGCCAGGCAGTCGGCCGCCAGTGTGCCCAGCCTTGCCAGGTGCCAGGCGTGGGGTTCCTCCAGCGGTCTTGCCCCTGTTGCCAGGACAAAGACGACGTCGCCGTCGAAGGGTGCGTGGACCGGCCGCAAGGCGCGGGCCATGCCGTCATGGGCCATGATCGCGATGCGCCTTGCCTGTGCCGGGGTGAGGGTGGCGTTCACGGCGATGCAGGCAATGGTGGTGTTTTGCGCCGGTTGGGCCGGGCGCTTGATGTCGTCGGGCATGCCGGCCGCGGTGAGCGGTGCATGGGGCGCCTGCTGTTGCCCGAGTTCGCCGGCCTGCTCGAAGGGCCAGGCCCAGAGGGTTGATGTTCCGGGCATCACGGCCGAGCCAAAGGCATTCACGGCCGCGATGGCGCCAATCTCGAAGCCGTCCTCGGTCACGAAGGACGCCGAGCCTAGGCCTCCTTTCAGGGCGCCTGCGCGCGCGCCATATCCCGCGCCGGCATTGCCAAGGCTGAAAGTGTCGGCGGCGGCGTCACAGGCCGTGGTTCCGAGCCTGCGGTAGGGAGGTTCTGCGCCCCATTCCTTGCTGCCACCATTGGCGAGGTCGAAGAGAATGGCCGCGGGCACGATCGGGGCCACCAGGTTTGCCCCCTGCAGGCGGAAGCCGCGGCCGCGTGTGGACAGCCAGTTGGTTGCGGCGCCAGCGGCATCGAGGCCGTAGACGGATCCACCTGCGAGGACGATGGCATCGACGCCGACGTTCAGTCCCTCCGGCTTGAGGGCTTCAGTCTCGCGGGTGCCGGGGCCTCCGCCGCGGATGTCGACGGCGCCGACGGCGCGGCCCTCGGCGAGAATGACCGTCACGCCCGTCATGGCGGAAGGGTCTTCGCTGTTGCCGACTTTTATGCCACGAACGTCGGTGATGAGATTGCGGGAGCCGGGAGTGATCATGACGCGGACGCTAGCCTTTCACACGGTGCTGCGCAATTCGTTGCTGCTGATCTGCCTGGTGCTGGTGCCTGCGGCGGTCGCGCGACCGGCGGCCCTGCAGGCGCCTGTGATCGTGGCGTCTCATCCGCTGGCATCGGATGCGGGCGCTGAAATGCTGCGTCGCGGGGGCTCGGCCGTGGATGCGGCGATTGCTGCGCAGATGGTGATGACGCTCGTCGAGCCGCAGTCGTCGGGCATCGGCGGTGGCCTGTTCCTGCTGCACCATGATCCGCAGACGCGCGCCATCGACAGCCACGATGGGCGGGAGACGGCGCCGGCTTCGGTGACGCCTAACCTTTTCATGGGTGCGGATGGCAAGCCGCTCGGTTTCATCGAGGCCGCCGTCGGCGGGCGCTCGGTTGGCGTGCCGGGTGCGATTGCCACATTGTGGCAGGCGCATCGAGCGCATGGTCGGCTGCCGTGGGCTGATCTGTTCCAGCCAGCGATCGAGCATGCGCGCGCCGGATTTGCCGTGTCCCCTCGACTTGCCAAGGTCATCGGCATGGTTCCGTCGCTCGACCTGGTGCCTGCAACGGCGGCCTATTTCAAGCCGGGAGGGCGGGCGCTCGCAGAGGGTGAAATCCTGAAAAATCCTGTGCTGGCCGATACGCTGCAGCGCATTGCGACACAGGGGCCGGACGGCTTCTACAAGGGGCCGGTTGCGCAGGCGATCGTCGATGCGGTTGCGCTGGCGCCGCGTGGTGCCGTGGCGCTGACGCTGAAGGATTTGCAGTCTTTCCGGCCCTCGAAGCGGGCCACGCTGTGCGGCCTTTATCGCGGTTATCGTATTTGCGGGATGCGACCGCCGAGTTCGGGGGGCATTGCAACCCTCCAGATCCTCAAGGTGCTCGAGCGCTTCGACATCGGGTCGCTTGAGCCGGCATCGCCGCAGGCGCTGCACCTGTTCGCCGAAGCGCAGCGGCTGGCCTTTGCCGATCGCTCGGCGTTCCTTGGCGATCCGGACTTCGTTCCGGTGCCTGTTGGCGGCCTGCTGTCCTGGCCTTATCTCAGTGCGCGGTCGCGGCTGATCGATCCGGGGCGGGCGCTGCCGCAGGATCGGGTGCTGCCCGGTGACCCGCGTGGTGCGCGGCTTCTCTACCAGCGCCTGCGCGTTCCGGACCACTCGAAGCCATCGACAGCGCATGTCAGCGTCATCGATGCAAAGGGGCGGGCGGTTGCCATGACAACGACGGTCGAAGGTCCCTTCGGCAGTCATCTCATGGCTGCGGGCTTCATGCTGAACAACCAGTTGTCCGATTTCGCGTTCGAGCCGGTTGGTGACAACAGGCGGTTCGCCAATGCACCGGCGGCAGGAAAGCGTCCTCTGTCCTCTATGTCGCCCACGCTGGTCTTTGACCGAAGGGGGCGGCTGTTTGCAGTGATCGGGTCTCCCGGCGGGTGGCGGATCATTCCCTATGTGTCAAAGGCACTGATGGGTCTCATCGACTGGAAGATGGACATGGCGACGGCGGTAGGCCTACCCAATGTCACAAGCCGGTCTGCTGTCGTGGAACTGGAGAAGGATCGTGGGCTGGAGGTGGCTGGCGAGGCGCTTGTCTCGCTGGGGCATGAGGTCAAATTCATCGAGCAGACAAGTGGCCTCAATGGCATGCGGATCGTGCGTGGCCGCATTGATGCTGCTGCTGATCCGAGGCGTGAGGGGGCTGTTCGCTGAGCTGAGTTAATTTCGGTGACAGTGCACTTAATTGCCGTGCTTAGTTAATTTCGGTGACAGTGCACTTAATTGCCGTAACGAGATAGTGCGTACTGATGAAGCAAGCTCGGCAATTAAGTGCACTGTCACCGAAATTAACTGGGGTCAGGTGAGGAGTGCGGTGAGGCCGCGGAAGGCGAGGTCGTCGGCGGTGATCAGATGGCAGGGGATCGGCGAGAGGTAGGCGCGCATGCGGCCCTTTGCCTCGAAGCGGTGCCGGAAGAGCTTGCGGTCGAAGAGATCGCCCCACTGCCGGATGATGCCGCCTGCAATATAGACGCCGCCACGGGCACCAAATGTCAGGGCGAGGCTGCCTGCGGTGCTGCCAAGCATGGCTGTAAAGACAGCTACAGTTTCCCGGGCGACCGGGTCGTTGCCTGACTGCGCGGCGCGGGCGATGTCGCTGGCGAGCGGCTTTTCGCGGAAGGTCTTGCCGTCGAGGGCGGCGATCGCGAGGTAGAGGTTTTCGAGACCTGGACCCGACAAGACGCGCTCGACGCCGACGTGACCGAATTGGCGCATGAGCTGGAACATGATCGCCAGTTCCCGGTCATTGTTGCATGCGAGGTCGGCATGGCCGCCCTCGCCGGGGTTGGCGATCCAGCGCCCCCTGCCGTCAGGAACAACGGCCGCTACGCCGAGGCCAGTGCCGGGGCCCAAGGCTATCCGGGTTGAATCAGCGGCGGCAAGCGTGCCGCCAATCTGCTCGCAGTCGCTGGCCTGCAGCGTGGTGATCGCGCAAGCGATGGCGGTAAAATCGTTGACGAGGACCGTCCTGTCGGTCGATGCGGCTGTGCGCATCGTCTCGTGTGACAGGCTCCACTTGCCGTTCGTCAACTCAATCCGTTCGTCGATGAGCGGGCCGGCTGCGCAGACGGCGAGGGCGGCTAGTGGTGCCGTATTTCCTGTCTGCTGGCGATAGGCGTCAAGCGCGTCCGGGAAATCCACATAGAGGGCGGTCATCCAGGCCTCCCGTGCGGATAGGGTTCCATCCGGTGACAGGGTGGCGAAGCGGATGTTGGTGCCGCCGATATCGGCGAGAATGGCCGTGGTCACGTATCGGTTTCCTCGCCGGTCGTGCCTGAGGGCAAGGTGATGCGGAAGACCGTGCCGGATGCATCCGACCTGACGAGGGTTACGTCGCCACCGTGAGCGCGCGCGAGTTCGCGCGCGATCGCAAGCCCGAGGCCATTGCCGCCGGCGCGGCCCTGACCTGCAAAGGGCTGGAACAGGTGGTCGCGCATCTTTTCGGGAATGCCTGGCCCATTGTCGGCAATGTCGATGACCGTCGCCCGGTGATCATCGGGGAAAGCCGTGAGCGTAACCGCAGCATCGGCCTGCGCGTCAAGCGCCTGGACAGCGTTGCGTCCTATATTGACGATCATCCGCAGCAACTGGTCCTGATCGGCGAGGATGGCGAGCCCGGTGGGGACGCGGTTCGTCCAGAGCACCCTGGAGGGGCTGGCAGCGAGGGCAGCCTCCATCGCCTCTTCGGCGATGGGGAGCAGGGCCAGCTTCTCGGGTCTTGGCGGGGCTTCGTCGGCCTTGCCATAGCGCAGGGTGTTGGTGGCAAGGCTGATGGCGCGGTCGATCGATTTCACAAGGCGCGGCGCCAGTGCCTTCACGGCGGGGTCCGAGCTCTCGGCGAGGCGGTCGGACGTGAGTTGCGCCGTCGAGAGGATGTTGCGCAGGTCATGCTGGATGCGGGCTACAGCCGCGCCCAATGTCGCGAGATGCTCGCGCTGCCGCAGGGCCTGGCGCAGTTCGGTCTGCATCGTTGCCAGCGTGCGCTCCATCTGACCGATCTCGTCGGCGCGATCGGAGGGCTTCAGGATGCGCTGCGCGTCCTCGGGGCGTTCCTGGAAGGACAGCATCGACTGGTTGACGCGCTTCATGGGCCGGACGAGCAGGACGTAGAGCGCCCAGAACACAAGCGCCGAGGTGATGAAGGCGATCACAAATGACAGGTAGAGAAGCCGCTCGCTGTAGTTCAGCATGTCATCGCGAATGGCATCTTCCTGGACCAGGATCTCGATGGCATCTCCTCCGCTGGCGCCGGGATAGCTGATGACGCGCAGCATGCGCGGCCCGGGATCGAGCATGCAATCGATGCTGCGCCAGATCAGTTCGACCCAGCGCGGTGTGCGCAGGTCGATAGTCGCGTCGGGTTCCGGCAGGATTACCTCGCCCAGATAGACTTCGCGTCGCCCATTGCGAATGACCGAGATGCGCCGGATACCCGCATTCGCCAGAAGTTCGGTGCGCAAGGTGTCGTAGAGTCCGTTCTGGTCCAGCTCGTCGAGGGCTGTCACCGCGACCTGGGCGCTGGCGATGCGATAGGACAGAAGGTCCAGATAATGTCGCGCAGCCGAAGGCAGATAGATGATCATCTGCGCGAGCAGCACAAACAGCGAAGTGAAGAAGAGGAGCCTACCGGACAGGCTTGCCACCAGGTTCCGGTAGAAAAAATCCCTCATGTTTCCCAAGACTGATGGCATGGTGAGGCGAGACGTAGCATGTCGTTCGCCTTGCGGCGATGGCCTTTCGATCCCGTCAGGGGCGTGGGTTGAACAGGGACAGGATCTTAACCACGGCCCGTGTGGTGCGGGAGAAAAGGGTGGGGGTAAAATAGGAGCCGGCAGCGCGCTTGGATATCTCTGCCAGGGTCGGGTAGGGCACGATCAGGCTCGCAACAGCGCTGAGTTTCATCTTCTGGCTGATTGCCATGACCCACGGCAGGATCAATTCTCCCGCATGGGGCCCCACAATCGTGGCCCCGACCGGCCTGCCGCGAACGATCACGATCTTTGCGAAGCCTTGCGTTTCCCGTGTGGCCTGCGCGCGGTCGTTGTCATGCAGGGGCCAGCGTGCGATGCGGACTGCGAGCCCTTTCTCGCGCGCCTGTTTTTCGGTCAGGCCGGCCTGCGCAAGTTCAGGGTCCGTGTAGGTGCACCAAGGCAGGGCGGCGTAGTCGACCCTGGCTTTTGTCTTGAACAGGAGGCTGCGGACGAGCAGGCCTGCGTGGTAACCGGCCACGTGCGTGAATTGCGGTCCTCCCGCGACGTCGCCGATGGCCCAGATGCGCCTGTTGGAGGTGCGCAGGCCTGCATCGACGTCGATGCCCCTGGCGGTGTAGCGCACATTCGCTGCTTCGAGGTTCAGGCCCTTCACGTTGGGGGTTCGTCCTGCCGCCACGAGAAGATGGGTGGCTTCCATCGTCTCCTCGCGTCCGGCGCTGGTCATTGTCACGCTGATGCGTCCCGGGCTTCCGCTTACCGATGTGACGCTTGTGTTTTCACGGATGGTGACACCTTCCTCGATCAGTCGCTGGCGCACAATGGCCACGGCTTCCGGATCGTCCTTTGGCATCACGGTGCGGCCTTCGATCAGCGTGACCTGTGCGCCCAGCCTGCGGTGGGCTTGCGCCATCTCCATGCCAATGGGCCCGCCGCCAATGATCGCCAGATGTGCAGGCAGGACGGCGTTGGCAAACACCGTTTCATTGGTCAGGTAGGGCGTTTCGTCGAGACCCGGAATGGCAGGCTTGAAGGCTGACGAGCCTGTTGCGATGACGAAGTAGCTGGCACGAATGCGATGGGTGCCGGCTTCGATCTCGTCGGGGCCCGTGAAGCGGGCTTCGGCCTTGATCACGCGCACACCGAGCTTTTCGAAGCGCTCGACTGAATCGTTCGGCTCGATGGCTGCAATCACGTCGTTCACGTGACGCATGACGGCCGGAAAATCGACTTGCGGCTCGCCCGTCGTGACGCCGAAGGCTGGTGCGCGCCTTGCTGCATGGGCATGGGCCGCTGCGGCGATGAGCGCCTTTGAAGGCACGCAGCCGAAATTGAGGCAGTCGCCGCCCATGAGATGGCGTTCAACCAGGACGACCTTGCGGCCGAGCTGTGCGGCGCCGGCGGCAAGCGACAGACCGCCGGAGCCTGCACCGATGATGCAGATGTCGGCCCTGATGAGGTTGGTCATTCCGGCGTCCCTTTTCGTCCGGCGAGGCTGCGATAGACCACTGGTATCAGGGACAGTATCACCAGGCCTGCGATGGGGATGTAGAAGTCAGGGCGGCTTATCAGGGCTGCAAGGCTGAGGTCGGGTTGTTCGCCGGCTTCGAATAGGGCGTTGAGGCCATTGCCGATCGAGGCGAAGACGAAGGCGCCGGGAATGATGCCTATCGCGGTCGTCACCACAAAGGTGGCCAGCGAAACGCCGAGGAACGCGGGCGCCAGGTTCACCAGCCAGAAGGGAAAGAGCGGCACAAGCCGCAGGATCAGCATGTAGGAGAAGGCGTTGCGACGGAAGCCTTCCTCCATCGCCTTGACGCTGCCACCAAAGCGGCGACGCAGCGGTTCGCCCAAGGCCGAGCGCGCGATCACGAACAGAAACGTTGCGCCGATCGTCGCGCCGATGACGATCCAGGCCGTTCCGAAGATGCTGCCGAAGAGGAACCCGCCCGTCACGGAGAGAACCGCGCCTGCCGGCAGTGAGGCGGCCGCGACGACGATGTAGGCTGCGATGAAGACGAGGGCGGCCTCGGTACGGTGGGCCTGGACCCATTCCTTCAGCAGCGCGCGGTTGTCGCGCAGCATGTCGAGCGAGACATATTCGTTCAGGTCCAGGGCGAAGAAGGCGGCGAATGCTGCCAGCAGGGGCGCCAGGGGGGCGAGGCGGTCGAGGGCTGAGGGTGCCGTGGGGTTGGTCATGGGGTCATTTCGCTTCGTTCAGGTTCCAGTCGTAGTCGTAGCCATCGATCTCGCGGATGGCGGCGAGTTCCCGCTGCAACGTGGGTGCTGCGTAGGGGCGGATATGATTGATGATGTCGATGTCGGTGCGGCCGAAATCGTCGCGATACCACTGCCAAATCCGTGACAGTGTCAGCTTGCCGTTCCTGATGGTGACGCCGCGCGGATGGTTGACGTAGCTGCGGGCGCCGGCGTCGAGCATCGCCTCGAGGTTGGCGGGCGTGAAGGGTGTTGCTGCCAGGTTGGGGCACCCGAATGACGCGCAGTTGACCGCGTAATGGATCCGCGGGTCCTTCCACTGCTTGCGCAGAATGCCGTGCTCGACATCGTCGAGCGACAATTTCTGCCCCTCGACGGTCATGTTCCTTGCCTTCCAGGGGCCGATGGTGAAGAGGCCGCCGAGGGAGATGTCGCGGATGGATTTCACGGGATAGTGGTCGAGGACGACGTCGATGGTCTTGGCGTTGTACAGGTTGATCCAGAACGCCATCTGCGCGTCGCGGGGCTGCGCTGAGATCGGGGAGGCTTCGAGGCTTGCGATGTAGGCTTTCAGGCGTGCCCGGTCGGCGGCGTTGACGCGCGCGTAGGCAAAGAGGTTCATGCCGTCAGGTCGGGCCACTATGTAGCGGGCGAGGATCTGCCCCCAGGGGCTATGGTCTATATCCACGGGTGCGGCTTTGGCGTCAGGGGTTTGCGGGATCAGGGCAGGCAGGGTGACCCATAGCAGAAGCTGGAGGGCCCTGCGCCTACCGACCGGCTTGCTGGTGTCATTCACAGGTTGGGCCTCCCTCGTGGCTGTTTCATAGCGCAAATCGCGGTTTTCAGTTGTTTACGAATGGAGCGATCCGGCGGATGGCTGTGGCATCGTCCCCCGGGGTCAGGGTGCGAATTGACTTCAGGGGCCAAAATCCGTATATGCCGCCCCTCCTATCGGACCGAAGAGATCAAGGACTAGAGCCGTGAAGCGCACATATCAGCCCTCCAAGATTGTCAGGAAGCGCCGCCACGGTTTCCGCTCGCGTTCGGCCACGGCCAATGGCCGCAAGGTTCTGGCCAATCGCCGCTCCCACGGCCGCAAGCGCCTGTCCGCCTAACCCTTTCATTCGACACTTGCCGGTACAAACCCCCACCTCAGGCGTGGTCAAAATGTCGCGCCTTGTGAAGCGGGCCGATTTTTTGCGCCTTGCCAAGGGCCAGCGTTGTGCGACCGAGGGCCTGGTGCTGCAGATGCAGCCGTCCCCCGAAGCCGGGCAGCCGGGGTTGCGCGCGGGATTCACTGCCACAAAAAAATTGGGAAATGCGGTGGTGCGGAACCGCACAAAACGCCGATTGCGGGAGGTTGCGCGTCTGGTGCTCCCACTTTTTGCGAAACCCGGCTTTGACTATGTGCTAATCGGGCGCGAAGCAACGGCGGCGAGGCCGTTTGCTTCGCTGATCGAAGACCTGAAACGCGCCCTTGCCCGCGTGCACGCAGCCCGACCCAGGAAGGCAGATTGAGGAATGAACGCGACAGCGGTCACGTCGAGAATCGCGAAGGCGCTGCTCAAGGCCCCGATCCTCGTTTACCGACTGGCGATCTCGCCATGGCTGGGGCGGCATTGCCGCTTTGAGCCGTCCTGCTCGGTCTATGCGCTCGAGGCGATCGAGCGACACGGCGCGATATCCGGGCTCTGGCTCGCCGCGCGACGGTTGGCCCGCTGCCATCCCGTCACGTGGCTTGGCGGATCCCACGGCTACGATCCCGTTCCCGAGACACCTTGTTCCCATCACCCCCACACGCCCACCGGTAGACACGAATGAACGGCAACAGACCCGATTCCGGAAATTATCTCATCGCGCTGCTGCTCAGTGCTGTCGTCCTGCTGTTCTGGCACTTCTTCTTCATTGCGCCGATGGCAGAGCGCCAGAAGCTTGCCGCCGAGCGCGCTGCCGAGGCGCAACGGCTGGCCGAGGGTGACAGCGCGCTTCCGGCAGGGACGGTGGCGCCGGGTGTGCCGGGAGGCGTGGCCGGTGGTCCTGTGAAGGTGCAGTCACGGCAGGCGGCACTGGCTGCCGGCGGGATGCGCCTTGCGTTCGAGAACGGCAAGGTCGATGGCTCCATCAAGCTGACCGGTGCCCAGATCGACAACCTGAGGCTGAAGCAGTATCGCGAGAAGATCGATCCGGCCAGCGATGAGGTCATTTTCCTCACGCCGCGCGGCACCGCCAGCGCGACCTTTGCCGAGACGGGGTGGGTTGCGGCGCCCGGTTCCCAGACGAAAGTCCCCGATGCGAGCAGCGTCTGGACGAGCACCGACCGCGCACTGGCGCCAGGCAAGCCCGTGACGCTGACATGGGACAACGGGCAGGGGCTTGTGTTCGTGCGGCGCATCGCCCTCGACGACGACTACATGTTCACGGTGACAGACGGCGTCCAGAACAATACCGGGGCGCCGGTCACGCTGTTTCCCTATGCGATCGCGACACGCGAGGGCGAGCCCAAGCACACGCCGCAATGGACGCTGCATGAGGGGCTGTTCGGCGTGCTTGCCGGCTTGCTCGAGAAGTACACGTATGCCGACTTGCGCGACGCGAAGGAGCCGGAGGCCAAGTTCGAGGGCACTGGTGGCTGGCTCGGCATCACCGACAAGTACTGGATGCTGACGGTGGTGCCGCCGCAGAACGAGAAATTCACCGGGCGCTTCTCGATCGGTCGGGAGCGCCAGGGAGAGGTGTTCCGCGCCGACTATCTGCTGGGCGCCCGCAACGTCGCGGCCGGCGGGACGACCAATGTTACCCATCATGTTTTCGCCGGCGCCAAGATCGTGTCGCTGGTCGAGGCCTACCAGGAGAAGCTCGGGATCGTTCGCTATGACATGACGATCGACTGGGGATGGTTCTCGTTCTTCACGTACTGGATCTTCAAGGCGCTGAACCTCATCAACCACGAGGTGGGCAATTTCGGGGTCGCGATCATCATCCTGACGGTCATCGTGAAGCTGATCTTCTATCCGCTGGCGAATGCCTCCTATGTTTCGATGACCAAGCTGAAGAAGATCCAGCCCGAGATGAAGGAGCTGCAGGAGCGGCTAAAGGACGACAAGCCGAAGATGCAGCAGGAGCTGATCGCGCTCTACCGGCGCGAGAAGGTCAATCCGTTCATGGGCTGCGTGCCCGTGCTGCTGCAGATCCCGATCTTCTTCTCGCTGTACAAGGTCCTGTTTGTCACCATCGAGATGCGCCACGCGCCGTTCTTCGGATGGATCCAGGATCTTGCGGCAGCTGACCCGACATCGTTGTTCAACCTGTTCGGCCTGCTTCCGTTCGGTGTGCCGGAATGGTTGCAAGTTGGCGTCTGGCCACTGCTCATGGGCTTCACGATGTGGTTCCAGATGAAGATGAGCCCGCCATCGCCGGATCCGGCGCAGCGGCAGGTCATGATGTTCATGCCGCCCGTCTTCACGTACCTGATGGCGACGTTCCCGGCAGGGCTTGTCATCTACTGGACGGTCAACAACGTGCTGTCGATCGGGCAGCAATACATCATCATGCGCAGGCTCAACGTGCCGCTCGACATCTCGTTCAAGATGCCGGGGTGGCTGGGTCGCGCGCTGGGCCGCCCGCCGACATCCGGCGCAGCTTGATGTCCAACGGCGAACCTGGTGGAGATGCGGGACGTGCGTTGCTCAAGCGGGGGCACCAGTTGTTCGCGCAGGCGTGCACGTTCCTGCGGGCGGTTTCTGCGGTCGAGCAACTGACTGACGAGCGGATCCCCGAGATCGCCTTTGCGGGGCGGTCGAATGTCGGCAAGTCGAGCCTGGTCAACGCCCTGGTCAACCGCAAGGCGCTGGCACGGGTGTCGAATACGCCGGGACGCACGCGCGAGATCATCCTGTTCGACCTCGGCGGGCAGTTGAGGATTGCCGATCTGCCCGGCTATGGCTTTGCGCGGGTGTCCAAGGCGATGTCGATGAGCTGGCATCGGCTGATCGATGCCTATCTGCGCCGGCGGCCGCAGCTCAAGCGGGTGTGTCTGCTGGTTGATGCGCGCCACGAGCCGCATGCGACCGATCTCGACATGATGAAGATGCTCGACAGTGCGGCGGTGTCCTACATCGTGGTGCTGACGAAGATGGACAAGCTCAATGCGACGGAGCGTCAGCGCGCCATTAACGATGCCAGCAAGCTGCGCGAGCAGTTTACCGCGATTCATCCTGAATTCTTCGCGACGTCTGCCGAGACTGGTGAGGGGTTGCCGGAACTGCGTGCGCATCTGGCACGCTTGGCGAAGGCCGCAGACGGGGGTAATAAGCCGGTGTGACAGCGCCCGGGCCGGAAGCCCGGGGCACGGCGGAAATCATCGATGAGCTCTGCAGACGAAAAAGATGTCGTCCATGGACGGGACGAGCGGGTGCAGAACCTGCGCCAGCAGGCGAAGTGGCGCGCCACGGCGCGTGTGCTGACAGAGGCACTTCCTTTCATCCTGGAATACGACCAGAAGACGATCGTCGTGAAGTATGGCGGGAATGCCATGGGTGAGGAGGGCGTTGCGGCCCACTTCGCGCAGGATATCGTGCTGATGCGCCAGACCGGCATCAATCCGGTGGTCGTCCATGGTGGCGGGCCGCAGATCGGGGCGATGCTGAAGCGACTGGACATCAAGTCGTCCTTCATCGACGGGCTGCGGGTGACCGACCAGGCGGCGATCGACGTGGTTGAGATGGTGCTGACAGGTACCGTCAACAAGCAGATCGTCTCGGCGATCAACATTGCCGGCGGCAAGGCTGTCGGCGTCTCGGGCAAGGACGGGCAACTGATCGTCGCCCGCAAGCTGCACAAGACCCGAACCGACCCCAAGACCGGAAAGACGGAGGTTGTCGACCTGGGCTTTGTGGGCGAGCCCGAGAAGGTCAATGCCGAGGTGCTCAAGACCATCGTGCAGGCCGACATGGTGGCTGTCATCGCGCCGATCGGCGTCGGGCCGCAGGGCGAGACCTACAACATCAATGCCGACACGGTGGCCGGTGCCGTCGCCGGGGCCCTCAATGCGGACCGGTTGTTGTTGCTGACGGATGTTCCGGGCGTGCTTGATCGCAACGGCAACTTGATAGAGCGGCTGACTGCAACCGAGGCGCGCGCCCTGATTGCGGACGGGACGATTTCCGGCGGCATGATCCCCAAGGTCGAGACGTGCATTGACGCGATCGACCGTGGCGTGCAGGGCGCAGTGATCCTGGATGGGCGTATCCAGCACGTGCTGCTCATTGAATTGTTTACAGAACATGGCGCCGGTACCATGATCCTGCCCGGATAGAACCATCACTGGCGACGAGCCCTCCTTGCTGCGAATGACACGCCTGCTCCTTCCGGGATTATTCGCGCTTGCAGGTCTTTTGCCTGCGGGCGGCGCTGTCGCCCAATCGGTGTCCGGGTCCGGCGATCGCCCTACCGTCCTCAGGATGGAGCCGGGTAATTCGACCGTCGCCACGGGTGCCAAGCCTGCAGGCGCAGCCAAGCCGAAAGTCATTCCGGTTCCCGGCGGGGCGGCCAGGGCAGCGGTACCGAGTGGCCCGGCGCTTCCTGTCAATGACTACGAATTCTGCAACCGGACTTCCTATGTGCTGTCGGTAGCTGTGGGGCTGAAGACCGGACCGATGGTCTTCACGCGGGGCTGGTGGCCGCTCCATGCCGGCGAGTGCAAGGTGTTCATCAAGGGCCCGCTGACCAGCAACATTTATTATTCCCACGCGCGGACGTCTTTCGTGCACCTCGGCCCCATGCGGGCCTGGGCGGGAGGGCATCGTCTGTGTGCCGGCAAGGGCACGTTCCAGGCGACAACCGGCGAGAACCAACCCTGTGGCCCGGGCTACAATCATCTCAATTTCGCCCGCGTGGATACGCAGGACAAGCCGGGCTGGCGCACCACGCTGATCGAGAGCGACCAGATCAAGACGCTCGAGCAAGCGCGTACTGCGGGGTTGCAGCGCTTGCTGTCGGATGTGGGGCTCTTCGAAGGGGCAATCGACGGCGTGGGCGGTCCCAGGCTCGGCGAGGCCATGAGCCGGGCGCGCAACCTGCTTGGCGTAAAGTCCGCGGAGGCGGCACAGCTCTATGCGCGGCTGGTCGCCGAGGCCAACCGGATCCAGCAGGTGTCGGGTCTGACGCTGTGTAACCGCAGCGAGGAAATCCTCTATTCTGCCTACGGGCGGGAGATCAACGGCAAGAAGTCCAGCAGCGGCTGGTATGTGCTGTTTCCCGGGGAGTGCGAGAAGGTGGTCAAGGATCCCCTGAGCGAGCCCCATGTCTATGCGTATGCGACGCTCGACAAGCCGGAGCCGGATGCGCCGGTGGGAGACAATTGGCGCGGTGGTCACCTGTTCTGCACCAAGGACGGCGAGTTCGACTTCGACGACAGCACGAATTGCACCGGCAAAGGCTTCACGGGGACCGGCTTCAGCCGTTTCGCGACCGAGGGCCGGCCCGGGCATGTGATCGAGTTCCGCGCACCCGGCGCAGCACCACCTCCAGCCAACTGACAAGCGGGCCGACGCGATGACCTTACAACCTGCCGGGCCACCCGACTTCGCGCATGTCAGCGAGTGGATCTTCGACCTCGACAATACCCTCTATCCGCCATCCTGCCAGCTGTTCACTCAGATGGACGTGCGGATGCGCGGCTTCATCAGCGCGCTGCTGAATGTGGACGGCGAGGAGGCCTACCGCCTGCAGAAGCAGTATTTTCGCGAGCATGGCACGACCTTGTCGGGGCTCATGACGCTGCATGGCATTGCGCCCGAGACATTCCTTGAGCACGTGCATGACCTGGATGTCTCGGTCATTCCGGAGGATCCTGAGCTTGGTGCAGCCCTGTCACGCCTGCCCGGGCGCAAGCTTGTCTTCACGAACGGCACCGTTGCGCATGCCGAGCGGGTGCTTGCGCGGCTCGGGGTTGCGCATGCGTTTGATGACATCTTCGACATTGTCCATGCCGATTATCACCCCAAGCCGCGGCCTGAGTCCTTCTCGCGGTTCGTGGCGCGGCATGCGATCAAGCCTGCTGAAGCCGTGATGTTCGAGGACCTTGCCCGCAATCTTGCGCCTGCGCATGCTATGGGAATGACCACGGTCCTGGTGCGTCCGAATGACGGGCATGGAGATCCGGCTGTCCGGCAGTGGGCCGACCCGGGTGCCGATGCCGACCATGTCCATTACCAAACCGAAGACCTTGCGGGGTTCCTCGCGAAGGTCCGTGTACGGAGCTCTTCATGAACTGGATCAGTCTCGAAACCGCCATCAATGCTGCGTGGGAGCAGAGGGATGCGATCACGCCTGCGACCCAGGGTGAGGCCCGGCATGCGATCGGCGAGACGCTGAAGGCGCTGGATTGCGGGGAATTCCGCGTGGCGGAGAAATCGGCTGGTGCATGGCACACGCACCAGTGGATCAAGAAGGCCGTTCTCCTGTCCTTCAGGCTCAATCCGATGGAGCGCATCGCGGGCAGTCCGGGGGGCGGGCACTGGTGGGACAAGGTGCCGTCGAAGTTCTCGACGTGGACGGATGCGGATTTCGCGCGTGCCGGGTTTCGGGCGGTGCCAGGCGCCGTGGTGAGGCATTCGGCCTTCGTGGGCAAGGGGGCGGTGCTGATGCCCAGCTTCGTCAACGTGGGTGCACATGTCGGCGAGGGGACCATGGTCGATACGTGGGCAACCGTCGGGTCGTGCGCGCAGGTCGGGCGCAATTGCCATATCTCCGGAGGGACCGGTATCGGTGGCGTGCTGGAGCCGCTGCAAGCCAATCCCGTGATCATCGAGGACAATTGCTTCATCGGTGCGCGGTCCGAGGTTGCCGAGGGCGTGATCGTGGGTGAGGGTGCCGTGATCGGCATGGGTGTGTTCCTGGGCCAGTCGACAAAGATCGTCGACCGGGAGACCGGCGAGATCCACTATGGGCGGGTGCCGCCCTATTCGGTGGTGGTGGCCGGGAGCCTCGGCGGTGGGGCCGGGAAGCCTGCGCTCTATTGCGCGGTCATCGTCAAGACGGTCGACGAGCGCACCCGCTCCAAGACGTCGATCAACGAGTTGTTGCGCGACTGATGCGGGATATCTGGGAGCTGGGCGAGCGGGCTGGCGCGCTGCTTGTCGCGCGCGGTGAGCGGGTAGCCGTCTCGGAATCCTCGTCGGGCGGCCTGGTCAGTGCGGCCTTGCTCGCAGTGCCTGGCGCTTCGGCATTTTATCTGGGCGGCGGGGTGATCTACACGCCGCGCGCCATCTTCGGTTTGCTGGGTGCCGACAAGGACGAGATCCGGGCGCTTGGCATCCGGTCGAGCAGCGAGCCCTATGCACGCTTTGTTGCGCAGACGGTCCGGGCGCGCGTTCGCAGCGACTGGGGCCTGTCGGAGACGGGGGCTGCGGGGCCCTCCGGCAATCCGTATGGGGATCCTGCTGGTCATAGCTGTGTTGCCGTCGCGGGCGCCGTCACGGTGAGCCGTACCCTGCGGACTGGCAGCATGGATCGTCGTGCGAACATGCATGCGTTCGCGGCGGAGGCGCTGTCGCTTCTTGTCGAGGTTCTGGAGGGGCGTTAATTTCGGTGACATGTTAATTTCGGTGACAGTGCACTCAATTCCTCTGCGTTGCGGCTTTACTTGCCCGTCTCGGACAGGGAATTGAGTGCACTGTCACCGAAATTAACATGTCTCGGACAGGGAATTGAGTGCACTGTCACCGAAATTAACGAGTCAGGTGGGTGGGGCGAGCTGGAAGTCTTCCATGAAGGCCTGGATGATGGGGGCGTAGACGCCGCCGGCTTCGGCTTCGCGGGTGGGGCCGACGGTGATGCCGCCATCGACCACGAGGGCGTGGCCGTTCACGAATTTCGAGCCGTCGGAGGCCAGGAACAGGGCGGCTTCCGCAATGTCTTCCGGCAGGCCCGTGCGCGGGATGGGCTGGGAATTGTTGAAGGCGCGCAGGGCGGACTTCACGGTCTGGTCGGCGACCTGCGTCGCGACGCCGAGGCCCTTGGCGAAAATCGGCGTGGCGATCAGTCCCGGGCAGATGCAATTGACGCGGATGTAGGCGGGGCCAAGCTGGGCGGCGGCGAGCTTTGTCATGTGCACGATGGCGGCCTTGGCCACGGAGTAGAGCATGGGACCGAAGCCGTTCTGCAAGCCTGCCACGGATGCCGTGGAGATGATCGAGCCGCCGCCGGCTGCGCGCATGTGGGGGCTTGCGTGCTTGATGCCCAGCATCGCTGCGAGGACATGCATGTGCATCACTTCGTCAAAGGACGGCCTGGTGATGGCGTCGGCGGTCTCGTTCGGTCCGGGGGCGCCGGCATTGTTGAAGAGCGTGTCGATGCGGCCGAAGGTGCGGATGGTCTCGTCGACGGCATTGCGGATGTGGTCCTCGTTCATCACGTCACAGCGGACGTAGTGAAGGGCGCTGCCCAGGTCTTCCACCATGCGGGCTCCCTTGTCGTCCTGGATGTCAGCGGCGACGACGCGGGCGCCTTCCCTTACGAAGAGTTCCGCTGTGGCCCGTCCAATCCCCGACGCAGCGCCAGTAATCAGTGCGACTTTACCATTGAGACGTCCAGCCATGGGTCAGTTCCTTCTATCGCGCTTGCGCTGCTTCGATTGACCTTGTGTCCCCTGAGGTTCTAAATCCCCGCCATGGAAACACAAGAGCGAGACCGGCTGGCAGACCCGCTGGCCCTGGCGCTGGACCTCATTCGTTGCCGCAGCGTGACGCCTGTCGATGCGGGCGCGATGGCTGTGCTCGAGCGCGCGCTGGCGTCGCTTGGCTTCACGTGCACGCGTCTGGCTTTCGACAGCGGCGGGCCGCAGGTGGAGAACCTGTATGCGCGCCGGGGAACAGCAGGACCGAATTTCTGCTTTGCCGGGCACACCGACGTGGTGCCGCCAGGAGACGAGGGCCTGTGGCAGCATGGTCCCTTCGAGGGGCGCATTGCGGACGGGATGCTTTTCGGGCGCGGTGCGGCTGACATGAAGAGTGCGATCGCCGCCTTCGTCGCAGCGGTCGCCCGGCTCGATCGGGCCGGCGAGGTACCCGGGTCCATCAGTCTCCTGATCACGGGTGACGAGGAAGGTCCCGCCGTCGACGGAACGGTCCGGGTGCTCGAGTGGCTCGAGGCGCGCGGTGAGCGGATCGATCACTGCATTGTCGGAGAGCCAACATCTGCATTTTCGGCTGGGGACACGGTCAAGAATGGCCGGCGTGGCAGCCTGACGGGGTATCTGGCGATCAAGGGCGTTCAGGGACACGTCGGTTATCCGGAGCGGGCGCGCAATCCCATTCCCGGCATGGCTGCGGTGCTGGCGCGGCTGACCTCGCGGCGCCTGGACGATGGCAACGCGGCGTTCCAGCCCTCGAACCTGGAGGTGACCACGGTCGATACCGGCAACCCGGCGACCAATGTGATACCTGCGGAGACAAGGGCTACGTTCAATATCCGCTTCAACACGATCCAGACGTCGGAGGGGCTCGAGGCGTGGATCCGGGAAGAGGCTGCACGCGTTCTTGAGCCTCTCGGGCTTTCCTGCGAGCTGCGGTTCATCCGTGGGGCGCAGCCTTTCCTGACGCCGCAAAGCCGCTTCACCGCCTTGCTTGGCGATGCGATCAACAGCGTGACAGGTAGCCAGCCCACGTTCTCGACAACCGGCGGCACTTCTGATGCGCGGTTCATCCACCGGCATTGCCCTGTTGCCGAAATCGGGCTGGCAGGGACAACGATGCACAAGACCGATGAGTGCGTGAGACTGTCGGATGTCGAGCAGCTGACCCAGATCTACCAGTCCATCCTGAGGCGGTATTTCGACGTCGGGGGGCGCCTGTCATGAATGTCGCGCATGGGCTTCAGTCGGTCGGCGCGGCGTGGCGCTTGTTCCTGCGTGATCCGAAGGCGTGGGACGGGTTCGATGTCTCGACAGACGGGTTCTTTCGCTCGTTCGGTGCGATCATCCTGATCTTTCCGCTCAACATCCTCTCGGATCTGTTTGCGATGCGCCTTGCACAGGCGCGTCCTGATGTGGAGACGACGCTACCGGTAGATGGCGGGTATGGTCCGGGGGAGTTCTTCTTCTCGACCCTGGCGTTGTGCGTGGAGTGGTTTGCGTTTCCGGTCCTTGCCTACCTGCTGTTGCGCCTGCTCGGGTTGACGGATCGCTTCGTGCGCTACGTGGTTGCTCATAACTGGGGGCGCGTGCTCATCGAGTTGTTCAACCTTCCTGCGATCGTGCTGTTTGCGGCTGGCGTGGTGTCGGCATCGGTGGCGCTGGACCTGCTGCTCGTGGCACTTGGGTTCTCGCTGTATCTCAGGCTGCAGATCGCGCGCTCGGCGCTCGAGGTGGGATGGGGGCTTGCGCTTGGGGTTGCGCTGCTGGAAGTCCTGCTCACGATCATGTTTGCCGTGGGCGTTTCGCATGCATCATCCCTGTGGCTCAGGGGGTAGGGTACATGCCGGGACCGATTGCGATCTTTGATTCAGGTGTTGGCGGGCTTACCGTTGCGTCGGCAATCGCACGCGTTCTGCCATCCGAGACTTTTGTCTATCTGGGCGATACGGCACGGCTGCCCTATGGCACCAAGAGCCCCGAGACCGTCACCAAATACGCCGTGCAGGCCACACGGGCCCTCATGCGCTTCAATCCGAAAATGATCGTGGTTGCGTGCAATACAGCGTCGGCGGTGGCGCTTCCCGTTCTTGCGGCGGCCTATGCGCCGTTGCCGGTCATCGGCGTTGTGGAACCCGGCGCGCGGGCGGCGGTCGCGGCGAGCCGGCATGGACGAATCGCTGTCATCGCGACCGAGGGCACGGTGCGCGGAGGTGCCTATGTGCGGGCGATCCATGCGCTGAATGCCGAGGCGCGTGTCGTGCAGCGGGCATGTCCCCTGTTCGTGGCGCTGGCCGAAGAAGGGTGGACCCACGGGGCCGTGCCGGAACTTGCCGCGCGCAAGTATCTTGGCGACATCTTCGATAGCGACACGCCGCCGGATACGCTGGTGCTGGGCTGCACGCACTTCCCGGTTCTCGTCGACCCGATCCGCAAGGCCGTCGGCGCTGCTGTTGCGCTTGTCGATAGTGCCGAAACTGCTGCCCGTGAGATCGCTTCCATTGTCGAGGCATCGGGTGGTGGCGGCTCCGGGGCGCCACACCGGTTTCTCAGTACCGATGCGCCGGAGCGATTTGCGCGGGTGGGGTCGTTGTTCTTCGGTGCCGCGATTGATCCGGCTCAGGTCGAGCTGGTGGACCTGGCAGCGTAGTCGACGCGTGTGAGATAGAGGCCGTCCGGCGGCGCGACAGGGCCGCATGCCTTGCGGTCGCGGGCCTCGAGCGCCTTGCGCAGGTCGGCGGGTTGCCATTTTCCAGCGCCGACCAGTTTCAGCGAGCCCACCATCGAGCGCACCTGATGATGCAGGAACGAGCGGGCTGAGGCCCGGACTTCTATGCTGTCACCGTTTCTTGAAACGCGGAAGACATCGAGGGTCTTCATGGGCGAGCGAGCCTGGCATTCGGCGGCCCGGAAGGTGGTGAAGTCGTGATGGCCCGTAAGGCATTGAGCTGCGGTGTGCATGGCGTCGGCGTCGAGGGGGGCGGCCACCTGCCAGGCGAGGCCTGCGTCGAATGTCAGCGGGCTGCGGCGGTTGATGATGCGGAAAAGATAGTGGCGGGCCGTCGCGTCGAAGCGGGCGTGGAACGCATCGTCGGCAGGTTCCGCCGCAAGTATCGAGACCGGGTGGGGGCGCAGGTGCGCGTTCAGCGCTTCCTGGATGCGAAAGGGCTCGAAAGGCTTCGTGATGTCGGCGTGTGCGACTTGTCCGGTTGCGTGGACGCCGGCATCGGTACGTCCTGCGGCGCCGATCGTGACGTGCTCGCCCGTCAGCTTGAGAATGGCCTGTTCGACCGCCGCCTGCACAGAGGGGCCGTTGTCCTGGCGTTGCCAGCCGACGAAGGGCCTGCCGTCATATTCGATGGTCAGCTTCCAGCGCGGCACGGCTAGGTGAGCCTGGCGCCGGAGGGAACAGGATAGCCGCGCGTGAATTCTTCGGCTGACTGGACGCCGCGTCCGGCGCGCTGCAGTTCGATGATGTCGAGGGCACCCTCGCCGCAGGCGATGCGCAGCCTGTCTTGGAGGATTGTGCCTGGCTCGCCCTGTCCGGTGGTGGCTGCTGCCCGCAGCAGGCGGATGCGGGTTTCGCCGTGCATGGTCCAGGCGCCGGGGGCCGGGTTCAGGCCATGAATGAAGCGGATGAGTTCGGTTGCCGGCCTTGTCCAGTCGATGCGTGTCTCGGTGGGGAGGATCTTCCTGGCGTAGGTCACGCCGTCGGCTGGCTGTGCGGTCAGCGTGGCTGTTCCTGCCGCGAGTGCCGTCATCGCATCGACCATCAGCGTCGCGCCGTGCAGCGATAGGCGGTCCTGGAGTGCGCCGGTGGTCGTGGTGTCGTCGATGGGTGTGCGCCACGTCGACAGGACGGGGCCTGTGTCGAGGCCTTCATCCATCTTCATCACCATGACGCCGGTCTCGGTGTCGCCAGCCATGATGGCGCGGTGGATGGGGGCAGCACCACGCCAGCGCGGCAAGAGCGAGGCGTGAAGGTTGAAGCATCCGAGCCGGGGGGCCTCGAGGATTGCCTTGGGCAAGAGGAGGCCGTAGGCGACGACGATGGCGGTGTCGAGGTTGAGCCCGGCGAAGGCCTGCTGGTCGGCTGCGGCCTTCAATGTGACCGGGGTGCGGACTTCGATCCCGTGTTCAAGGGCGGCTTCATGGACGGGCGTGTTCTGGAGCCTGTGTCCGCGGCCGGCGGGCCGAGGTGGCTGCGCGTAGACGCAAGCCACGTCGTGGCCGGCGGCGATGAGCGCCTCGAGCACGGGGACGGCGAAATGGGGTGTTCCGAGGAAAGCGAGGCGCACGAGCCCTGGTCCCGCCGTTATTCGGCGGGCTCGCGGACTTGGCCGCGGCGGGATTTTGCCAGCTTCTTCAGCATCATGTTGCGCTTGAGGCTGGAGAGGTGGTCGATGAAAAGGATGCCCTCGAGGTGGTCCATCTCGTGCTGGATGCACACCGCCAGAAGGCCGTCGCAATCGATCTCCTGCGCCCTGCCGTGATAGTCGAGGAACTTGACCTTCACGCGCGCGGGGCGCTCGACGTCTTCGTAGAGATCGGGAACAGAGAGGCAGCCTTCCTGGCACTCGACCATGTCGTCGGAGGCCCAGGTGATCTCGGGGTTCACGAAGTACATGGGCTTGCGGGCGGCGAGGATCTGTTCCTTCGTCGGTTCCTCGATGTCTTCGCCGGCCTCGTTCGTCGGCCTGCCGACGTCGATGACGATGATGCGCCTGGGGACGCCGATCTGGATGGCGGCAAGGCCGATGCCGGGGGCGTCGTACATGGTCTCGAGCATGTCATCCATGAGCACGCGCAGGTCATCGGTGACCTGGGCCACGGGCTGGGAGACCTGCTTGAGGCGCGGGTCGGGCGCGATGAGGATGGGTCGG
>JBEIHO010000012.1:0-65493 GCA_040381215.1 Alphaproteobacteria bacterium | reverse complement strand
GAGGCCTGCGACTTCGACATTGCGGCCGGATTGTATCGAGGGCAGTTGCCCTGCCTGGGCGACCTTTCGTTTGTCCAGCCGGTCGCGCAGGAAGGATACGGGGTGGGCTTTGAGTGACAGGTGCAGGTGGCGGTAGTCTTCGACCACATGTTCGCCCAGCGGCATTGGCGGGACGGCGAAGTCCGGCTCGTGCGTGCGGGAACTGGCCGCGGCGAACAATGGCAGGTCATCCTTGTCGCCACTGCGACGCAGGCCGCGGATGATCCAGAGCGCCTCGCGGCGATCGAGGCCAAGTGAGCGGAAGGCGTCAGCATCGGCGAGACGTTCGAGGGTGGACGGCTCGAGGCCTGTGCGCAGCCAGAGATCACGGATGGAATCGAAGGGGTGTGTGCGGGTGGTTTCGATCGTTCGCGCGTCGTCTTCGCGAAGGCCCGAGACCTGGCGCAAGCCTAGGCGCAAGGCGTGGGTTGTGCGGATCCCGGATGCCATGGAGGCGTGGCGGGGGTGGAGGGTTGGGAGCGTTTGCGTATCTGTTGTTGCGTCGGCGCTGGGTGGCCGGGACGGGCCCGGCCATGACGTTTCCGGCCATGACGGGCTTTGGGGGGATGGTTCGAGGGTGTTGTCCCAGTGCGAGGCGTTGATGTCGACGGGGCGGACTTCGACGCCGTGCTCGCGGGCGTCGCGTACGATCTGGGCGGGGGCGTAGAACCCCATGGGCTGGGAATTCAGCAGGGCGGCTGCAAAGACGTCGGGGTAGTGGCATTTGACCCATGACGAGTAATAGACAAGCAGGGCGAAGCTTGCGGCGTGGCTTTCGGGGAAGCCGTATTCGCCGAAGCCCTGGATCTGCTTGAAGCAGCGATCTGCGAAATCCGCGTCGTAGCCGCGCGCGATCATGCCGTGGACGAATTTTTCCTCAAAGGTCGAGATCGTGCCGCTGCGGCGGAAGGCGGCCATGGAACGGCGCAGGCGATCGGCTTCGGCAGGGGTGAAGCCGGCGGCAACGATGGCAATCCGCATGGCCTGTTCCTGGAACAGGGGGACGCCAAGTGTCTTGCCGAGGACGGTTTCCAGTTCGGCCTTCGGGTAGACGATGGGCTCGTGTCCCTGGCGGCGGCTCAGATAGGGGTGCACCATGCCGCCCTGGATGGGGCCTGGGCGCACGATGGCGACCTCGATCACGAGGTCGTAGAACTGCCTTGGTCTCAGGCGCGGCAGCATCGTCATCTGGGCACGGCTTTCGACCTGGAAGACGCCCACGGAATCGGCGCGGCAGAGCATGTCGTAGACGGCGGGCTCTTCCTTCGGGATCGCGGCGAGGGTGGGCGTGACACCGTAATGGGCCTGCAGCATTCCCAGGGCCCTGCGCATGCAGGAGAGCATGCCGAGTGCGAGGACATCGACTTTCAGGATGCCCAGCGCGTTGAGGTCATCCTTGTCCCACTCAACGACCGTGCGTCCTTCCATGGCTGCGTTCGATACCGGGATGAGTTCGTCGAGGCGCCCACGCGTCATCACGAAGCCGCCGACGTGCTGGGAGAGGTGGCGGGGGAAGTCTGCGAGTTCGCCGGCAAGAGCCAATGCCAGTGAGAGGCGGCGATCCGCAGGATCGAGGCCGAGGCGCCGGACCTCGTCCTCGACCGGTGCGCTACTTGTCCAGCCTGACAGGGTTCCGGCGAGGGCCGTGATCGTATCTTCCGAGAGACCGAAAACCTTGCCGACATCGCGGATGGCGCTGCGTCCGCGATAGCAGATCACGGTTGCGGCAAGGCCTGCGCGGTGGCGGCCGTAGCGATTGTAGATGTACTGGATCACTTCCTCGCGCCGCTCGTGCTCGAAGTCGACGTCGATGTCGGGTGGCTCGCGTCGCTCGGCCGAGAGGAAGCGCTCGAACAGGAGGTCGATCTGGTTGGGATCGACCTCGGTCACGTGCAGGCAGTAGCAGACGGCTGAATTGGCGGCCGAGCCGCGACCCTGGCAGAGGATGCCTTTTGTACGGGCGAAGCGCACGATGTCGTAGACGGTGAGGAAGTAGGGCGCGTAATCGAGTTCGCCAATCAGCTTGTATTCATGGTCGAGCGCCTGGCGGACCTTGGGCGGGATGCCCATGGGATAGCGCTGCCTTGCGCCCTCTTCGGCAAGGGAGACGAGGGCCTCCTGGGGCGTGGCGAATCCTTCGCAGGTTTCCTCGGGGTATTCGTAGCGCAGATCGTCGAGCGAGAAGTGGAGGGTCTGGGCAAAGCGGAGGGTCTCGGCGATGGCTTGCGGATGGCGCCGGAAGAGGCGTGCCATCTCGGCGGGCGGCTTCAGGTGGCGTTCGGCGTTGGCCTCGAGGTGGAAGCCGGCGCGGTCGAGGGTCGCGTGCTCGCGGATGCAGGTGAGCACGTCCTGGAGTTGCCTGCGTGCTGGCGTGTGGTAGAGCGCGTCTCCCACGGCGATCATGGGGACCCGGTGCTTGGATGCTAAGGCCTCGAGGCGGCGCAGGTGGCGCTGGTCGTCGCCACGGTGGTGGATCGTTGCGCCGAGCCATAGTTGTGCGCTGGGCAGGCGCAGGAGGGCCGTCTCGGTGCTTTCGATGTCGGGGCGTGGTGGCATCAGGACGAGCTGAAGGCCTTCGGCGTGCTCGATGAGGTCTGCGATGTGGAGGATGCAGTCGCCTTTTTCGGCGCGGCGGTTGCCGAGGGTCAGCAGGCGACAGAGGCGTCCCCAGGCGGCGCGGTCGCGCGGGTAGGCCAGAATGTCGGGTGTGCCGTCGCTGAAGACGAGGCGGGTTCCCACAAGAAGGCGCAGGCCGCGTTCCCTGGCTTCGATGTGGGCGCGCACGACGCCTGCGACTGAATTGCGGTCTGTGATGCCGATTGCCGAGAGGCCGAGAGCCTGCGCCTGTTCCACGCATTCGTGCGGGTGCGAGGCACCGCGCAGGAAGCTGTAGTTCGTCGTCACGGCGAGTTCGGCGTAAGCCGTGGTCGAGTTCACGGAAAAAGTCCGTGTACATACCATTGAGGGCGGCTCGTCTCGCTGCCGAACAGACCCTCGCGGTAGAGCCAGAAGCGGCGCCCCTCGCGGTCCTCGACACGGAAATAGTCGCGGGTCAGGCTGCGTCCTGTTTGGTCGCGCCACCATTCCATGGCTATGCGTTCGGGGCCTTCGGCGTGAGCAACCTCGTGGGGTACGCGGCGCCAACGGAAGCGTATCGGTGGGCCATCGGGGACTTCGGCGATCGCGTCGATGGGCTCTGGTCGTTCGAAAAGGCGCAGTGGGCGTTCGGGGGCTGCGGTATCGAGGACGGGGGCATTTGCGCGATGGTGGGCTGCAGGGGCTGGCGCCAGGGGTGGTGCCTGCGTGACGGCGTATTCGGGGATGTGGCTTTCGGCAAAGGCGAGGCGCTGCACGCGGCGAGGGCCGAAGCGAACGCCGAGGCGGTCGATCAGATCGGCAAGGTCGTCCTGGCCGGTCGCGCTGTCGACCAGGTTTGACTGGGGTATCTGTGCTTTCTCTGCTGTTGTCACGGCCAGCCGGATCACGTCGAAGCCGCAACCAGGATCGATGTCTTCCGCCAGTGATGAAAAACGCTCGCGGAACAGGCGGTGCATGGCGGTGGCATCGCGCTGGGGGCGGCTGGTTGCAACCGACAGGCGACGTACGGCGCCATCGACGCGAAAGAGGGTCACTTGCAGGGCGCGCGCGCCTTCGCCGCGCTCTTCCATGCGCCGTGACAGGTCAGTTGCCAGGTGACCGATGGTTTCGAGGATGAACGTCTCGTGGGTTGCGGGCTCCGTCAGGTTGCGTTCGGCAATGTAGGGGGCTACGGGCAGACGGGGCGTGATGGGTTCGTCTGCTTTTCCAAGTGCAAAATCGAGGCGCTGCAACAGGATGGCACCGAAGCGTGCGGCGAGTGGCGCGCGAGGGCGATCCACGATGTCGCCGATCTTCTTCAGACCCACGCGCGCCATTGCCTCGATGATGCCGGCGGGCAGCTGGAGGGCTGCCAGTGGCAACGGGTTGAGGGTTTCCTGCAATTCGTCATCGGCGATGTTGCGCCGTTCGCCGTAGCGGGCCAGCGCCCAGGCGGCACCCGGGGTGCCGGCAATCGCCGTGCGTGCCGTGATGCCCTGTTCGTGGAGGCGACGCACGGCATCGCGACGCATGGCGTCCTCGCCACCAAAGAGATGGGCACATCCGGTGATGTCGAGCATCACGCCATCGGGTGGCGTGAGGCCGACCAGCGGCGTGTAGCGGGACAGCCAGTCGCCTATTGCTTCGAGCAGGCGCGCGTCTGCGGCGTCGTCGGCAGGCTCGACCGCGATCGAAGGATACATTGCGCGTGCGTCTGCCAGGGGCATCATGTGGCGCAAGCCCAGGCGCATGGCCTCTGCATTCATGGCGCACAGGCGCTGGGCGCCCCGTATGTCGCGGGTAACGATGCGTGGTTCAGGCGACCGCCGCGCGCGGGTGCGCTCGACCCTGTCTGTGGGCAGGTGGCTGAACCAGATTGCCAGGTAGCGCCGCGGGAGCGGTGACGGTTTCAAACTTGCGTTCATGGGCATGCCACTCAACGTTCCATTGGCCAGATGAGCCGAAGCGGTTCTTCACGAGATCCAGATGCATGTGCGGGACGCCCAGGCCGCCGAAGGGATTGCTGCGGGAGGGGCTTGCGCTTACCAGCCAGCGCGTCGTGGCGGCGTTCGGTTCAATTGCGGTTGCGTGGCGCAGGATGAGGCCGAAGCCGAGGCCTTCCTGCGCGGCAAGAGCCAGGCGGCGCGTGCAGGTGAGATCGAGCACGCGGGTGTGGGCGGGGAATTCGGCGATGACGGCAGAGAAGCCCCGGCATTTGAGGGCCTCGTTCATGGCCCAGAGCACGTCTTCAGCGCGCGGGACGTGGAGGTAGATGAGGGCAGAGGTGTCGAAGCCCGAAAGCTTCAGGCCGGGCAGGTATGGGCGTCCGGTTTCGGCGCTTGAGAAGTCATGCTGGATGTAGAGGACGTGGGCGCTTTTCTCCTGGGCCCGGGTGGCCAGGCCGAAGGCGAAACCGGCGGCGGCGCCCAGGTCCTGGACCGTGCGCGGCAGGATTTCGTGGACGGTGCCGCGAGAAAGTCCGCCGCCCAGAGCCTGGTCCATGAGGGGGATGCCGGTTTCCACATGGACGCGGGCGCTGCGCGTCTTTCCAGGGAGGCAGGCAGCCTCGATTGCGGCTATGGTCTGCTTGAGGGATGCGGCCTGTTCAGGGGGCAGTCGCCCCTCCGCCGCCATGGGTCGTGGCACGGGTCAGTCTCCGTTTTCTGCCGTTTCTTGATTTCAGTTCACTTTTTGTTCTTACCTTGACGGCGAGGTGGGAGTCAATGGGTCTTGTCGCTTTTTCAGGCGTGGGGGCTGTCGTCAGTATTTGACTGATTGGTCATTTTTGACTATTTGGTCATTTATGAGCGCTGCTGTTGTCGTCCCTCGACAGTCCAGAAAACGGGCACGAACCCGTGGCGAGCTTGTTGCTGCGGCAGAGCGGCTTGTGGCACTGCGCGGCCTCGATGCCCTGTCGATCGACGAGATCACCGAAGAGGCGGATGTCGCGAAGGGTACGTTCTATACCCACTTCCAGGACAAGGACGACCTGGCCAACGCCATCTCGCGCCAGATCCGTGCAGATCTTGAAGAGGCCATTGAAGCGCTGAACCTCGGGGTCCGGGATCCGACCGTCCGCATGGCCAATGGTCTTTCCACCATCCTGCATTTTGCCATCACCCAGCCTGTCCGGGCGCGTGCGCTGCTGCGGCTCCTGCCGGGCGCTGTCAACCCGGATACGCCGATCAATGACGGCATTCGCGGCGACATCCTTGCCGGGATCGAGGCAGGTACCTTTCATGTGGCATCAGTCAGTGCCTCTGTCGTCGCGACGATCGGGATCGTCATGTCTGCGGGCATGCGCCTGTCCGACGCGGGGCAACCGGTCGGGCAGCCACACCGGTTTGCCCGTGACATCATCACGACGGCCCTCGTTGCCCTCGGCGTGAAGCCCGTTGCCGCCGAGCGGTTGTCCTCTGCGGCCATCGAGGCGCGTCGCGTCGACGTGAGCCTGGCACCATGATCCTTGCCGATGCACAAGTGACCACCAGCGAGGTGAAGTCCTGGAAGGGCTTGCATCTCCTGCACTTTGCAGGGTCATCGTGCTCGCAGAAGGTGCGTATCCTGCTTGGTGAAAAGAACCTGCCCTGGGTTTCGCATCACGTGGACCTCGTGCGCAACGCACACGTCACGCCATGGTTCCTCGGGATCAATCCACGCGGGGTCGTTCCGGTTCTTGTCCATGACGGGCAGGTTCACATCCAGAGCAATGATATTCTTGCATATCTGGATGCGCTGCCGTCGCCGTCGACGTCCTTCATGCCGCAAGGCGAAGCCGAGGTTCAGGCCGTAAGCGCGTCGCTCGCGCTTGAGGACAGGCTGCATGTCGATCTGCGCAACCTTACAATGGGCTTCATCTTTCCGCGCCGCCTGACGCAGAAGAGCGAGGCGACATTGCAGCGCTACGAGCGGGAAGGTGCTTGCGACCCCAGCAGGATGAAAGAGGTCGCGTGGTGGCGGGATTTCGCCCGGCAGGGGGTCACGCCTGATGCTGCGCGCGCCTCGTATTCAGCATTTTCTCAAGCCTTCGATACGCTGAATGCGCGTTTGCGCGATCATGAATGGCTCATTGGAGAGCGCATCTCGATCCTTGATATCGCCTGGTTCATCTCGGTGCATCGTTTGCAGCTTGCGGGTTACCCGTTACGCCGTCATCCGAACCTTCACGGCTGGTATCTGAGACTGAGGTCGCGCCCGGCATTTGCTCGCGAAATTGCGGTGCCCCTGCCGGTGGCTGCGGTGATGACCGGTTACAGGGTCTACCGCCAGCTGTCGCGCACGGCGCTTGGCAACATCGTTTCGTTTGAAACACCCTCCAACATGGGAGCTACGCCCTGACATGATCAAAGCCGATGACATTGCCTATGTACGCTTCAGTGCGCCTGACCTCGACAAGATGGAAGCGTTTCTCTCCGATTTCGGGATGGCCAGGGCGGCGCGTGATGACAATACGCTTTACATGCGCGGTGAAGGCGGTGATCCGTTCCTGCATGTCACGCACAAGGGCGAACCCGGATTTGCCGGCATTGCCTTCAAGGCGGCTTCCGTCGGTGATCTTGAACTGCTCGCGTCGAAGGCGGGCTCCAAGATCGAGGCTCTTGACGGGCCGGGTGGTGGCCAGGTCGTCAAACTTCGCGACCCGGACGGGTTTCTGGTCGAGACCGTGGCTGGCCGTGGCACGCTTGCTCCCGATGCAACCCCGCCCGAGCAGGCGCTCAACGACTGGCGCAAGCGTGTGCGCCACAATGCGCCAAAGCGCGTCGGGCGAGGGGCCTCGCATATCAAGCGTCTCGGGCATTGCGTGCTGAATGTCTCGAACTTCCGCGCGAGCGAGGCCTGGTACAAGCAGCATTTCGGTTTCATCACTTCGGACGAGATCAAGCTGTCGCCTGAATTTGCGCTGGGCGCCTTCATGCGCTGCGACCGTGGCGACAAGCCGGCTGACCATCACACCCTGTTCCTCATGGGGACCGGAGCGCCGAAGTTCAATCACGCCGCCTATGAGGTGACGGATTTCGATGACCTCATGAGCGGACATGACCTGCTGCAGGAGAAGCAGTACCAGCACCATTGGGGTGTCGGGCGCCATGTGCTTGGCAGCCAGATCTTCGACTATTGGCGGGATCCGTGGGGCCATACGCTGGAACATTGGACAGATGGCGACCTGATGACGGCGGGCTGGGGGTCGCGTGACGCCACCATCCAGGATGTGATGGAAGTGCAGTGGGGCATGAAGATGCCTGCGGACATGGCAGGCTGAGGCGGGAGAGCTGAAATGAAACTGGTAACGTTCACCGAGGGTGGTTCGACGCGCGTTGGTCTTGTGGTCGATGGTGGGGTGGTCGACCTGTCCAGGGCCGATGCGAGCTTGCCGCGTGACATGATCGGGCTGATCAATGGCTGGGACAAGGTGCGCGCGTCCGTCGAGCGCGCCGCGTCGCGCAAGCCGGATTTCGACTTGAAAGCCGTTGAGCTTGAGGCGCCGGTGCCGCGGCCGTCGAAGGCGATGGCCATCGGGCTCAATTATGCTGATCATATCGCCGAGAGCAACCAGAAGACGCCCGAGGAGCAGGTCTGGTTCTGCAAGCAGGTCAATTCCATCAACCCGCCCTTTGCCGATGTGCAATTGCCCAAGGCGTCGCACCTTGTCGATTACGAGGCCGAGCTTGTCGTCGTCATTGGCAAGCGGTGCAAGCACGTCGCCAAGGACAAGGCCCACGAGGTGATCTTCGGTTATTGCGTTGGCAATGACGTGACGGCGCGTGACTGGCAGTTCAAGACGCCGCAATGGGTGCTTGGAAAGAGCTTCGACACGCATGGACCAATTGGTCCGTGGATCGTGACCAGTGACGAGCTTGGCGATCCGCACACGCTGGGGATCCGGGCCTTCGTGAATGGCGAAAAGCGGCAGGATTCAAATACGCAGCATCTTGTCTTCAATGTTTTCGACCAGATTGCTCATCTGAGCCAAGCCATGACGCTGGAGCCGGGTGACATCATCTTTACCGGAACGCCGGGTGGTGTCGGCATGGCCATGCGGCCGCCCCGATTGCTCAAGGATGGTGACGTGGTGCGCATCGAAATCGACCGCATCGGCGCCATCGAGGCCACCCTGAGGCCTGAGGTCGTTGCGTGAGCATGGGGGCTCGGCCCCGCTACGCCGGGTACATTCACGGGCGTGATGCGCTGATCGACGCGTCTGCGCATTTCCGTGCCATCCGGGACGCGGGGCCTGCAGTCTGGCTTTCCCGGTACGGTGTGTGGGCCGTAGGTCGCTACGCGGACGCGAAGAACGCGCTTCGGGCGGCGGACCAGCTTGTCAGTGGAAAAGGCATTGCCGCCAACAAGCTGGTCAACTCGATGGAGAACGAGATCACCCTCACGGCTGATGGCGTGGATCATGTCCGTCGACGGCTGGTGTTGATCAAGCCCCTGGGACCGGGAGCGCTGGCGCCGCTGCGGCAGCGCATGCAGCAGGAGGCTGATGCGCTCGTGTTGCGGCTGAAGGGTGGTGGTACATTTGATGCGATGGCGGGGTTTGCGGCCCATTTGCCGGTATCGATCGTGGCTGAGCTTGTCGGGCTGAAGCCCGAGGGCCGCGAGAACATGCTGCGCTGGGCGGCGGCGACCTTCGACGCCATTGGTCCCATGAACTGGCGCATGGTGCGGGCTCTTCCGGCCCTTCTTGATCTGGCGCGCTACTCGGCACGGCTCGACAGGTCCGCCGTCATGCCGGGCAGCTGGGCAGACAGGCTGTTTGCGGCTGCCGATGAGGGTACGCTTTCCCGGCGCGAGGCCAAGGCCATGATCATTGATTATGTGGCCCCGAGCCTTGACACCACGATCCTTGCTACCGGGCAGATGGTCAGGCATCTGGCGCTGCACCCGCATGTCCTGGAGGCGGTGCGACGGGATGAGGGCCTTGCTGGAGACGTGGTGCACGAGTCGGTTCGATTGTCCTCGCCCATAAGAGGTTTCACGCGCCTTGCGGTTCAGGATTTTCCGGTCGACGATGTCACGGTTCCCGCCGGCAGTCGCGTGCTGGTGCTCTATGCGTCGGCGAACCGTGACGAGCGCAGGTATGCCGATCCGGATCGGTTCGACATCTCGCGCAATGCCCGGGATCACCTTGGGTGGGGGCATGGTGCGCACGCCTGCGCCGGCATGCATCTGGCGCGGCTGGAGATGGAGTGCCTGCTTGTTGCTCTGGCGCGCCACCTCACGCGCATCGAGGTGGATGCGCCCGAACCTTTCTTCAACAACGTGCTGCAGGGATACAAGTCCCTTCCGGCCCGCTTTCACTGAGGCCATGACATGATTGAAACCGATGTCCTGATTTCCGGTCTGGGACCGGTTGGTGCGACGCTTGCCAACCTGCTGGGGCAGCAAGGTGTGCGGGTGTTGGCTGTCGAGCGAGAGACGGCAGTCTATCCACTGCCCCGGGCGGCGCATTTCGACGCCGAGATCATGCGGGTCTGGCAGGGTCTTGGGTTGCTGGAGCAGGTGAAGGCGATTTCGCGTGTTGCTCCAGCCTACGAGTTTCGCACGGCGAAGGGAGAGGTGCTGTTGCGCTTTGACCTTGGTGCGGTAACCCTTGCACCGGGTTTCGAGCCGAGCTGGATGTTCAACCAGCCGGACCTGGAGCGGGCGCTGCGCGGAAAGCTCGCTGATTATCCGTCCGTCGAGACCCGGCTTGGCACCAGCCTCGAGCGCTTCGATGCATCCGTGAATGAAGGGGTGCGGGCAACCATCGTTGATGGCTCGGGGTCTGCTACGGAGGTGCGCGCACGCTATCTTGTTGGATGTGACGGCGCCTCGAGTGCCGTCAGGAAGGCCCTTAAAATCGAGCATTTCGATTATGGGTTCGACGAGCCCTGGTTGGTTGTCGACGCACAGGTCCGCCGACCAGAGAAGATGCCCAGTCTTAACCTGCAGATCTGCGATCCTGAGCGTCCCACGACATGCGTATTGATGGGGCCTGGCCGGCACCGTTGGGAGTTCATGATCCGTCCCGGCGAGGACCCTCAGTCGTTTCTCGATGACCGACGAATTTCTTCACTGTTGAGCGCGTGGGTGAGCGAGGAGGATGTCCTCATCGATCGGAAGGCGGTCTACCGGTTCCACGGTCTGGTCGCAAAGGATTGGAGACGCGGGCATGCCATCCTTGCAGGCGATGCGGCTCATCAGACGCCGCCGTTTGCGGGTCAGGGCATGTGCTCTGGTATTCGTGACGCCGTGAACCTGGCCTGGAGGCTTGGTCATGTCATCCGTGGAGAGGCGGGCGACACGATCCTCGATAGTTATCAAACAGAACGGGAGCCGCATGTTCGTGCCCTTACAGAGGCCGCGATCGCGATGGGGCGTGTCGTCTGCATGCCTGATGCAGAGGCTGCTGCGCAGAGGGATGCAGCGCTGCTTGCGCAGCGTGCGCAGGGCCTGCAGCCTGTGCCGCCGCCCGATCCCCAACCGGGCCCGGGCGCTTTCCTGCAGGCGAGCCCGCGTGCTGCCTCCATCTTTCCGCAGAGCATCGTGGGCGGACAGCGGCTTGACGATGTGATGGGCCCAGGTGCCTGGCTCCTTGCGCGTCGGCATGCGGATGTCGCGGGACTTTCGGACCCATGCCTGGCGCGCAGCGAAGCGCTGGATGGGCCGCTGCTCAAGGACTTCTCTGGCCCGCTTTCAGCCTACCTCGATGCTGCCGGTGGTGATGCAGTGATCGTCCGGCCGGACCGGTATGTCTTCGGCACGGGTGAGGCGAAGGCCCTCGTCGCGGACTATGCGAGAGCCATCTGTGCGCGCCATACCGGCTGAACCGTCGGGTGTTTCGCGGCGGGTGCTGCTCGCCAGTGCCGCGGCGACGTCCGTTCTGGCTGCTGCTGGCGGGATCCACATGGCTACCCGCGGTGCAAGCCTTTGGGTGCCATCCCGGTGCGTGTCGAGGCGGCGATTGCCGGCGGTATCATCGAGGGGCCGGCGCCTTCATTTGCTGATGCGTGGAAATTGCTGGAGCCTGCCGGCGACGGGATCACGGATGGCGTCTTCGCGCGGCCAGATGGAGGTCTCGTTGTGGCATGCCGGACTGACATGCCTGGCGCCATCCCGGAGATGTGGGATTGGTGGATGGGATGGCACGGGGTCTCGACAGAGCGGTACAAGCTCTGGCATCCGCGGGATCATGTGCGGAGCGCCTTCGCGGAGGATCGCTCGCACGTGCGCGATGTGCGTGCATGTTATGTAGGCAATGACTCCCATGTCGATGAATACATAGGTCCCGCCCTGCACAAGCTTGCCATCAGCTTCCGGCCCCCCGAGGCTTTCGGGCTGGACCCCAAGCTTGTTGACCGTCAGGGAGCGGCCATTTGTCCGCGGACCGGGCTGCGGAACACGCCCTTGAACATCGGGCGCCTGATCCGCCTTGTGCGGCGGACTGATACGGGTTGCGAGATGCTGAGCCGGTTCTGGATTGGCGATGTCGGTTTTGCCGTTCCATTGGCAGGCGAGGTTGATATCGGTTCCCTGCAAGCGCCGGCGCAGCTTCGAGCGCTGGCTCCTCCCGTCTTCGGGCAGCATCTGTTGCGCCATTGTGCGGAGGGGATGAACCACCTTGGCATGATACTGCCGGCTCTTTTCGACAAGTTTGGACGCATCTGACATGATCCCTGCGCTGATTGCCGTACTGGCCCTTGTCCTCGGGTGGTTCCTTGTCGAGAAGTCACGGCGGCGATCCCATCCGGTCAGAGGCGGCCTGCATCCGGAAATCATGCTGCCGCATCAGGCGCCGTTCGAGCTTTATGGCAATGCGTTCTCGCATTGCTCGCGCAAGACGCGGCTGGTGATGGCCGAGCTCGGCATTCCCTTCGTTCACAAACCGATCGACCTGATTGAGACGGGGAGCTACGAGACGTTGTCGCGGGCCTATCTGCGGGTCAATCCTTCGGGATTGATCCCAACATTGGTGCACAATGGGCATCCGGTCTATGAATCCGATGACATCATGGCTTATGCGACGGCACATGCTGCGGCAGGGGCGGCGGCGCTTGTACCGGTGGATGATGGGTTGCGCAGGCGGATGGAGGACTGGATCTCCTTCGGCAACCTTTCCAGTAATGCGCCGACCGCCGACATGCAGAAGCGCATTGGTGCTTGCGTCCCTGCCGTGACGTTGCCGCTGTTCATTACCGCGATCCGCTACATTCCCCTCCATCGCATCCTGTTCGGTTTCCTGTTTCACCCTGACAAGGCGAGACCGATTTTCTTCTCATTGGGGAAGTTGCTGGGCTTGCGGCGCATGCTTGCGATCAGGCCCATCCAGGAGATGGTGGGCAATGGCCGACGCTACATGACCGCCCATCTACGCACGATCGATGATGCGCTGGGTCAGTCCGGCGGGCCTTGGATCCTCGGGGAGATTTTTTCCCTTGCTGACATCACGCTTGCGTGTGTGCTTCTGAGGCTCGAGGAGACCGGCTTTTTGAGCACTTGCCTCGGCGAAGGAAAGCTGGAGCGGGTGGCGGCCTATTACAGGCGTGTGCAGGCGCGTCCGAGCTGGAAGGCTGCCATTCTTGAGGTGCAGCATCCGATCATCGAGCAGGGTGCAAGGGACCTTCGAGATGCGCGTGCCCGTGATCCCGTGATTGCACAAATGCTGGGCGATTAAGAAATTTGCGCGGCAACCCATTGTGCGGCGCACAACGGGCGGCGGAATGTTGCCAGGGCCCGAGGCTGTTTGAACGAAAGATGCACCACGGCGCGCGTCGCAGGCAATCTTCTGAGGCTTCGCCTGTCGTTGACCGTTGCTCAAGAATTGGCGTTGACGCTCTGGGTCTGCGCGCCTATTCCCTCGCGCCAAATTGACGCCGACGAAAGGCCGATAGTTCCCATGAGCAAGACGGCAGCGGATCTCAAGAACCGCGTTTCTCTTTCCCTGCGCATACCCGAACCCAAGCACCGTCCTGGTGACCAGCCGGACTTCTCGAACATCAAGGTGCCGAAAGCGGGTGAGGTCCGTCGTCCGGACATCAATGCGTCGGCGAAGGACGTGGCGGACATGGCCTATACGCTGATCCGCGTTCTGGACAACGATCACAAGGCGGTGGGTCCGTGGGATCCCAGGCTCGACGTGGAGACGATGAAGCGTGGCCTTCGACACATGGTCACCACGCGTGTCTTCGACGACCGCATGTACAAGGCGCAACGCCAGGGCAAGACTTCGTTCTACATGAAGTGCACGGGCGAGGAGGCGGTTGCCGTCGCGCAGGCTGCGGCGCTGGACCCGGATGACATGTGCTTCCCGTCCTATCGCCAGCAGGGTTTGCTGGTGTCGCGCGGCTACCCGATCGTCGACATGATGAACCAGATCTATTCGAACGAGAAGGATCCCATCAAGGGCCGGCAGTTGCCGATCATGTATTCGTCGAAGCAGTTTGGTTTCTTCTCGATCTCGGGCAATCTCGGAACGCAGTTCAGCCAGGCTGTTGGCTGGGCGATGGCGTCGGCCTACAAAGGCGATGACAGGATTGCGGCGACGTGGATCGGGGAGGGGTCGACGGCGGAAGGTGATTTCCATCATGGGTTGACCTTTGCCACTGTTTATCAGGCTCCCGTCGTTCTCAACGTTGTCAACAACCAGTGGGCCATCTCGTCGTATCAAGGGATTGCCGGTGGCGAGGACTCCACTTTTGCAGCGCGCGGCATCGGCTATGGCATGCCGGGCCTGCGGGTGGACGGAAACGATTTCCTTGCCGTCTATGCCGTGACCAAATGGGCGGCCGACAGGGCTCGCTCCAACCTGGGACCGACGCTCATCGAGCACTTCACCTATCGCGCCGAGGGTCACTCCACGAGTGACGATCCCACGCGTTATCGCCCCGCAGGAGAGGCCAAGGCCTGGCCGCTGGGAGACCCGATCGAGAGGCTTAAGGGGCATCTGATCGCTCTGGGCAAGTGGTCGGACGCAGATCATGCGGCGCTTGAGAAAGAGTGCGAGGAGCATGTTCGCAAGGCGCAGAAGCAGGCTGAAGAGAACGGCGTGCTTGGCAGCGGCAGGATCCCAAGCGTGAAGACCATGTTCGAGGACGTGTACAAGGACATGCCCTGGCATCTGCGCAAGCAGCGGCAGGAAATGGGGGTCTGACGCGCCATGGCAACGATGAACATGATCCAGGCCCTCAATTCCGCGATGGATGTGATGCTGTCGCGGGATCCGAATGTGCTGATCTTCGGCGAGGACGTGGGCTATTTCGGGGGTGTGTTCCGGGCGACGGAAGGCCTCCAGAGGAAGCACGGCGTGCAGCGGTGCTTCGATACGCCGATCGGCGAGAGCGGTATCGTGGCAACGGCGATCGGGATGGGCGCCTATGGTCTCAGGCCGGTCGTCGAGATCCAGTTCGCCGACTATATCTATCCTGCCTATGACCAGATTGTCTCGGAAGCCGCGCGATTGAGGTATCGGTCGGCGGCTGACTTTACGTCGCCCATCACCCTGCGTTCGCCCTATGGCGGCGGGATCTTCGGTGGGCAGACCCATAGCCAGAGTCCCGAGGCCCTGTTCACGCATGTGTGTGGTCTCAAGACCGTGATCCCGTCCAATCCCTATGATGCCAAGGGATTGCTCATTGCCGCAATCGAGGATGATGATCCGGTGATGTTCTTTGAACCCAAGCGCATCTACAACGGGCCCTTCGATGGTCATCATGACCGCCCGGTGCAAGCCTGGAGCAAGCACGCGTCAAGCAATGTGCCTGATGGCTACTACACTCTGCCTCTGGGCAAGGCCGGCATCGCAAGGGCAGGCGAGGCCGTTACCGTGCTTGCCTATGGGACCATGGTGCATGTGTCGCTGGCAGCGGCAGAAGAGAACGGTATCGATGCCGAAGTGATCGACCTGCGGACGATCTGGCCGGTGGACATCGAGGCCATCATCCAGTCCGTCGAGAAGACCGGTCGTTGCGTAATCGTTCATGAAGCCACTCGAACGAGTGGCTTCGGTGCCGAGCTTTCAGCGCTTGTTCAGGAGAATTGTTTCCACCATCTGGAAGCGCCCATCGAGCGTGTCACGGGTTGGGATACGCCTTATCCCCACGCGTTCGAGTGGCAGTATTTTCCGGGACCAAAGCGGATCGGCGATGCCATGCGTCGCGCGCTGGAGGGTTAGGCGCCATGGGCAAATTCATATTCAAGCTGCCTGATGTCGGCGAAGGCACTGCCGAGGCGGAAATCGTGGCGTGGCATGTCAAGGTTGGCGACATGGTCGATGAAGACCAGCACCTTGTTGATGTGATGACCGACAAGGCGACTGTGGAGATGACGTCGCCGGTCAAAGGCAGGGTGCTTTCCCTGCACGGTGAGGCGGGGGCGATGGCTGTCGTCGGCGCCCCGATCGTCGAGTTCGAGGTCGAGGGCGCTGGAAACGAGGCGCAGGTGAAGACTGCGGCCGCGCCGTCGAAGCCTGCAGTGCCTGCATCTACGGCCGTGCCGGCTGCGGTGATCAAGGCGCCTGTCATCGAATTGCCGGACGTGTCTGACGAGGACCGCGCTCTTGCCCTGGAGCCTCCGCCGCGTGTGCCGGGTGACAAGCCACTTGCGTCACCGGCTGTGCGGCAGCGGGCGTTTGAGCTTGGGGTCAAGTTGCAGTTCGTGGACGGATCGGGTCCCGGCGGTCGTATCACGCATGCGGACCTCGACGCCTTCCTGGCGCGTGGCGCCGTGGCGCGGCCTTCGCCGCGTGGCTTGACGCGTCGCGAAGGCGCGGACGTGGTCAAGGTGATCGGGTTGAGGCGCAAGATCGCGGAAAAGATGCAGGACGCCAAGCGTCGCATTCCCCACTTTGCCTATGTCGAGGAAGTCGACATGACGGAGTTGGAGGCCCTGCGCGCGCACATGAATGCTTCGCGTCGCAAGGACCAGCCGAAGCTGACGCTCCTGCCTTTCATGATCCGGGCGCTGGTTCGCTTGTTGCCCGCCTTCCCCCAGATCAACGCCCGCTACGATGACGAGGCGGGTGTGGTGCACAGGTTCCATCCTGTCCATGTCGGCATTGCTACGCAGACGGCGAACGGACTTATCGTGCCGGTGGTCAAGCATGCAGAGGCGCTTGACCTCTGGCAGGTGGCCAGCGAGATCGCGCGTGTTTCAACGGCGGCCCGCGACAACAAGGCCACGCGCGATGAGCTTTCCGGATCGACGATAACGATCACCAGTCTTGGACCGCTCGGCGGGGTTGTCACGACGCCGGTGATCAACCACCCCGAAGTTGCCATCATCGGGCCCAACGCGATCATCGAGCGTCCGGTGGTGCGGGGTGGCGCTGTCATCGTTCGCAAGATGATGAATCTTTCCTCGTCGTTCGATCACCGCGTGGTTGATGGCTTCGATGCCGCCCAGTTCATCCAGCGCGTGAAGGGCTTGCTCGAACATCCGGCGCTGATGTTCATGGATGAAGGTTCTGCCCGTGGCTGAGACGATCCAGACGAAGGTGCTTGTTGTCGGCGGTGGCCCGGGCGGTTATGTGGCGGCCATCAGGGCGGGGCAGCTGGGGCTCGACACGACTTTGGTCGAGGGTGACCGGCTCGGTGGCACTTGTCTTATCCGTGGCTGCATTCCCTCCAAGGCCATCATTCACGCGGCCAGTGGTTTCGACGCCATGCGGCAGGCGGCTGAAAAACCTGTCCATGGGGTGAAGCTGGCGGCACCGCCATCGATCGACTTCCGGCAGACAGTGCAGTGGAAGGAAGGCATCGTCTCGAAACTCAATATGGGCGTGGGAAGCCTCCTGAAGCGCGCCAAGGTGCGCGTCATCAGCGGGTTTGCCGTGTTTTCCGACGGCAAGACATGCAGGGTTGGGGACACGACCATCCGGGCCGAGCATGTGATCCTCGCGAATGGATCGGTGCCGGCCGCGTTGCCCTTCCTCAAATTTGGCGGGGACGTGATCTCGTCCACCGAAGCGCTTTCGCTGGAGGCCGTGCCTGCGCGCCTTGCCGTCGTGGGTGCAGGCTATATCGGGCTCGAGCTTGGTATCGCCTTCTCGAAGCTTGGATCGAAAGTCACCATTGTCGAGGCAGAAAGCCAGATCCTGCCGCTCTATGATGCGGAACTCGTGGCGCCTGTTAAGCGCTGGCTGGAGCGTCATGGCGTCACCCTTCATCTGGGTGCAAGAGCCAGGGGCGCGGAGACCGGCAAGGATGGGGCGTCTCTCGCGATCGATACGGCCGATGGCAAAGCCTTGTCGATCGCTGCAGACAAGATCCTTGTCACGGTTGGACGCAAGCCGAACACGCAAGGCTGGGGCCTTGAGGCCATGGCCGTCGACATGAACGGTGCTTTCATCAAGGTCGATGAGCAGTGCCGCACGTCGATGCGGGATGTCTGGGCCATCGGAGACCTCGTCGGCGAGCCCATGTTGGCGCACAAGGCGTCCGCGCAGGGAGAGATGGTCGCCGAGATCATCGCGGGGCACAAGCGGCGCTTCAGTCCGGCGACGATTGCGGCCGTCTGCTTCACCGAGCCTGAGATTGTCAGCGCCGGGCTTTCGCCGGCCGATGCGGCTCGGCAGGGGATCGATGTCGTTGTCGGACAATTCCCGTTCTCGGCCAATGGGCGTGCCCTGTCGATGGATGGGGCTGATACGGGCGGGTTTGTCCGTGTCGTTGCGCGCAAGAGTGATCACCGGGTGCTGGGGATCCAGGCTGTCGGCCAGCATGTCTCGGAGCTTTCGGCCCAATTCGCCCTGGCACTTGAAATGGGTGCGCTTCTTGAGGACATCGCCGGCACCATCCATGTGCATCCGACGCTCAGCGAGGCGTTCCATGAGAGTGCGCTGAAGGCGCTTGGGCACGCGATCCACATCTGAACGGGTTCATGGGTGATCCCCGTCACATCGTGGCCCTAATTCTGCCGCGATAGGGTGGCATCGTGAGGGCTCATCACGGAGGCTCCCCCCCGATGGTCATGCGGCCAGTCCTCGTTGCGGCATTCATTCTTGCGTTCGCGTTCCCTGGTACGGGGCAGGCTGGCGGAACGACTGTCCGCCTGATCACCAATCAGGCTGACGGAATTATCTATGCCCTGCCAAAGCGAAGCCCTTTCAGCGTCGAGAAGGCGTCTGTCGAGGGCTTGACCCTGCGGGGACGCGCCGTGATCTCGGGAACATATGTCTTCGGGCGAAATACGCCAGCCGAGGAGGAGGCGAATGGCAGCAAGGAGCCTGACCTCTATTTCGTCCCGGATGCGGCGTCGGCTGGGCTGCTGCCGCGCTGGAACCTCGACGGGGCCATCGATGGGGTCTACTTCTCGAACCGCGATGATTTCCTGAAGGCGGTCATACCGCCCGGGATCGTGCGGAAGGTCAGGGCTGGCAAGGTTCAATCCGTCACCGGGCCTCTGACCGTTGAGATCGAGGGATACTATGCGACTGTGATCTGCGGAATGCCGGCCTACGCGACCCGGTTTCTGGGCGTGGTGCAGCCGCCGCAGGTTGTCGCAGAAAACCGCCATGCGGCAACCGTCAGCTGCAAAGGGTAGCTGTCCCGGAATACTGCGAATATTTCGGCGCCTGGCCTTGCAGAGCGTGGGTTTATCACCCACATCTTCCCCCACGTTTACGAGGGGAGATTCTACCAGATGTCCGATGTCGTCATCCGAACGCCCATGCAGTACCTGGACCGGGCGCTTACCACGCTGAGGGATCTTGGCATCGTGCCCGCAAAGGGTGAGGACGCCCCCATCAATGCGCTCCTCCAGCAGATCTCGGATCTCGACAACGAGAAGATCACGATCATCGCCCGGACGCTGAACCAGGCGTCGAGTTTCAACGAGGTTGTGCGCGAGAACGTGTCCGCGATGTCTGTTGGTGACCGCTATCGACAGATCACGGAGGGCTTCAATTCGATCCGCGACGATGCCAAGGGGATGGTCGACCAGATCTCCGACGGCAAGGTCAGTGTGTGGGAGCGTGCGACGAATTCATGGATGAAGCTAACGCGCGGCGACATCGCCGACCGGTTCGACAAGATTCGCTCCATCTACATCGCGGTCACGAAGGAGACCAAGAACCAGATCGAGCGCGAACACGCCATCCTGCAGGCCTATCGGGACTTCCGAGGTGCTCTGAAGCAGGCCGAGGTTCTGGCGCTCGAGGTTCTGAAGAAGGGCGAGTGGAAGCTCGAGGAGGCCAAGAAGCGGCTGAATGATGCTTCGGCGGCGGTTGCCAATTTTGCGGGAACGGAGCCTGCGGAGCGCGCGAAGCTTGAGCTCATTCGCGACGAAGTGTTGCGCCAGACCCAGGATGAGGATCGACGGTACCAGATTGCCAAGGATCTCTCGGACAATCTCACGATTGGCTACAACACGTCCGAAGTCATCATGGCGCGCCTGATGCAGACCACCAGCGCGAAGGAGCGTATTTATGCGCAGGCGGTCAGCTTCTTCTCCACCAACGATACTGTTTTGACGGCCCTCAAGGCGTCGTTCACAGGCATGTTCGGCTTGCACGAGTCGACGGAGACCGTGAATGCGATGAAGGAGGGTGTCTCCAAGTCCATCGAGGTGCTGGCTGAAATCGGCGACAAGGTTCAGGAGGCTGCCGTGCGCGCGGGCTACGGGCCGACGATCCGCGCGGACGCGGTGAAGAAGCTGGTGGATTCGGTTGTGAACTTCCAGGAGAAGTCGCGCGTCATCATCGAAGAGATGCGCAAGCTTTCAACCCAGAATTCAGCCGAGATCCGTGATGCGGTTGAGGATGGCAAGCGGCGGCTTTCTGACCTTGTGGCGCAGGGCAAGGCCTTTCACCTCTGATGTCTGCAGTGGTCGGGGCAAAGGCGCCCCAAACGCTTGACGAGCTGATGCTCGCGATGGATGTGGTCGATACGATCCGCCATCGCGAGCTTGTTGTTGCCCGCGAGCTTGCGCAGGGAGATCGTGACGAGGCTCTCAAGGCGCGGCTGCGCGAGATCTATCGCGGGCAGGGGCTTGAGGTCTCTGACGCAGCTATCGAGCAGGGCATCAAGGCGCTCAAGGAGAGCCGCTTTGTCTATACGCCTCCTGCGCCAAGCATCGGTCGCAGTCTAGCCATGGCCTGGGTCAGGCGCAGGATCATCGGTCGCTGGGCCGGTGGCATTGCGGCCGTGTGCGCGGCGCTGTGGGCTGCCGGCTATTTCGGCTACGAGCTGCCACGGCGGCAGGCCCTGGAGGAGGTGCAAGTCGCACTTACGCAAGACCTGCCGCAGGAACTTCGCGCAGCGGCGGGAGCGGCGCGCGTCGAGACCCGCGATGCCGCTATCCTGGGGTCGATCGATGGCCTCGAGCGAGATGGGAATGCTGCACTTGCCCGTCGCGATATCGATGGCGTGCGTGCGAGCATTGCCTCGCTTGAGGGGCTGCGTTCCCGGCTTGTGTCGACATATGTCGTGAGCGTGTTGAGTGGCGCAAATGAAACCTCCGGGGTGTGGCGCGAGTCGGCGGCCAGCCCGGGGGCGCGAAATTACTATCTGATTGTCGAGGCTGTTCTGCCAGACGGTCAGCGGCAACCCCTGACCGTCGTCAACGAAGAGAATGGGCAGAGCTCAACCGTCACGCGGTGGGGCCTGCGCGTCCCGGAAGCCTTCTTCGACCAGATCCGGCAGGACAAGCAGGACAACGGGATCATCGAGAAGAACCCGATCGGTCAAAAGCTGCGGGGCGAGCTTGAGCCGCGCTACAATTTTCCGAAAGAGGGCGGCGCCATCACGTCGTGGGATGAGTAATGCTGGTCAATGGGCGTGATGCGCTGAGTTCGCTTGAGGCTGCCATCTCGGGTGTGCGCACCAATGAGGGGCGCCTGACGCAGGTCTTGAGCTCTGCGGCGAGCGAGGCCGAGCGCCTGCGGCTGGAGCTTGGCGAGAGTTTCAAGGCCCTGGCTCTGGTCAGGCTCGATGCGCTGGTGCGCAATGAAGTGGTCGGTGGGATTGATGCTGCCGAGCGCCGTGCGCTGGACCTCATGCGATCCCATAAGGCCAAGCTGGAGCAAATCCTGGTTCGCTACGGAGGTGCACAGAGTGCGCTCGTTATTGCCGAGGAGGAGCACCGGCAGAAGACGGCGGCCGTTTCCTCGGCCCGCGAGCCGATTGCCGCGCTGCAGGCCTGCGTTGAAGCCGACATGGCTTCGGATCCTATCTGGTTGGCGCAAAAGCAGGTTGTCGATCGCTCCATCGGGATTGCCCGCGCGGCGGAGGACAAAGCCAAGCTGAGCGAGACTGACAGGGAAGAGAAGCGTCAGCCTTACGAATCCGATCCCCTGTTCATGTATTTGTGGAACAGGAATTTCGCTACCGCTGCCTATTCCGCGTCGAATTTCTCGCGCTACTTTGATCGGAAGGTCGCGCAGCTGGTTGGTTATGACGTCGCGCGGCCCAACTATGTCCTGCTCAACGAGATACCGGTTCGTTTACGCGAGCATGCCGAGGTGGCGTTGTCCCGCGCGGGGCAAGAGGATGAAGCGCTTGAAAAGATCGAGCGTGACGCGCTTATCAAGGCAGGAATAGAGCCTCTTGAGACACGTCTGTCCGAGCATCTGGTCGCGCTGAAGGCGGCAAGCGATCGACTGACGGAAGCGCAAAAGACGATGGCGGTACTCGATCAGGAGCGTGCCCGGCTTCAGTCCGAGGGAGATCGCGGTGCGCATGAGGAAGCACTGGCTGTCCTGTCGCAGGCGCTGTCGCAGGAAAGCCTTCAGACAATGTACCAGGAGGCGCGGCTTACGGCCACCGCTGAAGATGACCGGCTTGTCCAGAAGATCGAGTTGACCCAGACAGCCATTGCGCGCGCTGAAGCGGAAGTCGCAAAGATCCGGGAGGAGGCTCGCGAGATTGGGAGACGTCGTGGCGAATTAGAGAATGTCCGCGATCGCATGCGCTCGCGCCGCTATGACCGGCACAATAGTCAGTTCGACCTGGATGGCGGGGACGTCATCGGTGGTTTGATCGGTGGCATACTGGGGGGTGTCCTGCAGAGCCGGGATCTCTGGGAGGCGCTTGAGAAAGCGCACCGCAAGCGTCGTGATTGGGATTACGACGACGATGATGATGATGATGACGATGATGACGATGATGACCGGCGTGAGCGCGGCGGCCCTTGGGGCAGTCGGCGGCACCACCCGCAATTCCGTTTTCCCTCATCATCCGTTCCCCGCTTTCCGAAGGGTTTTGGCGGTGGTGGCTTCAAGACGGGCGGTGGCTTCAAAGGGGGAGGCTTCAAGACAGGTGGCCGGTTCTGATCGTGGCTGCGCGAGCCTTCTCCTGACTAGCCGGGGCGCGCCTGTTTGCGGGCCAGGGCCTTGTGGAGCTTCAGCCGTTCGCTCACAGAGAGCGGGCGCCTGGGCTTCTTGTCGAGAAACCCGGCGACGAGGCTATCGTCCGGTTTGGTTCTGTCGCCAGAGCGTGCCCGCACGGCCGTGTCCACTGTCCACTGGCGCACCGGCCCTGAGTCCAAGTGGATGAAGTGCGATTGCGGATACCAGCCGACGCCGCCGCGCGACATTGTTCGAGCGAGGCCCGCTGTCTTTTCCAGCCTGGTGTCGAGCGTTATATCGATTGCGCGGCCCGCGAGGTGCTGGCTCTTTTCCGCGACGCCGAAGTATTTGGTCGCGAGCTTGGCGTTTGTTCCCGGTGTGCGATAAGCCGATAGCACTGTCGCTCTGGCGAGGCCGCTCTCACCCATCAAGTCCGCGAGGAAATCGAGCGTTTCAACGTGAAGAGGCCCGCGGACGTCCTCGCGGTGGTCTCTGAGGAACCACGACAGGTCTATCATGGCGTCGGGAAGCGGGCCCACATGGTCCCGGTAGAGGCCTGTGAAGGTCTCGCCCGTGTGCGCGTGCCGAAGCGAAAGGCGGCGAGGCGTGGACGGCTTTCTCAGCGCGTCCATGTTTCCTTCCACGAGAATGCGGGCCGAGGCGCTGGCGCCAAACACCAGTGTCAGCCCCGCAGCCAGCAGCAGGTCTCGTCGTCTCGGGTTCATGGTTGCTTGTGCAGTTCAAGTCCTGATCTTGTCGTAACCTAGCATATCTCAAGAACACGTTGCATCCCGGGCAAAACACGTTGATTTACCTTGCGGCTTCCCCGGAAATGTGGGCGCGGAGCGGTTCCCGTGCGCGCTATTGCCGGGATATCCACGCGGTGACGATTGTCTCAAGGACGGGCAAGGGGACGGCTCCGTTTCCCAGAACGGCATCGTGGAATTTCCGAAGGTCGAATTTCGGTCCCAGTTGCTTGCGGGCCGTTTCACGCAATTCCAGGATCCTGTTTCGGCCGATCTGATAGGCGCAGGCCTGGCCCGGATAGACGAAGTAGCGATCAATCTCGCGCACGATGTTGTCGCGTGTCAGCGCTGTGTTTGCGAGGAAGTACTTCACGCTCTTGTCGCGGCTCCAACCATAGGCGTGGATGCCTGTGTCCACGACGAGGCGGCAGGCGCGCCATAGTTCCATCGTGATACGGCCAACCTCGTCCAGGTCGTTTTCATACAGACCCATTTCGCCAGCCAGGTATTCCGTGTAGAGCGCCCAGCCTTCCACGAAGGCTGTGAAGCCCGTGTATTTCCGGAACTCGGGAATGGTGGCCGCCTCCTGGGCGATTGAAATCTGGAGGTGGTGACCTGGGATGCCTTCATGGAAGGCAAGCGCTGCCATCTGCCATTTCGGCAGGGTGGCCATGGATGCAAGGTTGTAGAAGACATAGCCCGGACGCGCCCCATCGGGGGAGGGCGAGTTGTAGAATGCGATGGTTTGCCCGCCTTCGAGAAAGGGTTCCATGCGCTTGACGTCGACGGGCGCCTTGGGAAGCGTGCCAAACACGGAGGGAATGGCCGCGGCTGCTTTCTGCTGCAGATACAAGGCCCGCTCGAGATAATCGGCGCGACCCTTGGGGGTTGATGGGTAGAGGTATTTCGGGTTGGTCCGCAAATCCTGGTAGAATTGGGCGAGCGTTCCCCGGAAGCGGAGGCGCTTTTTTACAGCCTTCATGTCGGCCGACAGACGCGCAACTTCGGACAGGCCCAGTGCATGGATGTCCGCGGCTGGAATTCCGAGCGTCGTGTGAGCTGCGATGCGTTCGTTGTAGAATGCCTTGCCGTCCGGCAGTGTGCCGACCCCGTGGTCTGCCTTCACACTACGGCCGATGTCTGCAGTGACATCGAGAAACAGATCGTATGCCGGCTTGAGGCGGTTGATCATCGCCTTTTCTGCTTCAGCCAGCAGTCTTGTCTTCTGTGCTTCGGGGATGGTGGTCTTGTCGAGCTTCTTGCGGAATGCCGAGAAAATTTCATTTTCTCCGGTACCCTCGAAGGGGTGGCCCGACATGACCTTTCGTGCATCCAGCAGCATCAATTCGTAGGAGAAACGCGGCAAGGTCAGGCCCTTGGCTGCAGAGGCACGCATGAAATCCGTGGCTTGCTGCATCACGACAGGGGTTGCGTTCAGGCGGGCGATGAAAGCCTCGGCGTCCGAGACTTCATCGATGCGGTGCTGGTTGATCAGCAAATTCGGGATCGACTGGTGCGGGCCGCCAAAGTGCGATGCCTCGTAGTTGTGGTAGCGGAAGGGGTAATTGGCCGTCCGCTGTTCATTCCTGAAAAGGAAAACATCGTACGAGACCTGCATCGACGGGCTCAGGGCGGATCGATTGATCTGGTCTCGCATGAAGGCCGTATCCGCGATGGTGGCCTTGCCCGACTTCTCGATGAAGGCTTCGGAGTAATCGCCCCATTCGCTGTATCGCTTCTTCATGCCGAGTGCGGTCATGAACTCGGGTGCGTCTTCGAGTTCCCGGGTGAAGCTGCGCGAAAAGAATTCGAGGAGCCGCTCGTCTTCCGCGGTTCCCGCCGATGGCGCCAGCGGGTTGCCGTCGATGTCGTCAATACACCCGCTCAGGCCAAGGGCGGCCGTGGCGGCCGAAAATTTCAAAAATGACCGACGGTCAATCGTATGGCTTTTCATCTTACTTCCCCGCAATGTGTGGTGCGAGACTAGAGTGTCATTCCCGTCTGATCCAGCCTGCGCGCGCCACTGACCTGCGCAGAAGTCCTGAAAGGCCGACCGATGCGCCCAGCAAAGTTCCCTTATCTCGAGCATGGTGGCGTGCTGGCGTTTGCACACCGGGGCGGGGCGCTGGAGGCGCCCGAGAACACCATGAAAGCCTTCAGCTACGCGGTGTCACTGGGCTACCGCTATCTGGAGACGGATGCCTACGCAACGGCTGATGGTGTGCTGGTCTCGTTCCATGACAGGTTCCTTGACCGGGTGACCGACCAGTCGGGCTTGCTGGAGGCTCTGCCTTACTCGGTTCTCGAGCGGGCGCGTATCGGTGGCAGCGAGCCTATCCCTCTCATGGAAGCGTTGCTGACCCGCTGGCCCGATGTTCGCTTCAACATCGATCCCAAGCACGATGCGGCGGTGGCGCCTCTCATTGCATTGATCAAGCGCATTGGTGCCGAGGATCGGGTATGTGTTGGCTCCTTTTCAGGCCATCGGATCCGGCAGGTGCAGGATGCATTTGACGGGCGTGTTTGTACCGCGCTCGGGCCCGCCGGCATCCTGCGGCTGAAGTCTTCGTCGTTCGGTTTTCCGGCAGGGCGCGGGCGAGAGGGGTGTGCGCAGGTTCCTGTTGCGCGCAACGGTCTCAGGATCATTTCGCGGGGTTTCGTTCGTGCGGCCGAGCGACAGGGCCTGCAGGTTCACGCGTGGACGATCGATGATGAGGGGGAGATGAATCAGCTGATCGACATCGGCGTGCATGGAATCATGACGGATCGTCCCGCGGCCCTCAAGCGGGTGCTGCAAGCGAGGGGCCTGTGGAGTTGATGCTCTTTCGCGCCAGCGGCTTTCTGCGCACGACGTGCGCCTAGCCGCTTTTTTGATTCGGCGTGGTGATGCGTGGCGCGGCACTCCACGGCTGGGCGCGCGCGGATGCGATGATACTCGCCGCATGCGCGCATTGCCTTGCGTGATGCTGGATTGAGCCGGCAGGAGCGCCTTGTCCCCTTGCGGAATTTCCCTGTTGAGGCGAAAAGCGGCTTGAGGGGGCTGGGATTTCTTAGTTAAGCCGTCCGCGATGCGACCCCTGATTGCACAACCGTTTCCTGCCGCTCAACTCGCGGTCTGTCGTGCGGGGCCCTGGTGCTAGTTCTGCGTGCGCGCGTTGAAGTTGGTCTGCCTCATGCGCCGTGTACGCAAACAGGCGTAAAGCCTAGACTTTATCTCGCTTTTCGCCTCTCTAGCGCTTGACTCATGTTTGCTGTCTGGGACTGTATGAATGCAGATGCGGAGCCCGCTGCTCGTCTTGCTTCCCCACCCCGGCAACAAGCCTGATCGCAGTTGTACCGCCGCCATCGCGTGAGAGGATCCATGCACACTTCGTGTAGCCCCGTGCACAGCACTTTCCTGGTTTCGGTGCGGCGTATCGCAACGTTGCTGCGGGTGTTGCTGCTTGCAGCCCTGGCTCTCGGCGCCTCTTTGGGGCTTGTACTTCCCGCGCAGGCGGATGTGGCGGAGTGTGAGCGTGCCTACCAGCTCGGGCGCAAGGATGAAGCGATCAAGCTGTGTCGACGCGCGGCCTGGCAGGAGAACGATTTCTTTGCGCAGGTGAAGCTGGGTGACATCTATTCCGCCAAGCGGGAGGATGACAAAGGCTACTACGATCCGGTTGAAGCCTATGTCTGGTACTTCATCGCGGCTCATAACTCGGCCATTTTCGATCACTTCCATCTTGATGCGGCTGCGGACTTCGTGGTCAGCAAGCTTGCAAGTGCGGAAAACGAAGCCGAAGGCATCTATCGCAACCTGCTGCAGGACGAGCGCATCGATGCGCGCAACAGGATCATGTACATCGCGGCCTGCCGCGGCGGCGACGGGTTCATATTGCTGGGGCAGTTGCAGGACCCCTATATCAACCAGCGGCATTCTGCATCGACGGGGCCGCTGTCGGGCGTCGTTGCCGATCCGTGGGTGCATGTGCCGCGCCCTGGCGGGGTCTACAGCCGCAAGATCGACAGCTACAGCACGACAAGCACGGGCTCTGGCTATCCGGCGGCGACCAGTTCGTACGGCGGGTCCTACAGGACCTCGTTCGACTTCTGGGTCAACAAGCTTTGCAGCAACAGTGACTGGTTCGGCTGGCTGATGCCAAATAGTTGCTCGCGCTACTCGTCGGCGCTCGAGGGGTCGACGTCGGCGTTCCAGACCAGCACCATCGAGGCGATGGTTTTCTATCTGCTGGCCGAGCGGGCCGGTCATCCCGTTGCCAAGCAGTACATCGACGAACTGAAGCGACTGACGGTTGGAAGTGGCCCGGATCCGAAGGCTGCCGGCAATGACCTGCAGGCAAAGGCCAAGGCCAAGGCTCAGACGTGGCTTGCGCCGTTCGAGTTCTATGCCGCCGAAACGCGGTATCGTGGAGAGACCCCGTCCGGGTTGGTCCACGGGGATGAATGCCCCATCAACCTGTCGCGTGAGCGCGCCCTGGCGAAGGCGCATCGCCTGCAGCCCCTGGGCGGGGACATGCTGCGTGCGATCGGGTTCCTCAGGGGGCCCGGAGCGCAGGATCTGGTGCGGGCGATATCCAAGTACCAGGACATGCTGGGTGATCCGCAGACCGGTACCTTTGCCCCGATGCAGCTTACCCGGCTTATCCAGATCATGGCCGTCCGCGGAAACGCCAAGGCTCAGCGTGTTCTGGGTATCATGTATGTGAAAGGTGTCGGCGTGCCCGTGAATTTTGTGCGGGCCGAGAAGTGGTTGCTGCTTGCCGCGGAGCAGGGCGACGGCGAGGCGATGCACTCGTTGGCCGAACTCTACACGCAGGGTGCTGATGGTGTCGAAAAGTCCGAAGATCGCGCCGTGCGTTACAGGCAGGGTGCTGCTGTCGCGGGCTTCGAGCCGACGCGTTCGGAGTTGGCGCGGCTGCTGGATACTGCACCTGTGGCATCCAAGGATGAGTGCCGTACCCGACGGTGCCGTCGCGAGCGAGAGCGTGAGGCGGATGCCGTGGCGCCAAGCGTGCCGCCTGCAGCTGTCAAGCCGGCTACCAACTAGATGCATGCAGTTGACCGCAACCCATCCGTTTCCCGGAGAGGCACCATGAAGGTACTGGATATCAGCGTCGGGCGGCTTCCAGCTGCTGTGATGGCGGCAGTCACATTGATGGCTGGTGCGCTGCTGTTGCCGGAGCCCGCTGCGGCGAGGGGGTACCAGGGCGCGCAGGCTGAGGCTCAGCTTGATGGTCAGCAGGATCCGTATTCGTTTCCCAACATACGCTTGTGTTGCCAGGACAAGCCCAAGCATCGCCCTCACAGGCCCGACTGGGGCCCGGCACCGATTGGAGCGGGCCGGAATGTCGTCGTGAATTGCGCGGCGCCGACGTCGCGGGGTTCTTTCGGGACTGTTCGCGAGGCGCTCGAGTTCATGCGCGGCGCTCCCGGTCAAGTCAGTGTGGTGCCTGGTGCGCCGTGTGATGTGTCCGGGCTGTCCTTTGGTGGTGGTGTTGTTGTTACATCGGCGAACTATGCCTATGGGCCGCGGGCGCGGCTGGTGGGCGCTACCTGTGCGCAGGTTGTGGCCGGTGGCACGAAGGGCCCTGCTGTCTTCGGCGGCATCGACATGGATGTCTGCGTGAATGTCAGGTCTGGCGAGGTCAATTTCGAAGAGGTCAACCTTGCGTGGCGTGGCCAGGATTCGGCCATCCTTGTCACCAGCGGCGGCGTGACCATGCGTCGTTCGACCATCCGTGCCAAGGATGCTGCGCTGTTTGCGGTGTCTGCCGGACGCGTGTGGATCAATGAGAGCCGCCTTGCCACGACCCAGAACGGTCCGTTCGTGGTGCGGATGAATGCCGCCAATATCAATCTGTCGGGTGTGCTCGTGAAGGGCGCAAAGGCCGGGATTGTCATTGATGGCGCCCGCGATGCGCTGCAACTGACGGGGGTTAATGTCGTGCGCTGGGAGGCTGAAGATCCTTATCCTGCGTCCAGCCCGGGTGATTTCGGCATTCTTGTCGGTGGCGGGCAGGCCCTCAACGACTTGCCTTGGCTTTCCGGGCTCGAGGCGCGTCGCATCGTCATCAAGGGCGTCACGGTGTCCGGCTACAATACGGGGCTGTCCCTTGGTGCGGGCGCCAGCGTGCTGGTCGAGGATACGACCGTCAACGGACCGGCGCACGGGATCAAGGTGGCGCCAGGCGCCTATGTCACCTTGCGCAACAACAAGGTGAATGGCTCTCGGGTCGTTGCCATCGACCTTCAGGCTGGCGCGCGTGGCGAGGCTGATCGAAACAGCCTTACCTGCCAAAGCGGCGACTGCGTGTGTTATGGTGGTGACTGCACGTCGCGCGCCAATCGTATTTTCGGGCAGGGCGCATTCCGGATGCGCGACACGGACTGCGACCGTTAGGTACCAGAGGGAGCCTCAGGGCGAACGATGTCGAACCGTGACCACAAGCTGCTGAGCAACCCAGTGTCCGTGAATGATGGTTTGAGGCAGGCCGATGCGAAGACCTGGAAGATCCTGGCCTTCACCGCTGTCGCCACGGTTGTCATCGTTGCGGCCATCAACCTTTTTCTGCCGAAGGAGAAGGTCAAGTGGCCGGAGTCACCCCGAGCGCCTGCGCCGCAAGCCGGACCGGCCGAGCCCCGGACCTATGACGTCGTGCCGCGGCGTCAACCAAAGCCAAGTGAATAGTGGATGAGCCCGAAGGATATGGTGAGCTGAATGTCGAGGAAACTGATCGAATACACACTGGTGGTGCTGGTGGCGATCATCTTTTCGCTCCTGCTCATCTGGGCGCTCATGAGCAACGGTGGGTCGGAGGAGTGCAAAGGATGCACCGTTACGGCCCTGCCGCTGCAGCGTCAGGAGTGCGAGAAGCAGTTCAGCGGGGGCATCGGTTCGCCGCGGGTGCTGCAGCCCGGCAACATCGATGAGTACCTGATCGGCTTCTTCGATCCCTCGATGGGCGGTGGTGGAGGCTACGGCAGTGGGTCGCCCTCGGGCTATGGTACGACTTCGGGAACCAGCGCCGCGCCGGTGGCGGGTTTCGTGATCGCGCGCGCAAGGCCGCAGACCAGCTATGACGCCAATTCCGGCAGCTACACTGGCGGACAGTTCAATCCCACGACCGTTCCTGCCGGGCAGGCATGGGATGACGTGCGCATGGCCGTCGTGTCTTTCGTTTCGCCGCTGAGAAACGAAAACGTCTGTGCCGAGAGGCCGGTCAAGTTCTTCGAAGACAAGTTCGAGGCCTATTGCGACCTGCCGACGCGGTTCGTTCAGGGTGAAGCGCCCAAGCAGTCCTTCCGGGTGTTCATGCTCAACGACAGCACCACCCCGATCGAGTATTGCCTGGTCAGCAATTGCGATGAGTCGCATGGCCGGGTCTGCCAGATCGAGTTGCAGACAGGTACGCCCTAAGCCAGAAATGGATCTTCGGCTGGCGCGCGGGAAAGTGGCGCACCCAGCACGATTCGAACGTGCGACCTCTGCCTTCGGAGGGCAGCGCTCTATCCACTGAGCTATGGGTGCCTTGGCGCCGGCGGACACTAACGAAAGCGGCGGTCCAACGCAATTGGTGCATTCCCGGCGCTTGCAGTGAAACCTCGGGTCAGTATGATCCGCCCAAATCCAAGGATCCGGGCAAAAGCGCCATGACGACCCCTCCCGCAGAAGTGATCACCGTTGACAGCCATCGCATCTCCTGTGACGGAGGTGGTGGCGCCTTGGGCCACCCAAAGGTGTTCCTTGAGATGGGCGGCAATCACTCCGTCGAGTGCCCTTACTGTGATCGGAAATTCGTGTTGTCCAGGCAGGCAGCCGAGGCCGGACACCATTGACGGCGCACAAGGCTGGGTCGGATGCACGGCCGGGGATCGGGAAGGGTGACCACCTCTACCTGATCGATGGCTCGGGGTACATTTTTCGCGCCTTTCACGCGTTGCCACCGCTTACCCGCAAGAGTGACGGGCTGCCGGTGGGTGCCGTCTCCGGGTTTTGCAACATGCTGTTCAAGCTGCTGCAGGACACGAAGTCCGGGGAACGGCCCACGCATCTCGCTGTCATCTTCGACACGTCGAGAACGAGCTTTCGGAACGAAATCTACCCCGAATACAAGGCTCATCGACCGCCTCCGCCCGAGGACCTCGTACCCCAGTTTTCGCTCATCCGCGATGCGACGCGGGCCTTCGGGGTTCCTGCGGTGGAACTTGAAGGGTTCGAGGCGGATGACCTGATTGCAACCTACGCCGCACAAGCATCCGGTGCTGGAGCCTTCGTCACGGTTGTTTCGTCGGACAAGGACTTGATGCAGTTGGTCGTGGACGGCCAGGTGGAGCTGCAGGATCCGGTCAAGTCGCGCTCGATCCGGTCAGCCGAAGTGATCGAAAAATTTGGCGTCCCACCCTCCAAGGTCGTTGATGTCCAGGCGCTTGCCGGCGACAGCACAGACAATGTGCCGGGCGTACCGGGGATCGGTGTGAAGACAGCCGCTGAGCTGATCAATTCCTTTGGTGACCTCGAGACATTGCTGGCGCGTGCGGGTGAAATCAAGCAGCCGAAGCGGCGGGAGACCCTGATCGAAAATGCCGACAAGGCCCGCGTGTCGAAACGCCTCGTGCAGCTTGATACGCAGGCTCCGGTCCCGGTGCCGCTGGGTGACTTGTCGGTTGTCGAGCCGGATCCGCGCGAACTCGCCGGTTTCCTCAAGGCGATGGAACTCAACACGCTATTCCGTCGCGTGGCAGCAGAGTGGGACCTGAGTGACGCGGCGGCGATTCCTGCCGCGGCGGTCAGCGTGGATCGACCTGCATCGGAGCCACAAGCCCCGCAGTCATCAGCGGCTGCTCTTTCAACGGGGCCAGGCGCGGTTGTCGCGCGGGATGCAATCCAGGCTCCGATCGACCGGTCTGCGTACGAGACGGTTACGGATTTTGCCGCGCTCGAGCGCTGGATTGCGGAGGCTTCGGCTGCCGGGACTGTTTGCGTCGATACCGAGACGACGTCGCTCAACGAGATGGAGGCGCAGCTCGTCGGTGTCGCCCTTGCGGTTGCGCCGGGGCGGGCCTGCTATATTCCCGTCGGCCACGGAACGGGGGGTGGCCTCGACTTTTCCGGCGGGCAGCCAAAACAGCTAGCTCTCGATCTGGTCATTTCGAGGCTCAAGCCGCTGCTTGAAGACCCGGCAGTGCTGAAGGTCGGCCAGAACATCAAGTATGATTTCCACATCCTGGTACGACACGGGATCCGCATCCATCCCTTCGATGACACGATGTTGATGTCGTATGTCCTCGATGAAGGACTTCACAAGCACGGAATGGATGAACTCTCGGTGCTGTTCCTGCAGCACAAGCCAATCGCTTTCACCGAAGTTGCCGGCAAGGGCAAGGCGCAGGTCACTTTTGACCAGGTCCCCGTTGCCGAGGCTACGGCTTATTCGGCCGAGGATGCAGACGTGACGCTGCGCCTGCACGGCTTGCTGAAGCCGAGGCTCGCGGCGGAGCGCATGACGCGGGTGTACGAGACGCTTGAGCGTCCCCTGGTGCAAGTTCTCGCCGATATGGAGCAGGCAGGGGTGCTCGTGGATCGGGATGTGCTGGCGCGCCTCTCGCATCGGTTTGCGCAGCGGATGGCCGGGCTGGAAGAGGAGATCCACAAGCTTGCCGGTGAGCGCTTCAATCTGGGTTCTCCGAAACAGCTTGGAGAGATCCTGTTCGGCAAATTCAACCTGCCGGGCGGCAAGAAGACAAAGACCGGACAATGGTCCACGGATGCGGATGCCCTCGAGGAGCTTGCGGGCCAAGGGCACGACCTGCCTCGACGGATCATCGACTGGAGACAGGTGTCCAAGCTGAAAAGCACCTATACGGACGCCTTGCCTACCTACATCAATTCCAGGACGGGACGCATTCACACGTCCTATTCGATGGCGGCCACGTCGACGGGGCGCCTGTCATCGAACGAGCCGAACCTCCAGAACATTCCCATCCGCACGGAGGAGGGGCGTGAGATCCGCACAGCCTTCGTTGCGCCGCGGGGCATGAAGCTGATCAGCGCCGACTACAGCCAGGTGGAGCTGAGGCTGCTTGCGCATATCGCTGATATTCCGGCGCTGAAAAAAGCCTTCGCCGATGGCGTCGACATTCATGCAATGACGGCGTCGGAAATGTTCAATGTGCCCGTCCAGGGCATGCCTGCCGCCGTGCGCAGTCGTGCGAAGGCAATCAATTTCGGCATCATCTATGGCATTTCAGGGTTCGGCCTTGCCAACCAGCTTGGCATTCCGCGCGAAGAGGCGAATGCCTACATCAAGACCTACTTCGAGCGGTTCCCCGGGATCCGGGCCTACATGGACCGAACGAAGCAAGAAGCACATGATCGAAAATTCGTGAGCACCATTTTCGGTCGCAAGATCAACCTGCCCGACATCGGCTCATCCAACCCGTCGATGCGGGCATTTGTCGAGCGTGCCGCGATCAATGCCCCCATCCAGGGATCGGCAGCAGACATCATCCGCCGCGCCATGATCCGCATGCCGGAAACCTTGCTGCGCGAGCGCCTGGCTGCACGCATGCTGTTGCAGGTTCACGACGAACTTGTGTTCGAGGTTCCCGACGATGAGGTTGATGCGGCCAAGGCCGTCATCCGAAGGGTCATGGAGAGCGCAGCCGAGCCCGTGCTGAAGCTGAGTGTTCCACTTGTTGTGGATGCCAAGGCCGGGGCGAACTGGGACGAGGCGCACTAGTCGCCTGGCGTCCCTATTCGAGATCTCCTGCGATCTATTCGGCGGCTTCGGCCAGCTTGGGTGCCGCTGCCTTCACGTCGGCGCCCACGTGGGCCTCGAACTTGCGGAAATTGTCGCGGAACATCTGCACCAGCTTGATGGCCTGCTTGTCATAGGCGGCCTTGTCGGCCCAGGTATCGCGCGGGTTCAGGATCCTGGCGTCCACGCCCGGTACTTCGACGGGAACTTCAAACCCGAAATGCGGATCCTTGCGCATCTGGACGGTCTTCAACGTGCCATCGAGAGCGGCCGAGAGCAGTGCGCGCGTCGCCTTGATGGGCATGCGCGAGCCAGTGCCAAAGGCGCCGCCGGTCCAACCCGTATTGACGAGCCAGCAGTCGACCTTGTGCTTGGCGATCAGATCGCGGAGCAGGTTGCCATACTCGGTCGGATGGCGCGGCATGAAGGGGGCGCCGAAGCAGGTCGAGAATGTGGGCTGTGGTTCCTTGCCGAGACCCTTCTCGGTTCCCGCGACTTTGGCGGTGAAGCCCGACAGGAAGTGGTACATCGCCTGGCTTGGTGTCAGCTTCGCAATCGGCGGCAACACGCCGAAAGCATCGGCCGTCAGCATGACTATGTTCGACGGCTGTCCGGCCACGCCGGTGGTGCTGGCATTGGGGATGTAGCTGATAGGGTAGGCCCCGCGCGAGTTTTCGGCGAGAGAGGCGTCGTTGAGGTCGAGTTCGCGCGTGCGCTCGTCGATGACGACATTCTCGAGCACCGTGCCGAAACGCTTCGTCGTCGCGTGGATCTCCGGTTCCGCTTCAGGCGACAGGCGGATCATCTTGGCGTAGCAGCCGCCCTCGAAATTGAACACGCCATGTTCGGACCAGCCATGCTCGTCATCGCCGATCAGCGTCCGGTTGGGGTCTGCAGACAGTGTCGTCTTGCCGGTGCCGGACAGCCCGAAGAAAATCGCGCTCTCCTTGGACTTGCCGACATTCACCGAGCAGTGCATCGGCATGACATTACGGGGTGGCAACAGATAGTTCAGGATCGTGAAAACCGACTTCTTCATTTCGCCGGCATACGAGGTGCCGCCGATGAGGACGATCTTCTTCTCGAAGGAAACGGCAATCACTGTCCCCGAGACGGTGCCATGGATGGCGGGGTCGGCCTGGAAGCCGGGGAAATCGATGATCGTGAACTGGGGATCGAAGTTGAGACGTTCGCCGGCCTCGGGTTCAATCAGCAGATGCTGGATGAACAGCGAGTGCCATGCGTATTCGGTCACGACGCGCACGGGCAGCCGGTGCACCTTGTCGGCGCCGCCGAAGAGATCCTGCACGAAGAGTTCGCGGCCCTGCGCGTAGGCGCGGAAGGATGCGAGAAGCGCATCAAAATGCGCCGGGGTCATCGACTTGTTGTTGTCCCACCAGATGTGGTTCTCGACGGACGGCTCGCGCACCACGAACTTGTCGCCAGCCGAGCGGCCGGTATGAATGCCCGTCTTGACGACCAGAGGCCCGTCCTTGGCCATCAGCCCCTCGCGGCGCTCGACGGCCTCCTGGACGAGGCCTGCCATGGGAAGGTTCCAGTGGACGCGCTTGAGATTGGCGAGGCCGGCGCTGTCGATGGAGTTCTGGGGGTGAGCGGTCGGGTGCATTCGTCGTGGTCTCCGGATCGCCCGTCTTGGGGCGAAGTGGCAGAAAACTGGGGTTTTCAATTCGGGGGCTACCATAGGGGCGGGGCCTGACGGACGCAATATCGACAGGCCCACAACAGCGCTGCATGGCCACCAAAAAGCCTAAATATCCCTATTATTTCAAGGTGTAGACGGCTTCGGCCCGGGCTTATGTCCGGGGCGGGTTGGGTGCATCTGCAGCTACGGAACGCAGGCTTTGGTCGCATGATCCTCTCGGCCGGCGTGACAATGGTGACGGACCGAAGGTGCGCCTATACTCACCGGGGACGGGAATCTGTCCGTAGCAAGGACCAAGGCTGACATGACCACCATCGCGCTTGTCGACGACGACCGGAACATCCTCGCCTCGCTCTCCATGGCGCTGGAGCAGGAGGGGTTTCATGTCCGGACCTATTCCGACGGGGTCTCGGCGCTGACCGCCTTGCAAGCCACGCCTCCGTCGCTGGCCATTCTCGACATCAAGATGCCCCGCATGGATGGGCATGAGGTTCTCAAGCGCTTGCGCCAATCGAGCGACCTTCCGGTCATCTTTCTCACCTCCAAGGATGACGAGATCGACGAGGTGGTCGGTTTGAGCCTGGGTGCGGACGACTACATCAGGAAGCCGTTCTCGCAGCGCACGCTGTTGCAGCGCGTTCGTGCGGTGTTGCGTCGTGCCGAGGCCCGCAATTCTCCGCCGGGCGCCGGTGGCGCGCGTGAGGTCATGGTGCGTGGCAAGCTTTCGCTCGACCAGCAGCGTCATTCCTGCACCTGGGACGGCAAGGATGTGCAGTTGACCGTCACGGAGTTCCTGATCCTTCAGTCGCTTGCCCAGAGGCCGGGGATCGTGAAGAGCCGCGACAATCTCATGGACACCGCGTACGACGATCAGGTCTATGTCGACGATCGCACGATCGACAGCCACATCAAGCGACTGCGCAAGAAGTTCAAGCAGGTCGATGACAGCTTTGATTCGATACAGACGCTCTATGGCGTCGGCTACAAGTACGTGGAAGTTTGAGCAACAACGGGACAGCTTCTTCTTCCGGGCCTGCGGTCGCTCCCGAAAAAAAGGGTGGGGCTTTTGCGCGCGCTTCTTCCTGGCTGTTTCCGCCGCGCGTGAAGGCCAAGGGCCTTGCCTTTAGACCTCGGCAGCGGCGCCTTTCGCTTCTTACGCTAAAGGTTGTCGGCTTCAATCTTGTTGCCCTCGCCGTGTTCGTGGCGGGGATCTTCTGGCTGCAGGAGATCCGCGTATCCCTGGTCGATGAGCGGTTTCGTGCACTGAGAGCGCAGGCTGAAGTCGTCGCCGAGAGCATCGCGCGATACGGTGCCAGGGGCGAGATCAACGCTGACGATGCGATCGAGCTCGATTCCAGCAAGACGAGCGACTTGCTCAATTGGCAGCTCAAGCCCACGGGGACGCGTGGCCGCGTTTTCAGTCCCACGGGCTTGCCCCTGCACGACACGCGCTTCATCCTCATGCTGAACCAGGTGCAGGCGCGCGAACTGCCGGCGCCTGGCCAGATCGACTTGCGCGAGCAGATCGAGCGCGTGATACGGCAGGGGGTCATATGGCTGCGGCCGGGGAGGGATGCCCCATCGCCCAATCTCGAGGAGCTCTTCATTCAGGGCTCGAGGTTTGCAGAGGTTCGCCAGGTTCTTCAATCCGCGGACTTTGCCAGCGCTGAACGGGTCAACCGTGATGGCAAGATGATCCTGTCTGTCGCGGTGCCGATCCGGCGCCTGAGCTATGTCATGGGTGTCCTGATGCTGTCGACGGAAGCGGGAGACATCGATGAGGCACTTGCCAGCGAGGCGGCGCAACTTATCGCAGGTGCCGTCGTCGGCTTCGTGGTCATCCTGGCCGCTTCTCTGCTTTTGCTGTGGCATGTCACGGGTCCCATCCGCAAACTCTCGCACGGTGCGGAGGTTGTTCGCAGCGGTGGACGTGCGCTTGATGCCATCCCCAATCTAGCCTGGCGGCGGGATGAAATCGGGGATCTCTCGGTGTCCCTGCGTGCCATGACCACCGCCCTGCATGCGCGCATGGACGCCATCGAGCAGTTCGCAGCCGATGTCGCGCATGAAATCAAGAACCCGCTGACCTCCGTTGCCAGTGCAATCGAGACGCTGCGCCGAACGCCGGATGAGGAGAAGCGGCAGAAACTGATGGGCGTCATTCGCGACGATGTCGGGCGGCTGAACAGGCTCATCAGCGACATTTCCGATGCGTCTCGCCTTGATGCCGAGCTTTCACGCGCCAAGGCGCATAGTGTCGATATCGGTGGCCTGGTTGCTGCTGTCACCGACATGTTTCATGATCCCGATGCTCAGGGTGCCCCCCGGATTGTCCTCGACCTGCCAACGCCTTCGCCGAAGGTGCGTGGCCTCGAGGGTCCGCTTGCGCAGGTCTTCCGCAACATCTTGGAGAACGCCTTTTCGTTCAGTCCTGCGGACAGCGAGATCAGGGTTGTGTTGCGGGCCAAGGACGGATGGGCGGTTGTCACCATCGAGGACCAGGGGCCAGGCATTCCCGAGGAAAACCTCGAGGTCATCTTCCGCCGGTTCTACACGTCGCGACCGCTGGCGCACGGCTTCGGCAAGAACTCCGGTCTGGGGCTCTCAATCTCGCGGCAGATCATCGATGTGCATGGCGGGCGCATTCACGCCGAGAATGTCAGGGACGCCGCAGGCGCGACCGCCGGTGCCCGCTTCACCGTTGAATTGCCTGTCGTGAACGATGGGGCTGCCTGACGTGCTTGTACATGCAAGTTGCGTTGATATCGCCGGCGCCGGGGTGCTTCTTGTCGGTGCATCAGGTGCGGGCAAGAGCGACCTGGCCCTGCGGCTGATTGTCGAAGGTGCGTGGCTGGTCAGCGATGACCAGACAGTGCTCGGTGCGGATGGTGCTCTGTGGGTGGCGCGCGCGCCGGAGACGATCGCGGGTCTGTTGGAGGTGCGGGGGGGCGGCATCCTTCGTGCGCCCCGCAAAACTGCGACGGTGTTGCGGTTGGCCGTCGCCCTGACCGGCGATCCGGTCGAGCGCATGCCTGAACCCTGCTGGTGGCACCCACCCGGTGCCGAGTTGCCACGGTTGCCCCTGCTTGTGCTGGACAGTCATACGGCCTCGGCCCCTGCAAAAGTCAGGATAACACTGGCAGGTTTGCACCGGGGCTGGCCCGGGTGAGCGTCCTCATGGCCCTCGTTCGGTCGTTGAGCGGAGGACCGAAGCAGACTATTAAGGTCGCCTGCCACGGGCACGCAGCCGGTCCCGCCGATGCAGCTGCTGGAGTATCATCGCATTCATGATTGGCGTCGTTCTTGTCACCCATGGCCGTCTCGCTGACGAGCTCAAGGCTGCAACCGAGCATGTTGTCGGGCCTCAGGCTGATTTCCTGACCGTCTGCATTGGTCCGCAGGACGATATGGAGATGCGCCGGGAAGAGATCCTCTCGGCGATCAAGAAGGTCGATAGCGGCCATGGTGCGATCCTGCTTACCGACATGTTCGGCGGGACGCCCTCCAATCTTGCCATCTCGGCCATGGAGAGCGGTCGCGTCGAAGTCATCGCGGGGGTCAATCTTCCCATGCTGATCAAACTGGCCTCGGTCAGGTCAGGGTCCAAGCTCATGGAGGCCGTCGACAAGGCGCAGGACGCTGGCCGCAAGTATATCCGCGTTGCGTCCAAGGAGCTTGCCGGTGGCTGATCCTGCGGTTCCGCCTGTCCGCAGCGTGCGTATCGTGAATGCCAAGGGCCTGCATGCCCGCGCCTCGGCAAAATTCGTTCAGACGGCCGGCAAGTTCGACGCGCAAGTTACTGTTCACAAGGATGGCCATCGTGTGGCTGCGACTTCGATCATGGGCCTCATGATGCTGGGGGCAGGGATCGGGTCGGAACTCGGGCTTTCAGCCGAGGGTCCGCAGGCCAGCGATGCGCTCGATGCCCTCCAGGCGCTCATCGAGGCGAGGTTCGGCGAGGACTCTTGAGCGTGGGCGCACTGATTTTGCGGCTTGCCGTGTGGTTCCTGGCGCTCGCGATCGTTGTCGCTGATGCCAGTGCCGGCTTGGCGCCTGTTGTTGCAAAGCCCCTGCTCTGGACTGTTTCGAAGGGCGACAACCGTATTCACCTTCTGGGATCGATCCATCTGCTTCCGCCCGAGGTCTCCTGGAAGTCGCCCGAGATTGACGCTGCCATGGATGCGTCCTCCGTCTTTGTGTTCGAGGCGCCGGTGCATGGCGCGGCTGACGCCATGGCGCGGTTTGTGGAGCGCCACGGGCGTATCGACGGCGGGCGGTCGCTCAGTGAACTCATCGGCGAGGAGGCGCATGAGCTTGTTTCGCGGGCTGCGTGGCAGGTGCAGTATCCGCCCCGCCTGCTTGGAACGGTGCGTCCGTGGCTTGCGGCGGTATACCTCGAGATCCATGCGAGCCTGATGATCGGCGCGTCGCCGCATTTCGGCGTCGACCACGTGATTGAGCGGCTTGCGCGTGCGCGACAAGCGCGGCTTGTCTATCTCGAGACAGTCGAGGAGCAATTGTCCTATTTTCTCAAGCTGTCGCGCGCGGCAGAGGTCCGATACCTGAGGTCCGTTGCCCGTGACATCCTCGACCGGCCTGAGGCGCCACGGGCCTTGATCGGGGCGTGGGTTGAAGGGGATGCGCAAAAGCTCCAGGCGCAGATCGATGCAGGGCTTTCCGATGTGCCCCAGCTGCGGGAGCAGTTGCTGACGGTTCGAAACCGCAAATGGCTGCCGATGATCGAGGAGATGCTCGGGTCGGGGCACGTTCACTTTGTTACGGTCGGTGCGGCGCACCTGACCGGGCGTGATGGCCTGATTGGCATGCTGAGGGCGCGCGGGTACAAGGTCGAGGGGCCTGCGACCGGAAGCGCCAAAGGTCCATCCGTGACTGCACCGCGTTGAGCAAGGGATCAAGCATGCAACGTTTTCTCGTCATGGCGACCATGGTTTGCAGCCTCGCGGGCTGTGCCATCTACGATGATGTCATGGGGCGTGACGAAGAGGGTGCCGCGCCGCGGCTGTCGCCGGAGGATGCCGCGCGTGTCACGGAACTCTTCATCGCTACGGGGCGGTATGGAGTCATGCTGGGGCAGGCGCGCGAGATCCTTCGCCTGCCAGAGATCAAGATGGGGCAGGGCGAGACCACCGGGTCGGATGCGACTGACCCTCTGCAGGAGTTGCGCGGCATCGCCGCGCTGCAAGCGCGCACGGCGCGGGAATTGTCAGGCGACGCGCTTGCGGCCTGCAATCGGGCCACCGTTCCCTTGTCCGTGCGCCAGCTGGGCTGCGAGATTTCGCGCACCCTGCCAGCGGGGATGCTGCAGCCTGTCTCGCTGCCGCTCGCGAATGTGGCGCGCCGTGACGAGGAGCTCGGGGCTTTCGTGATGCGGTGGTGGAATGCCGCCTGCGCCATCGCGCCCAAGGTTGCCGAGGGCGAGCCGCATGCTTGTTCGATCGAGTAGGGGACGGGCGATAAATCCCGCAATTTCGGCAAAATTCAGCCGTAATGAACACATAAAGACATCTTTATATCCTCCTTGAGGTGCTAAAGGGGCGGTGATATAGAGGCGCGCATTCAACGGCGTTCCGGAAGACGGCGCCCCCAAACCCCTGAGGATTTTTCATGGCCAACGATTACGTCGTCGCCGACATCAAGCTTGCCGATTTTGGACGCCGCGAGATTGCAATCGCCGAGACGGAAATGCCTGGCCTGATGGCGACGCGCGAGGAGTACGGATCCTCCAAGCCGCTCAAGGGCGCTCGTATTGCAGGTTGCCTGCACATGACGATCCAGACCGCCGTGCTCATCGAGACCCTCAAGGTGCTCGGTGCCGACGTGCGCTGGGCGTCCTGCAACATCTTCTCGACGCAGGACCATGCCGCCGCTGCCATTGCTGCGGCCGGTATTCCCGTGTTCGCCAAGAAGGGCGAGACCCTGATCGAATACTGGGAATACGTGCACCGCATTTTCGAGTGGGCGGACGGCGGATCGCCGAACATGATCCTCGATGACGGCGGCGATGCCACGTTGCTTTGCGTGCTCGGGCCCAAGGCGGAGAAGGACCTCGCCGTGATCTCCAAGCCCTCCAACGAGGAGGAAGAGGCGCTGTTCACGGTCATGCGCAAGACGATCCAGACCAAGCCCGGCTGGTATTCAAAGATCGCTGCGTCGGTCAAGGGCGTGACGGAAGAGACGACAACAGGCGTGCATCGTCTCTATCAGATGGCCGAGCGCAAGGAATTGCCGTTCCCTGCGATCAACGTCAATGACAGCGTGACCAAGTCCAAGTTCGACAATCTCTACGGTTGCCGCGAGAACCTGGTCGACGGTATTCGCCGCGGCACCGACGTGATGATGGCGGGCAAGATCGCGATGGTCGCGGGCTTTGGCGATGTGGGCAAGGGATCTGCCGCGAGCCTTCGCAATGCGGGTTGCCGCGTGATCGTGTCGGAAATCGATCCGATCTGCGCGCTGCAGGCCGCGATGGAGGGTTACGAGGTCACCACGATGGACGACGCCGCTCCGCGGGCTGACATCTTCGTAACGGCGACGGGCAACGTCGACGTGATCACGGTCGAGCACATGCGCCAGATGAAGGATCGGGCGATCGTGTGCAACATCGGGCACTTCGACTCGGAGATCCAGGTGGCGGCCCTGAAGAACTTCAAGTGGCACAACGTCAAGCCGCAGGTCGACGAGGTCGAGTTCCCGGGTGGCAAGCGCGTCATCCTGCTGTCGGAGGGGCGGCTGGTGAACCTCGGCAATGCCACCGGTCATCCGAGCTTCGTGATGAGCTCGTCCTTCACCAACCAGACGCTGGCACAGGTCGAGCTTTGGCAGAACGGCGCGCAGTACGCCAACAAGGTCTACACGCTGCCCAAGAAGCTCGATGAGAAGGTTGCGCGCCTGCATCTTGCGAAGCTGGGTGCGAAGCTCACGGCTTTGTCAGACAAGCAGTCCGATTACCTCGGCATTGGACAGGAAGGTCCGTTCAAGTCGGATCACTATCGCTATTGATGGAAGAGAGGGGTCCCTTCATGCGCACGTTTGCAGTCAAGATTCTTTGTGGTCTCGCGATTGCCATGGCGCTCATGGTCGGGGCAGCCCCTGCCTATGCGGCTGGTTGCGAGGTTTCCGTGGGTGCGCCCTGGAACCCGCCGCGCCAGCGCCCCCTGCGGGCGGAGGCCTCTTCGCATGGGCCTAATTGCGAAAAGGCCGTGGTTGTCCTGACGGTCCGCGGGGCAGACGGGTCTCCGATCTGGGTTGACGCCCGGGTCGGTCGGTTCGTCTTCCTGTTTGCGGATGTGAAAAACACCAAGGACATGCAAGCTGCCCTGCGTGCGTGGATACGACAGGACCACCAGTTGAAGTCGGCTGGCAGTCTTCCTTCCTGGCCGCCAGGCGCCGAGCAGCCGACCAGCGGCGAGTTTCCTTTCCTTCCCGACGAAGGCGTGGACCGGGATTTCTATGAAGCTGCCCGTGCTGCGAAGCTGCCGATGTTCTGTTACGTGCAGGGCATGGAGAGCATGGCTTGTGCCGTTCTCAAGGACGGCGGCATGACCAAGATCGGCGTGCAGCTCTTTCCCGGCTAACGGGGCTGTCCTGCGAAAACGGGCAAGTGTTTGATTCCGAAGGGCGGTTCACCAGGTGGGCCGCCCTTCTTTCTGGCGCCTTTGCCGCGCGATCATGGGTGCGGTGCGTGAGAGTGTTATCTGATCGTAAACATGCTGTGCCCATCGGTACTGAATTCCGTGGGCATGTCTGTTTGCCGGATGCCTATCGCATTTCGGCAACACATTGATGCGCGCGGGTGGTGTGCTTTTCCGCTTCCATGTTGTGTCAAGAGCGTGACTCATCGCCTTGATAAATCATGCTCTTTCCGTCCCCGTTATCGTGCATGCCTCGCGCCCTGACCTTGCAGTAACGTCAGCGCCTGCGGGGACAGTTGCGGCGACGTGAAAAGGACAAGCCCCCGGGCTGTTCCTATCATCACTTAACAGAGTGATTCTCGCGTCTGGGGTTGCGAGCGTGAAACGAGCTTGAGGGGCTGGCTGGGGGAAATGTTCGACGAGGTGCCGCTGATGTTTCAGCGTCTGCCGGCTGGTCGCTTTCCTGGTCCTGTCCATTGTCCTTGGATCGTTTGTGGCGCCTCAACTTCCTGAAGCAGCATGGGGCTGGTCTTGGATCTGACGAACGACATTGGTGTCTGGTTGCCGTTCGGCGTAACCCTCGGGGCGATTGCGCTCGCCGGGTCGTTGGCGATGGTGGTGATTGCGATGCGCGCCCGTTCGGATGCGCTGCTGCGCCGTGCCGCGGTCCGCGGGGCGCGCGCGGAAGCCCGTTTCCAGAAGGAAGCTGCCATCGTTTCCGCCGAGCCCGGGGCGCTGTTCGTCTGGCGCAACATCGGGGGAGACCCCATTGCGCGCACGGGATCAGACAGTGTGCTGGCTGGCGTGCTCGAGGCTGACGAGGCGGGGCAGCTGAAAGACGCGCTCGAAACGCTTGGAAATGGCGGTTCGATGTTCTCGCTCACGGTTCCCGGTGCCGATGGGCGGGTTTTCCAGGCCTATGGGAAGCCGGCTGCAGGTCAAGCGGCGCTCTGGCTGCGGGACGTAACGCCGGATGATGAAGCGAATTACAGCCTCACCATTCGCCTGACGGCCAGCGAGGAAGAGCGGTCCCGCCTTGGCGACCTGCTTGATGCCGCGCCCATGCCTGTTTGGCGGCGGGATGCTGCGTTGAATCTGGTCTGGGCCAATCGTGCCTATGTGGATGCGGTCGAGCCTCCCGTGGGTGGCGACGTGATCTCTGACCAGATCGAGCTGGACCGTGACAGCCGTGAGCTGGCGGAGCGTGCCCTCGAGACCAGGCACGTGCAAACCGAGACGCGCTATGTCGTGGTCAATGGCCAGCGTCGTGCGTTCGAGATCTCCGCCGTCCCCATGGATTCCGGTGTTGCTTCCTACGCGATCGACGTCACTGACATCGATGAGACCAAGCGGTTGCTGCAGCAGCACATCGATACGCACGAAGAGACGCTGCACCGGCTTCCGGTTGCGGTTGCCATCTTCGGGCCCGACCAGCGGCTGAAATTCTCGAACAAGGCCTATGGACGGCTTTGGGATCTCGAGGAGCGCTGGCTCGCCACCCATCCTTCGGATGGTGAAATCCTCGAGCGGTTGCGCGAGGCGCGCAAGCTTCCTGAGCAACGCGATTTCTCGTCGTGGAAGCGCGAACGACTTGCGCTTTACACGAATGTCATCGATGAACGGGAAGAGCACTGGCACCTGCCGCGCAGCGTTACCTTGCGAGTGACGTGCCAACCGCATCCGCATGGCGGCTTGATCTTCATCTACGCCGACGTCTCTAACCAGATGGAACTCGAGCGGCGCTTCAACCAGCTCTCGAGCGTCCAGCGCACCACGATCGACCACCTCAGCGAGGCGCTTGCCGTGTTCGGCACCGACGGACGCCTCAAGCTCTTCAACAAGGCCTTCGCGGAGCTCTGGTCCATCGATCCAGCCATTCTTGGCGGTCAGCCGCGCTTTGCCGACGTGTTTTCGCTCTGCCGGGCAAAGCTCAACGATGAGGTGCACTGGAGCCAGATGACCATGCTCATCACCGGTGCCACGCAAGAGCGCCGTGTGAATGTCGAGCGGTTGTCATGTTCGAATGATACCGAGTTGAGTTGCAGTGCCGCGCCGCTGCCCGACGGTTCGCTGCTTCTGTGCTACCGCGACGTCACCGATACGGTCATGCGCGAGCGTGCGCTGGAAGAGCGGAACCAGGCGCTGCTTGCGGCCGACAAGCTGAAGTCCGATTTCATCTCGAATGTGTCCTATCAGTTGCGGACGCCGCTGAACTCGATTGCCGGATTTGCCGACCTGCTGAGGCACGGGATTGCAGGCAAGCTCACTGACAGCCAGAGTGCCTATCTGGCGGACATCCTGAGCGCGTCGAAGACGCTCGAGACGCTCATCGACGACATTCTGGACCTTGCCTTGATCGAGGCCGGAACGATTGAAATCGACCGCAAGGATGTCGAGGTTGGCGAGGTGCTTGCCGGCGTCATTCCCCTTGTCGAGGAACGCGCGCGCAAGGCGAAGGTCGAGCTTGTCAACGAGACGCCGCGCAGGGGCTGCGAGTTGTATGCCGACCAGAAGCGTCTTTCGCAAATCGTCTATAATCTCGTCATCAATGCCATCGAGCACACGCCGCCGAGCGGACGGATTGCCTTCGGGGCTGAATTGTCTGCTGACGAGGTCAGGATCTACGTGAACGATTCGGGCATGGGCATTCCCGAGGCTTACCAGACCGCTGCCTTTGAGCGCTTCCAGTCCACCACCCGAACCAAGGATGCTCGTCGGGCTGGGCTGGGGCTTGCCCTGGTGCGCAGCTTCGTGGAGCTCCACGGCGGGCGGGTGGTGATGGATTCGGCTGTTGGCCGCGGTACGCGGGTGACGTGCCACTTCCCGCGTCGGCATGCGGGCGTGGCTGGCGTGCACAGCGTCAACGAAGCCGCAGGCTGACACGCCGGAAAAGGCGCGCCGCGTCATGCGGTGCGCCTGGCTTCATCAATCAAAATGGCTGTTTACAGTTCCGCCAGGTCAGTGCTGGCTCTTGGGCATGCGTACCGTCATGCCGTCGAGCGCTTCCGTGATGCGGATCTGGCAGGAGAGGCGGCTGCTTGGTTCCACGCCTTCTGCGAAGTCCAGCATCGTCTTTTCCATTTCCTGCATCGGTTCGATCTTTCCGAGCCAGGCATTGTCCACGTAGACGTGGCAGGTCGCGCAGGCGCAGGCGCCACCGCAGTCGGCATCGATGCCGGGGATCATGTTCTTGACCGCGCCTTCCATGACCGTCATGCCCGGCTGGACATCGACGACATGTTCTTTGCCGTTGTGCTCGACATACTTGATTTTTGCCATGGGACTACCCGGTTTCGTTGGTTCAGATCATGTCTTTCATAGGAATGGCCTTGTCTGCAAGGCGTTCCGGCGCGACGCGTGCGCGCGCTGCGATCAGGCGGCGCCCCATCATGTACTCAGGTGCGGCGTTTACGGCCTCAACCGAGGTCACGATGCCCTGCCTGAGGTGGAATGCCGCAAAGCTGCGGCCTGCACGGTCGCCCCTGAGAACGATGTCGTCCTGGGCCGTGGACAGGCCTGCAATCTGGAGCTTCAGGTCGAACTGGTCCGACCAGAACCAGGGGACCTCGTCGTAGGCCTTGGGCCGCCCGATGATCGAGAGGGCGGCGTGCTTGGCCTGATCGATGGCGTTCTGGACGGATTCCAGCCGGACGCGACCCTGTTCGGCGAAAGAGTTGGGCAGGTTGGCGCAGTCGCCGATGGCGTAGATGTCAGGATCATCGGTCTGGGCGAAGGCGTTCACGCGTATGCCATTGTCCACTTCAAGGCCGGCTTCGGCTGCGAGCTCGGTGTTGGGCAGGATGCCCACGCCGATCAGGACGATGTCCGCTGGCACGATGCCGGAAGATGTGGTCACGGCAAGGGCGTCGCCGGTGCGGTCGATGGCTTCGGTGCGCACATAACAGCGCAAGTCCACGCCGGCCTTGCGATGTTCATCCTCGAAGAATTCCGCGATCTGAGGCGAGGCGGCCCTGGCAAGAACGCGCGGCATTGCCTCGAGGACCGTCACTTTCAGCCCCCGCTTCACGGCGACGGCGGCAACCTCGAGGCCGATGTAGCCGGCGCCGATGATGACCAGCCTGACGCCGGGCTGCATGCGGGGGCGCAGCGCGTCGACGTCATCGATGCCGCGCAGGTAGTGGCATGCTGCATCGTCCGCACCCGGCAAGGGCAGCTTGCGCACGCGCGAGCCGGTGGCCAGGACGAGCTTGGTCCATGAAAGCTGGCTGCCGTCCGACAGGGTCAGCTTGCGTCCGGCCTTGTCGATGGCGGTGGCGCGTGTCGACAGCCTGAGCGTGCAGCCTGCTTCCCGGTAGAATTCGCCCGGCTTGATGAACAAGCGGTCGGTCGCGATCTCACCCTTGAGGAAGGCCTTGGAGAGAGGGGGGCGCTGATAGGGCAGGTGGGGCTCGTCGCCAATGACGGTTATGGCGCCCGTGAAGCCTTCGCCCCGCAAGGATGCCACGAGTTGCGATGCGGCCTGACCGGCACCCACAATCACGACCGAATCGTTCATTTCCTGCCTCGTGGGGGGATGGATCCCCGATGTGCGTTAGCATGGACAGTATCCGGCAATCAACCTTGCTAAGTCCCTGATTTGGCGTGCTTCCTTGAGCATTGAACTGCCCGGGGTCCTGAGGGTAGTAAGGGGCACTCCAAGGACGGATCCGGGATGGCCTGCGACAGCTACATGGTGCAACTGACCCTCGATGGCATGCCGGCGACGGAGCGGTTGGCGCGCGTGCTTGCGCGTGAATTGCGCAAGGGAGACTTCATCGCCCTTGCAGGCGCGCTCGGGGCGGGCAAGACGACACTGGCGCGCTTGATCGTGCAGACCCTGTCGCCGGGCGAAGATGTGCCCAGTCCGACATTCACGCTCGTGCAGTCGTATGAGGCGGCGGGGTTGCGGCTTGCTCACGCAGATCTCTACCGCATCAAGTCTTCGCGCGAAGTGGGCGAACTGGGCTTCGACGAGGCGCTGGATGCGGGCGTGCTTGTCGTCGAATGGCCCGACCGCATGGGACCCCTCATGCCGGATGACCGCCTCGACATCATTCTCGAAGTCGATGACGGAACCGACGAGCGGCGGGTCAAGATCATCGGTCGGGGCGCCTGGGCGCCGCGCTTGCGCGCCTTGTTCCGCGCTGGAGGTCTTTCGTGAGCGCGAGCGCCGCCGTGCGGGCGGATCAAGCCCGGGATTTCATCGCGCGCGCCGGATGGGCGGATGCCACGCTGGAGCCGCTGCCGGGCGATGCCTCGACGCGGCGCTACGCGCGCCTCAGGCGTGCCGGTGGCAGTGCCATGCTGATGGACCAGCCGCGAGGCGCGGAAACTGCATCCTGTCCCCCTGATGCGACAGAAGCGGAACGCGAGGCGCTTGGCTACAATGCCATGGCGCGCCTTGCTGGTCCGGACTGCAGGCCGTTCGCCGCCGTCAGTCATTTCCTGCGCGGCAGCGGCCTCAGTGCACCCGAGGTCATCGCGCAGGACCATGAAGCGGGCTTCCTGCTGATCGAGGATTTCGGGGAGGGCCGCATGGCTGACCTGATCCTTGCGGGGCAACCCGAGCTTGGCTTCTATGAAGCTGCGGTCGATGCGCTGGTTCACCTGCATCGCACGGCGGCACCCCGGGCGCTGGCTGTCCCCGGCGGGGGAGAGGTGCGGCTGCTGTCCTACGATACGCTTGCCATGATGGCCGAGGTGCGGCTGCTGCCGACCTGGTTCTATCCGGCGGCCTCCGGGAAGGACTTGCCTGCCGAAGCGCTGGCGGCGTTCGATGATTTGTGGCGCGAGGCGCTAGGGCTGCTGCAGGTTGGCCGGCCCATCATGATCCTGAGGGACTACCACGCAGAGAACATCATGTGGCTGCCCCAGCGCGGCGGGGCCGCAAGGGCGGGGCTGCTTGATTTCCAGGACGCGCTTGCGGGATCGGCGGCCTATGACCTCATCTCGCTGACCGAGGATGCGCGGCGGGATGTCAGCGCCGAGCTATCGGATGCGATGGTGGCGCGTTACATCCAGCGGCGGCGTGCCGATGATGCCGCCTTTGACGCCGATGCCTTCCGGTTTGCAGCGGCGCTGCTGGCGGCGCAGCGCAACACGAAGATCGTGGGCATCTTTGCACGTTTGTGGAAGCGCGATGACAAGCCGCGGTATCGCCAGTTCCTGCCGCGGATGTGGCGCTATCTGGAGCGCGATCTCAGCCATCCAGCCATGGCTGGCCTGCGTGGCTGGTTTGACCGGCATATCCCTCAAGCGTATCGCGGCATCCCAGGGAACTGATCCGACATGACAACCAGACCCTCGCGCGCAATGATCATGGCGGCCGGCCTCGGGACGCGCATGCGCCCGCTGACCAATGACCGGCCGAAGCCGCTGGTCACGGTGGATGGCCGCACATTGCTCGACCATGCCATCGACAGGCTCAAGGCCGTGGGCGTGCGGACCTTCGTCGTCAATGTCCACTACAAGGGCGAGATGGTGATCGACCATCTCAAGGGCCGGTCCGACGCCACGTTCATCATCCAGGACGAGCGGGATCTGATCCTTGATACGGGCGGTGCGCTGAAGCGAGCGTTGCCGCATTTCGGGGAAGAGCCGTTCTTCACGCACAACAGCGATTCGATCTGGCTGGAGAGCTGGGGGGCCAACCTCGAGCGGATGGTGCAGCGCTGGGATGACCAGCGCATGGACTGCCTGATGCTGCTCGCGGCGACCCATACCTCGCTTGGCTATGATGGTGCCGGGGACTTCACCATGGACGCAGAGGGGCGACTGGCGCGGCGGCAAGCGCCGCGTCTTGCACCTTTTGCGTGGCCCGGGGTGCAGATCATCCATCCGCGGCTGGTGGCGCGCAGTCCGGCTGCGCATGTCTTTTCCACGAACAGGCTCTGGGACATTTCGATCGAGGAGGGGCGCCTGTTCGGCATCCGGCTTGACGGGAAGTGGATGCATATCGGGACACCAGAGGCGCGGTCGGAAGCCGAAGCGCTGCTGGCCCTGCGCCATGCAGCGCCCTGAGGCGCGATGAGCGCTCTCAACCTCTTCACGATCCCGGCAGGGCTTGCCTTTGCTGACGAGCTTGCGCGCGGCATCACACGTCGTTTCGGATCCGACGAGAGCCCCTTCGCGCTGAGCGAGGTCATGGTGCTGGTTCCCACGCGGCGTGCGATCCGCACGCTGCGTGAGGCGTTCGAGCGTACAGCGGCGGGCGGCATGGCGGTGCTGCCGCGCATCGTGGCCCTGGGTGATTTCGACGAGGACGATTTCCGGTTCCTTGATGAAGAAGGGGATGGCGAAGCGCTCGAGATCGTCGATCTCATGCAGGCCTCGTCGCGCTTGCCGCCCATCCTGCCGCTGCGGCGGGACATGCTGTTGTTCACGCTCATCCGCCGCTTCGAAGCGCAGCGGGCATCGGCGGGTCAATCGCTGGGAACCGACCGGCCCGCAATGGCGCTGCAGCTGGCGCGGGAACTTGCGCGCGTGCTGGATCTTGCCGCGGCCGAAGGCGTGGCATGGGAGCGGTTGCGGGACCTGGTCCCCGGCGAGCTGTCGGCGCACTGGGAGCATACGATCGCCTTCCTCGACATCCTGGCGACGTCGTGGCCTGCGATCCTCGAGGGTGAGGGAAAATGCGATCCTGCAGCTCATCGGGATGCAGAGTTGCGTCGTGCCGCGCATTCATGGCGTGCGTCTCCGCCGGCGCATCCGGTGATTGCCGCGGGCTCGACCGGCAGCGTGCCTGCCACGGCCGAACTGCTGCATGCGGTTGCGCAGTTACCGCAGGGCGCTGTCGTCCTGCCGGGGCTTGATTTCGATATTGATGACATTTCCTGGCACGAGCTGGGCCCCAGCCATCCGCAACATGGCATGGCGCAACTGCTTCAGCGCTTCGGTGCCTTGCGCGGGGATGTGCAGCTGTGGACGGGCACTACGGCGCGGAGGGACCGGGTTCGCCTGATCGCCGAGGCCATGCGTCCCGCAGCCACGACGGTCCGGTGGCGTGACTATGTGAGCGAAGGGCGCGAGAGCCTGCGCGCTGGCCTGCAGGGGATCTCCTGCCTTGTTGCCCGCTCGCCGGCCGAGGAAGCACTTGCGATTGCGTGTGCCCTTCGGGAGGCCATCGAGACGCCGGGGCGGACGGCTTCGCTTGTCACGCCCGATCGCAACCTGGCGCGGCGCGTGGCCAGCGAGATGCAGCGGTGGGGCATATCGATCAATGACACGGCCGGTACGCCGCTGGCGCATACCGAGGCTGGACGTCTTGCCTGCGTGATGGCCGATGCTGTTGCCCAGGCCTTCGCGCCGGTGCCGCTGCTGGCGTTGCTGAAGCATCCGCAATGCCTGCTCGGGCTTGAGGGGCGGGCGGAGGTGCGTGGTCTCACGCTCGAGCTTGAGATGCTGGCGTTGCGCGGGCCGCGGCCTGCGCGCGGCCTCGAGGGTGTGCTCGCACGCGTGGGGGAAGGGCATCCCTGCCGTGCGCTGCTGTTCCAGCTGGAGCAGGCGATGGGGGCGTTCGCAGCCTGCACGGCGAAGGGCGTTGCGCCGCTCGGGATGCTGCTGGACGCGCATCGCAAGGCAGCCGAGCTCGTTTCATCGGATCGCGCGGCGGAGAGGATTGCGATCTGGCGCGGGGATGACGGCGAGGCTGCGTTCAAGCTGTTCGAAGAGGCGATTGTCGCGTGCGACGGGCTTGGGGTTGAAATGGATGCGGCCGATTACGCGTCCTTCATCCGGGCCCTGATGGACCAGGTTGCCGTGCGTCCGAAGGCCGGGTTGCATCCGCGCTTGTCCATTCTCGGTCCCCTGGAGGCGCGGCTGCTGCAGGCAGACCTGGTGATCCTCGGGGGGCTGAATGAAGGCAAGTGGCCGCCTGTCACGGATCCAGGGCCATGGCTGAACCGGCCGATGCGCCGTGATCTGGAGATCAGCCAGCCGGAACGACGCATCGGGCTGTCGGCGCATGATTTCGCGCAGGCCGCGGCTTCGCCCTCGGTGATCCTGACGCGTGCAGCAAAGGAAGGCGGTGCCCCCACGACGCAGTCGCGCTGGTTGACCCGGATCATGACGCTGGTCGAGGGTGCCGGATTGCAGGATCGGTTTGTCGATACGCGTCTGGTCGATATTGCGCGGCTTCTCGATCGACCGACGACGATTGCCAAGCCTGTCGATCCGCCGGCGCCGCGCCCGCCCTTGTCGGCCCGGCCGCGCAAGCTTTTCGTGACCGATGTCGAGCGGTGGCTGCGTGATCCCTATGCGCTCTACGCCAAGCAGATCCTGGGCTTGCGGGCGCTCGACCGGGTGGACGAGCCGCCGGGGGCTGCCGACCGCGGCACGGCGATCCACAAGGCGCTCGAGCAATTCGTGAAGCGCTATCCGAAGGAAATGCCGGCGCGCGCGACGGCGCTTGAGCTGCTTCTGGGCCTGGGTGCTGATGCCTTCCGTTTACTGCTTGAGCAGGCTTCCGTGCGGTCCATCTGGTGGCCGCGTTTCGAGAGATCGGCCGCCTGGTTCATCGACTGGGAAAACGAGCGCCGGCAGCAGGTGCGCGAAGTGCTGGTCGAGCGGCAAGGCGAGATCACGTTCGAGGCGGCGGGTGGGCCGTTCACGCTGGCGGCGAAAGCCGATCGCATCGAACTGTGGCCGCACGATGCGATTGCGATCTGCGACTACAAGACAGGCCTGCCGCCCAGCGACGAGCAGGTCCTGAACGGGTTCTCGCCGCAGTTGACGCTGGAAGCGGCCATGGCGCTGGCCGGCGGCTTTCCGGGGATCACGGCGCACAGCATCGCCGAGATCATGTATGTCAAGCTTGATGGGTCCGATGATGGTGGTATGGCAAAGGCCGTTCGCTTCAAGGACCAGACCGTCGACGAGGCTGTCCACGCGGCGCTGGCCCGCTTCAAGGCGTTCGTGAACAGCTTCGACGATCCTGAGATGGCTTATCTGTCCAAGCCTCATGTGATGTTCCTGAACAAACCCAGTGACTATGACCATTTGGCGCGGGTGAAGGAATGGAGCGCGGAGGGCGGGGAATGAACCAGGATGCAACGCTTCGCCAGCGCATGGCCACGACGCCGAACCTGTCGGCCTGGGTCACCGCGAATGCCGGGTCGGGCAAGACGCACGTGCTTGTCAACCGGATCGCGCGGCTGCTGCTGGAGGGAAGCGCTCCCAACCGCTTGCTGTGCCTGACGTTCACGAAGGCCGCGGCGGCCGAGATGTCGGTGCGGCTTTTCGAGCAGCTCGGGCGCTGGACGCTGATGTCGGATGATGACCTGCAGATGGCGCTCTACCGGCTTTCAGGCGAGGCTCCGTCGGATGAGATGGTCGGCCGGGCGCGGCGCTTGTTCGCCGAGGCGCTTGAATCACCTGGCGGCCTGCGGATCCAGACAATCCACTCGTTCTGCCAGGGATTGCTCAAGCGTTTTCCGCTGGAGTCCGGCGTGGCGCCTGCGTTCACCGTGCTTGACGACCAGGCCACGGACGAATTGCTCACGCAGGCACGCGACAGGGTCTTGCGCGATGGGATCGCCGGCGATGCGGGCCTGCTTGCGGCCGTGCGGGCGCTGACGGTCTTTGCCGGCGAGACGCGCTTCGACGAACTGGTCCGGCAAGTCATCAATGAGCGGGGCATCGTGCAGCCGTTCCTCGACAAATGGGGCCGGGATGGGATCGGCGATGGCCTGCGCCAGGCGCTGGGGGTTGGGGCCTATGCCGATGAGATGGCCTTGCTGCGCGATACGATGGCACAGGTGCCGGCAGCGCTTGCGGCGCGCATCGCGGCCGCGCTGGTACGCGGCAGCACGACGGACACCAAGAAGGCCGGGCCGTTCAGCGCCTATGCGTCCGCTCCCGCTCCTGAACGCCTGCGGGACCTGCTTGCGTGCCTGCTGACGCAGAAGGGCGAGGTGCTCAAGACGTTTCCAACCAAGGGCCTGCTCAAGCTCGCGCCCGAGATCGAGGAGCCGCTTGACCGCCTGGGACAGCTTGCGTGGTCGGTGCACCAGAAGTGCAACGCGCTGCGCATCGCCGAACAGACGGGGCATCTGCTGTTGCTGGCGGGCGAGATCCTGCGCGTTTATCGCGAGCTGAAGGTGTTCCACGCGGCGCTTGACTATGACGACCTCATTGCGCGGGCGGCGGCGCTGTTCGAAAGCCCGGGTGCGCAGTGGGTGCTGTACAAGCTCGACGGCGGCATCGATCACGTCCTGATCGACGAGGCGCAGGATACAAGTCCGAGCCAGTGGGCCGTCGTGCGTGCGATTGCTGCCGAGTTCTTTGCAGGTGCCGGTGCCGTGCGGCCGTGGCAGGCGCAGGAGCGCACGGTGTTCGCGGTGGGCGACATCAAGCAGTCGATCATGTCGTTCCAGGGTGCGCGTCCGGTCGAGTTCATCGAGTCGCAGTCGCTGATCGAGAAGATTGCCAAGGGCGGCGGACGGGCGAACTTCGAGCGCGTGCGGCTGACCCATTCCTTCCGTTCCGCACCGGCGATCCTGGGGCTTGTCGATGAAGTGTTCCGCGAGAAGGAAGTCGCGGAGGGCGTGCTTGTCGGCGAACTGGCCGAGCCTCACCTGCCGAACCGTTCCGACATGCCCGGACTTGTGGAGTTGTGGCCGCTGGAGGAGCAGGTCGAGGCCGAGGAGACCCTCGCCTGGGATGCACCGCGCGACAGGGTGAGCGAGAGCGATCCTGCGGCCGTGCTGGCGCAGCGCATTGCGCGGCGCATCAAGTCGTGGATCGGTGCGCGCGTGCTCGTGCACGACAAGGAGACGAAAGCACTCCGCCCGATGACGCCGGGCGATGTGATGATCCTGGTGCGGCGGCGGGGCAAGCTGGCCTCGGAAATCATCCGCCAGCTCAAGCGCCTGTTGATCCCGGTTGCAGGTGCCGACCGGCTTGTCCTGTCGGAGCATATTGCCGTCATGGATCTCATTGCGCTGGGGCGGTTTGCGCTCATGCCGCATGATGACCTGACGCTGGCGACGGTGCTGCGCGGGCCGTGCTGCGGTGTGAGCGAGGACGACCTGTTCTCTCTTGCGCATGGTCGCGGCAAGGGTGTTCGGCTGTGGTCGGTGCTGCAGAAGAGGCGTGACGATCCGGCTTGGTCGGCCGTGCACGGCTTCCTCGAGCGGCTGCATGCGATGGCTGATCATCTGCAACCCTACGAGTTCTATGCGACCATTCTCGGGCCCATGGGGGGATGGACGCGCATGATGGGGCGCCTGGGCCTCGATGCGGCGGACCCGATCGAGGAGTTCATGGGGGCGGCGCTTGAATTTGGCCGCATGCACACGCCGTCACTCGAGGCGTTCCTGCATGTGCTGGAGCATGCCGAGACCGAGATCAAGCGCGACCAGGACCGCAGTGATGGCGCGGTGCGCGTCTTGACGGTGCATGGATCGAAGGGGCTCGAGGCGCCGATCGTGATCCTGCCTGATTCCTTCTCCACGCCGGAACACGGGCGGCATGACGATGAATTGCTGCAGGCCGATGGCGCACCGCTCTGGAAGATCGAGAAGCAATGGGACGAGCCGGTAAGGCGTGCGGCGCGCGAGCGGGGGCGGGTCGAGCGCATGTGCGAATATCGTCGCCTGCTTTATGTGGCGCTGACGCGCCCGCGCGACCAGCTGCATGTGTGCGGGCATGTTCCCAAGAAGCGTAGCGGCACAGAGCGCAACTGGTACGAGATCGTGGCCTCGGCCATGAAACGGCTGAATGCGGTTTCCTTTCCCGATGAAAGTGGCGGGGAAGGCCTGCGCTTCGGCGCGTTGCCGGGTTGTGCGGATGCCGGCGCGCCGGCGGTGGCTGCGGCGCCGCTGACGCTGTCGGCGGCGTTGCCTGCGTGGGCGCTGGTTCCGGCGGCTGGCGAGCGCGAGGAGGCCGAGATCACGGCATCGGAGCGCGTGGAGCGCTCGCTCAGCCTGAACTACGCGTCCGGTGCGCGGCTGCCGGCGATGGATCTTGGTTCGGCGGTGCACAAGGCGCTCGAGGCGGTTGCCAGCGCGCCTGCCGAAACCTGGGGCCTGCGGGTGCGCGAGGTCGTTCGCCCGCTTGTCGAACCCGGCAGCGTCGCGGCGGTGGTCGAGGAAGTCCTCAGGGTTCGTGGCGCCCCCGAATTTGTTTCGCTGTTCGGCCCGGGATCCTTTGGCGAGGTTGACCTGAGGGGCCGGGTGTCATGGCAGGGGCAGCGCTTTCGCTTTCCCGGCCGGCTCGACCGCGTGGTCGTCGGGGACCGCGAGGTGCTGGTGGTTGAGTTCAAGACCGACCGGATGGTGCCTGCCGATCCTGCAGGCATACGGCCGGGCTACCTGCGGCAGTTGGCGCTCTATCGCAAGGCGCTGCAGGGGCTCTTTCCGGGCAGGGCTGTTTCCTGCGGAATTCTCTGGACCGTTGCGCCGCGCCTGATGGAGGTTCCCGCAGCGCTTGTCGATGGCTGCGAGCGTGTCCTTGACCCCGCAGGGGCGGGTTCCTAGATTGGCATTAACCTGCCATTTCCCGAGAGGATTTCCTGCATGTCTGCAAAGGTGACTGACGCGAGTTTTGACCGCGATGTGCTTGGCGCGTCCAAGCCCGTGCTGGTCGATTTCTGGGCTGAATGGTGCGGCCCGTGCCGCCAGATCAGCCCTGCGATCGAGGAGCTTGCCAAGGAACTCGGCGGCAAGATCGAGATCGTCAAGCTGAACATCGACGAAAACCCCGGCGTGCCCGGCAAGTACGGCGTGCGCGGCATTCCCACGCTGATGATCTTCAAGGGTGGTCAGGTGGCCGCGACGAAGATCGGTGCGATGCCCAAGCAGAAGATCAAGGAGTGGATCGAGCAGACGATCTGATCATCCATTTTCGCGGAGCACGACGCCGGCGAGGTGGAGGGATCCGCAGATGACAATCCGAGGGGCGGCTGTCGCGTTTGAAAGCGCGTGGCGCCCCTCGATCTGCATCATGGCATCTTCCAGCGAGGTTGCCGGGTAGGCTTCGAGGCCGGCAGCGGTTGCTGCGTCATAGAGCTGGCCTGCGCCCTGGCTCAGCGCGTCACCGGGAATGGCGACGGTGGTCACGGCACGGGCGAGGCCCCGGAAGGCCTGGAAGTAGCCCGAAGCCTCCTTCGTCTGCAGCATGCCGCAAACCAGGTAGAGCGGGCGCGGCGTGCGTTCCTCGAGATCGGCGAGGGCATGGGCGAGCGCACGGGCGCCGTGCGGATTATGTGCGCCGTCGAGCCAGAGTTCGGCGTCGGCGGGGGCCGCCGCCACGAGCGGGCCGCGGGTCAAGCGCTGCATGCGGGCCGGCCATTCGACCGTCATCAAGCCGTCTTCCATGGAGCGGTCGGATACGCGGAGGGCCTGCTGGCGGCGCAAGGTCGCGATGGCGACGGCGGCGTTGACGATCTGGTGGGCGCCGGGCAGGCGGGGCATCGGCAGGTCCATCAGGCCGCTTTCGTCCTGGTAGACCATGCGGCGATGTTCCTCATGGGCCATGAAATCCTGTCCCCAGATCCAGAGCGGCGCGCCGAGGGCCGAGGCGCGCCGTTCGATCACGTCGCGCGCGTCATCGGATTGCGGACCCACGATGCAGGGCACACCCGGCTTGATGATGCCGGCCTTTTCTCCGGCGATCTCGGCGATGGTGGTACCGAGATAGGATTGGTGGTCGAGGTCGACCGGGGTGATCACGGTCGCCGCGGGCCGCGCAATGACGTTGGTCGCGTCGAAGCGTCCGCCGAGGCCTACCTCCAAGATCAGGGCGTCGGCCTTGTGGCGCGTGAAGGCCAGCATGGCCGCTGCCGTCGTGATCTCGAAGAAGGTGATCGGGGCGCCGGCGTTGCGGTCCTCGCATTCCTCGAGCAGGGCTGCGAGCTCGTCCTCGTCGATGAGCTTGCCGCCGAGGCGGATGCGCTCGTGGAAGCGGACGAGGTGTGGCGAGGCATAGACATGCACGCGCTTTCCCTCGGCCTCGAGCATGGCGCGCAGGAAGGCGCAGGTGGAACCCTTTCCGTTCGTGCCGGCCACGTGGATGACTGGCGGCAGGCGCTTGTGCGGGCTTCCCAGTTTCTCGAGAAGGGCCTCGATGCGGCCCAGCGACAGGTCGATCAGCTTCGGGTGCAGCGCGGTGAGGCGGGCGAGGATGGCATCGCTCGCCTGGTCACTGCCGGCAGGCTTGCTCATGCCGTCGGCTGTTTGGGATTCGAGAGGTCGTAGACCTGCGTGGCGCTGCCTTGCATTGTCGGCACGGCATAGGGGCCGACTTCGTAGGCCGAGCGGATGGAGACAGCGCGGCTGGCCTTGCGTGTCAGGAGCTTGAGGGTGCGGCCCAGCGTTTCACGCATCTTGTGGCGGTGCACCACCATGTCGACCATGCCGTGGTCGTTGAGATACTCCGACCGCTGGAAGCCCTCGGGGAGCTTCTGGCGGATCGTGTTCTCGATGACGCGCGGGCCGGCAAAGCCGATGAGGGCGCCGGGCTCGGCCATGTGGATGTCGCCCAGCATGGCGTAGGACGCCGTCACGCCGCCCGTGGTTGGGTCGGTGTGGAAGACAATGTAGGGCAGGCCGGCCTCGCGCAGCATCTGCACGGCGATCGTGACGCGCGGCATCTGCATCAGGGACAGGATGCCCTCCTGCATGCGGGCGCCGCCGGAGGCGGTGAACAGCACGAAGGGTGTGCGGTGCTCGATGGCTGCCTTCATGGCTGCGATGATGCCTTCGCCCACCGCCATGCCGAGCGAGCCGCCCATGAACTCGAAGCTCTGGATCGCCACGGTCGTGCGGACACCATTGACGAGGCCGCGCGCGGCCTTGATGGCGTCCATCTCGCCGGTCTTGGACCGCGCCTCGCGCAGGCGGTCGGCGTAGCGCTTCTCGTCCTTGAACTTGAGGGGATCGATCGGTACTTCCGGCAGGGCGATGTCGTCCCAGACGCTTTCGTCGAAGAGCAGCTTCAGGCGCGCATTGTTGCCGATCTTGAGGTGGTGGTCGCAGTGCATGCAGACGAACTGCGCGGCGTCGAGGTCGCGGTGGAAAATCATGCCCTGGCAACCGGGGCACTTTTTCCACAGATTGTCAGGTGTCTCGGGCTTGGCGCTCCAGAGCGACTTGACCTTCGGGCGGACGAAGTTCGTGATCCAGTTCATACCGAGGCTTACCGACTGTTAACTAAACGCATCACTGCTTGACGACTTCATAAGCGAGCGTTGTGCGCTGCACCAGCGAGTCGACGGGACAAGTCTAACACAGCTTTTACCGCCCCCGCGACATTTTTACCATCCGGGCCAGAAAACTGGCTTATTTCCGCCACTAATGCGGAGCCAACGACGGCGGCGTCAGCGATCCTGGCAACCTTTTGCGCATCTGCTTCGGTCTTGATGCCGAAGCCCACGGCTACCGGCAGGTCGGTGGCGGCGCGGATGCGGGCGAGCGAGGCAGCAACCTCGTCGGTGGCAATCGTCTTGGTGCCGGTCACGCCCATGATCGAGACGTAGTAAAGGAAGCCCGTCGCGCCGTTCAGGACGGCCGGCAGGCGTTTGTCGTCGGTCGTGGGCGTGGCCAGGCGGATCAGGTCGAGCCCGGCGCGCGCGGCCGGCAGGCGCAGTTCCTGGTCTTCCTCGGGCGGCAGGTCGACGATGATCAAGCCGTCGACGCCTGCCGCGGCGGCGTCGGTTGCAAAGCGTTCCACCCCGTAGGCGTAGACGGGGTTGTAGTAGCCCATCAGCACGACGGGCGTGCGTTCATCCTGCTTGCGGAACTCGCGCACCATCTGCAGCGTGCGGGCCATGGTCTGTCCGGCCTGCAGCGCGCGAAGAGACGAGGCCTGGATGGCCGGGCCTTCGGCCATGGGGTCGGTGAAGGGCATGCCGAGCTCGATGATGTCGGCACCGGCGGCGGGCAGGCCGCGGAAGATCTCGAGCGAGGTCTCATAGTTTGGGTCGCCTGCCGAGATGAAGGCGATGAACGCTGCACGGTTCTGCTTTTTCAGCTCGGCGAAGCGGGCAGGTATCCGGCTCACAGCTTTGTTCCCAAATGCTCGGCGATGGCGAAGATGTCCTTGTCGCCACGGCCGCAGAGGTTCATCAGGATCGTCTGGTCCTTGCGCATCGTGGCGGCGAGCTTGCCGGTGAAGGCCAGCGCGTGCGCGGGCTCGAGCGCGGGGAGAATGCCTTCCTGGCGGGCGCAGAGCTGGAAGGCGTCGAGCGCTTCCTGGTCGGTGGCGGAAACGTAGTTCACGCGCTTCATGTCGTGCAGCCAGGCGTGCTCGGGGCCGATGCCGGGATAGTCGAGGCCGGCCGAGATCGAGTGGGCCTCGATGATCTGGCCGTCGTCATCCTGCAGCAGGTAGGTGCGGTTGCCGTGCAGGACGCCCGGGCGGCCGCCTGCCAGAGAGGCGGCGTGCTTGCCCGTTTCGATGCCAAGGCCTGCGGCCTCGACGCCGTAGAGCGCGACGCTGGCATCGTCGAGGAAAGGATAGAAGAGGCCCATCGCATTGGAGCCGCCGCCGATGCAGGCCACGGCGGCGTCCGGGAGACGGCCTTCGGCCTTGAGCATCTGGGCGCGGGCTTCGCGACCGATGACCGACTGGAAGTCGCGGACCATCGCCGGGTAGGGATGGGGACCGGCGACGGTGCCAATGATGTAGAAGGTGCTCTCGACGTTGGCGACCCAGTCGCGCAAGGCCTCGTTCATCGCGTCCTTCAAGGTCTTCGAACCCGACGTGACGGGGATGACCTCGGCGCCAAGCAGGCGCATGCGGAAGACGTTCGGCATCTGCCGCTTCATGTCTTCCTCGCCCATGTAGACGATGCAAGGCAGGCCGAAGCGTGCGGCGACGGTTGCGGTTGCGACGCCATGCTGGCCGGCGCCTGTCTCGGCGATGATGCGCTTCTTGCCCATGCGGCGGGCGAGCAGGATCTGGCCCATGCAGTTGTTGATCTTGTGGGCGCCGGTGTGGTTCAGCTCGTCGCGCTTGAACCAGATCTTCGGCCCGCCCCAGTGGGCGGTCAGGCGCTCGGCGAAATAAAGCGGCGAGGGGCGGCCTACATAGTGCTCCAGGAAATCATCGAGCTCGGCCTGGAAGGAGGGATCGGCCTTGGCGGCGTTGTATGCCTTTTCAAGGTCGAGGATCAGCGGCATCAGTGTCTCGGCGACATAGCGGCCGCCGAAGATGCCGAAGTGTCCGTGGTCGTCCGGACCTGTCCGGAAGGAGTTGGGCCTTTGAGACGTGTTCATGCGCTGTGCCAGAGGTTAGGGTGCAGCGATAGCACTGAATGCGTGCCGGGCGCTTGCGATAAATGCTTCGATGCTTGCATTGTCCTTGATGCCACGCGTGCGCTCGACACCTGACGATACGTCAACGCCGCCTGGCCTCGTTTGGTAAATCGCATCTGCCACATTTTCGGGCGTCAGGCCGCCCGACAGGAACCAGGGCTTGCGCCAGGTGGTGCCTGCCAGAAGCGACCAGTCGAAGGTGACGCCGTTGCCGCCGGGCAGGTCCCGGGGGGCTGCATCGAACAACAGGACGTCGGTCACAGCCTCATAGCGGCGCGCGGTGGCGAGGTCGTCGGGGCCGGCGATGGGGATTGCTTTCATGACGGGACGTGCAAAGCGGGCGCGGATCTCCTGGACGCGGTCCGGGGGCTCGTGGCCGTGCAGCTGCAGCAGGTCGGGCGTGAATGCGCCAAGGATGGCCGACAGCTCGTCATCGGTCGCGTCGACGGTGAGGGCGACGGACTTCACGGCGGGGCTGCGACGGGCGATGGCTGCGGCTGCTGCCGGTGCGATGTGGCGCGGACTTGGCGCGTAGAAGACGAAGCCTGCATGGGTTGCGCCTGCGCGAGCGGCGCAATCGAAGGCCTCTGGCGTGCTGATGCCGCAGATCTTGATGGCGCCGTTCATGCGTTGGCGCGCAGCAGCTCGTCGTGGATGGCACGCGCTGCGGCTGCGGGGTCGGGCGCGCCGGTGATGGGGCGTCCGATCACCAGCCAGTCGGCCCCGCGCCTGACGGCCTCAGCCGGCGTCATGATTCGCTTCTGGTCGCCGGTGTCGGCGCCTGCAGGCCTGATGCCAGGGACCACGAGCATGAAGTCCGGGCCCAAGGCCTTGCGCAGGGGCTCGATCTCGTGGGCGCTGCAGACGACACCGTCGATGCCGGCGTCGCGGGCGAGCGTTGCAAGGCGGATGACCTGCGCGGCCGGTGCGCCGGGCACGCCGGTCTCGTTCAGATCGGCCTCGTCCATGCTGGTCAGCACCGTGACGGCAATGACCTTGGGGCGGCGGGGGCCTGCAGTTGCGGCGGCTTCGGCTGCGGCCTTCATCATGGCGCGGCCGCCGCTGGCGTGAACATTGACGATCGAGACGCCGAGCGGCAGCACGGCGCGGATGCCGCCGGCCACCGTGTTGGGGATGTCATGCATCTTGAGGTCGGCGAAGACGGGCAGGCCCAGTTCGGCGATGCTCGCGATGCCTTGCGGGCCGTTCGCGTTGAAGAACTCGAGGCCGAGCTTGATGCCGCCGACCCAGGGCTTGATGGCCGATGCGAGCGCCTTCGCCTTGCCGATATCGGTGGTGTCGAGGGCGCAATAGACGGGGCTGCGAAATGCTGGGGTCATGCGTGGCTTATAGGCAGCGCCGGGCGGGGCTGGCAACTGCAACGAGGAGCCGGGCTTATCCGCGCCGGGCGATCGCGCTGCTCGCGGTTGCCGGGCGCACGATGATGGATTGTGCGGCCTCGAGTTCCCGCTCGAGGCGGCGGATGCGCTCCTCGCGGTCGCGGATCGCGCGTCGCAGGGGCGCCTGGGCGAGCCAGGTTGACCAGCCGCCGAGGACGATGCCGATGAGGGCGGCACCCAGGATGATCCAGAACAGCGGCAGCTGGAAAGCCACTGCGGGCGTCGTGGCGCTGAAGGGGTCGAGGGACAGCTGCGTGGCGTCGCGGTTGGCGACGGCGAGCGCGGCGACGCCGAGGGCCAGGGTCCAGAAGAAGAAGGTCCTGAACAGGCTGGTCATCCTGGGCCTCGTTTGGAAGGGTGGGGCGGGCTAATCGTCGGAGAGGGTTTGTGCTGCCGGATCGGGTTTGTGCCGGTTCAGCCGGTCGCGCAGTTCCTTGCCGGTCTTGAAGAACGGCACGTGCTTGGCTGCCACGGACACCGTCTGGCCGGTGCGCGGATTGCGTCCCGAGCGTGCGGGGCGCGACTTGACCGAGAAGGCGCCGAAGCCGCGGAGCTCGACCCTGTCGCCCGTTGCGAGGGCCTTTGCGATTTCTCCGAAGATGGTGGCCACGATCTTCTCGATGTCACGCTGGAACAGATGCGGGTTCTGCTCGGCGAGTTTCTGCACGAGTTCCGACTTGATCATCGCGTGGTCTTCTCCGAGGCGGCGCCGGTGACAAGGCTTGTGGCCTGCTGGTGCGGAGTCTTCCAAGGGATGCCCGGACGGTCAAGGATTTCAGCGCCCAAGGTCTTATGAAACAAGCGTTTTTCCCCTTCCGGCAACGAAAAGGGGCGGCTTTCGCCGCCCCTTCGTTCTGATGCTGCAAGTGCGATGGGTCGGATTATTCGTCCGACTTCTCGGCCTTCTTGCGCAGGGCTGCGCCCAGGATGTCGCCAAGCGAGGCGCCCGAGTCGGAGGAACCGTACTGTGCGACGGCTTCCTTTTCCTCGGCGATTTCGCGGGCCTTGATCGACAGGCTGATCTTGCGAGCGGCCTTGTCGACGTTGGTTACCCGGACGTCGATCTTGTCACCGACCGCAAAGCGCTCGGGGCGCTGCTCGGCGCGATCGCGCGACAGTTCGTTCTTGCGGATGAACGACTTGAGATCGCCCACTGCAACTTCGATGCCGCTGTCGGTCACGTCGATGACCGCGCAGGTCACGATGTCGCCCTTCTTCACAGGGCCGAGGCTTTCCATCGGATCGCCGGAGACCTGCTTGATGCCGAGAGCGATGCGTTCCTTCTCGACGTCGATGTCGAGAACGACAGCCTTCACCTGGTCGCCCTTCTTGTACTTCTTGATGGCTTCCTCGCCCGGCTCGTTCCAGTCGAGATCGGAGAGGTGTGCCATGCCGTCGATGTCGCCATCGAGACCGATGAACAGACCGAATTCGGTGATGTTCTTGATCTCGCCCTCGATCTGGGTGCCAGCCGGGTGACGGTCGGAGAAGGCATGCCACGGATTGTCCATGGTCTGCTTCAGGCCGAGGCTGATGCGGCGCTTGGTGGCATCCACCTCGAGCACCATGACTTCGACTTCCTGGCTGGTCGAGACGATCTTGCCCGGATGGACGTTCTTCTTGACCCAGGACATTTCCGACACGTGCACCAGACCTTCGACGCCCGGTTCGAGCTCTACGAAGGCGCCGTAGTCAGTGATGTTGGTGACGCGGCCGCGGAACTTGCCGTTGACCGGGTATTTCTGGGCAACGCCCTCCCACGGATCGGCCTCGAGCTGCTTCATGCCAAGGCTGATGCGCTGGGTTTCGGGGTTCACCTTCACGACCTGGACCTTCACGGTCTGGCCGATCGAGAGCACCTCGCTGGGGTGATTGACGCGACGCCATGCGATGTCGGTCACGTGCAGCAGGCCGTCGACGCCACCGAGGTCCACGAAGGCACCGTAGTCGGTGATGTTCTTGACGACGCCGTCGATGACCTGGCCCTCGCGGAGGTTGGCCACGAGTTCGTTGCGCTGCTCGGCGCGGCTTTCCTCGAGGACGGCGCGGCGCGAGACAACGATGTTGCCGCGGCGCTTGTCCATCTTGAGGATGTGGAAGGGCTCGACCTTGTTCATCAGCGGGCCGGCATCGCGCACGGGG
>JBEIHO010000011.1:0-65699 GCA_040381215.1 Alphaproteobacteria bacterium | reverse complement strand
CTCGCTGCGGTGCGCCCGGCGACTACGGTGAGGCGCTGCGAGGACGCCAGCATGGCTTGCAGATATTCTGGGTGGCCGGTTCGCGCTGCCGCGCGACGCGGCCATGACGAGAGAAGATAAGAATAAGTGAGATTGCGTCGCGCAATGAGTGCTCGCGCGAGCCGGGGTAGCGAGCGCGCTTACCCCTTCGCCGGCGCATTCCAACGCCGCAGCATCTCCACTGTCAGCAGCAAGAGCGTCGAGAACACGATCAGCAACGTTGCGACCGCAAGGATCGTCGGGCTGATCTGCTCGCGGATGCCCGACCACATCTGGCGCGGGATGGTGCGCTGCTCGGGGCCGCCGAGGAAGAGCACGGTCACGACCTCGTCGAACGAGGCCGCGAAGGCAAAGAGTGCGCCCGAGATCATGCCCGGCGCCACCAGCGGCAGGGTCACGCGGAAGAAGGTCGTCACGGGATCAGCGCCAAGGCTGGCCGAGGCGCGGATCAGGTTGTTGTCGAAGCCCGACAGCGTCGCCGTGATGGTGATGACCACGAACGGCACGCCAAGCGCCGTGTGCGCGAGGATGATCCCCAGCGTCGTCTGCGCCAGACCGACGGTCGAATAGAAGAAATACATGCCCGCCGCAGAGATGACGATCGGCACGATCAGCGGCGAGATCAGCAGCGCCATGAAGAAGTCGCGGAACGGCATGTTGCTGCGCGCAAGTCCCATGGCCGCCAGCGTGCCCAGCACGGTCGCCAGCGCCGTCGAGCACAGCCCGATGATCACGCTGTTGCGCATGGCCTCGAGCCATTGCGGGTTCTCGGCAATGTCGCGGTACCAGCGCAGCGAGAACCCGTCGGGCTGCAGCGTCAGCATCTTGTCGGTAAAGCTGAAATAGGGCTCGGCATTGAACGACAGCGGGATCACGACGAGCAGCGGCGCGATCAGGAATAACAGCACGCCATACGCAAACCAGCGGTTCACGCCCGCCTCGAGCGATGTCTGGTCCCAGCGCTTGCCCTTGTCTGCCATGGTCAGCCGAGCCTCAACCTGTTCATGCCGACCAGTCGCGCGTAGAAGGCATAGAGCACCAGCACCGAGCCAAGCAGGATCCCGCCCAGCGCTGCCGCCAGCCCCCAGTTGAGCGACGTCTTCATGTGGAACTCGATCATGTTCGAGATAAGCTGCCCCGTGCGGCCGCCCACAAGCGCCGGCGTGATGTAGTAGCCAAGCGCCAGGATGAAGACGAGCAACCCGCCCGCAGCAGCCCCCGGCAGCGTCATCGGGAAATAGACCCGCCAGAACGCCGTCCACGGCGTCGCGCCCAGCGACACCGCCGCCCGCTTCAGGGACGGTGGCACCGACAGCATCACGCTGTAGGTCGGCAGGATCATGAACGGCAGCAGGATATGCGTCATCGCGATGATCGGGCCCGTCATGTTGTGGATCAGCGCCAGGCGCGCGCCTTCGCCCGCCACCGAGGCGATGACGTCATTGACGACGCCATTGGTCTGCAAGAGGGCAATCCATGCCGTGGTGCGCACCAGCAGCGACGTCCAGAACGGCAGCAGCACAAGGATGAGAACAAGGTTTCGCCGCCGCTCATCCAGATGCGCGATGTAATAGGCCAGCGGATAGCCCAGCAGAAAGCACAGTGCCGTCACGCCTGCGGCCACCACCAGCGTCCGCGCGAACAAGGTCAGATAGATCTGCTCTTCTTCGGGCCTGGGAACCCAGGTGCCGTCCGCCCGGCGCGTCTGGTCGAGGGCCGAGACATAGTAGCCCGACGTCGCAATGGCACTGGCATGGCGAAGCGCGCCCCAGACCTCCGGGTCGCTCCATTGCAGGTCAACCTGGTTGAAGGCCTGCGCATAGGGCGGAACGAAGCCGCGGGCCTCGCGCGCCGTCTTGATCAGCAGCGAGCGCATGCCGGCCCGCTCGAAATTCATGCGCGTGGCAACCTTGCCGATCTGTCCCGTGCGGTTTGCACGCGACAGGTCGTCGGCCAGCGCGGTGTAGGCGCTGAAAGGCGGTCGCCCCTTGCCATCCCACGAGCGCAGCGCCGCCGCCGTGCGCGGCAGGATCTCCGACACCGTGCTGTCATCGACGCTGCGCATCAGCATCGAGCCGATGGGAAGCACGAACGAGACCACGAGGAACGCAAGCAGGGGCAGCACGAGCATGAACGTCGTCCGGCGCGCGCGCTGTCCGGAACGCCGGTATTGCTCTGCCAGGCTCATCTGCCCCGTTGCATTCACGTCAGCACGCCCCCCGCGTCAGCCTGCAATCCTATTTCGCCAGCCACGCCGCCCAGCGCTGGTTCAGTTCCTCCTGGTGGTCGGCCCACCACAGGAAGTCGATCTGGATCGCGTTCTTCGCGTTCGCCGGCGCATTGGGCATGTGCGGCAGCATCTCGATGCCCTTGTCGGCATGCTTGCCAACCAGGGACAGCGACGATTTCCGCGCAGGTCCATACGCGATCCACTTTGCCTGGTCGGCCAGACGTTGCGTGTCGGTTGCGAACGCCACGAACTGCCGGGCCTGCTCGAGGCGCTTGGTTCCCTTCACGATGCCAAGCACGTCCAGCTCGAGCAGCTGCCCGTCCCAGATGATCTCGAACGGCTTGTTCTCCATGACCATCGCATCGAAGATGCGCCCGTTATAGGCCGTCGTCATGGTGACTTCGCCATCAGCAAGCAGCTGCGGCGGCTGCGCGCCGGCTTCCCACCAGATCACGTGGTCCTTGATCGTATCGAGCTTGCGGAACGCGCGATCGACGCCAGCCTTGGTGCCCAGCACCTCATAGACCTGGTCTCCCGGCACACCATCGGCACGCAACGCAAGTTCAAGGTTGATCTTCGGGCTTGTCTTGCGCATGCCGCGCTTGCCGGGGAAGTTTTTCACATCGAAGAAATCGGCAAGCTGCGACGGCACCTTGGCTTCGAACTTGGACTTGTCGAAGGCGACGATGTGGCTGAACAGGATCGTCGTCACCGCACAGGGCGTGACGCCATTGGCGACGAAATCCTGGATCGCAGGCGTCCCATCAGGCGCAGCCGGCAGCGTGCCGGCGTCAATCTTCTCGAGCAGGCCTTCGTCGCAGGCGCGCTGCGCGTCGGCGATCTCCATGTCGACCACGTCCCACGTCACGTTACCGGCCTCGACCTGGGCCTTGATCTCGGCAATGCCGCCATTGTAGTCGACCGAATTGATCTTCTGGCCGGTCTTGGCTTCGAAGGGCTTGTGATAGGCCTCGACCTGGCTCTTGGTGTAGGCGCCACCCCAGGACACGACGACGAGCGGTTCGCCGCCGCCCGCAGCGCCGGCCGGCGCGCTGGCTCCGTCCGCGCCAGGAAGCTGCATGTCGCTCAGCTCGGCATCGAGCTGGTCCACGGCCTTTTCACCGCCGCGTCCCAGCATGAACAGAAGCACGCCCGCAAGGATGACGACGGCGGCGGCAGCAGCGATGATGATCGTGGTTGTCCGGCCCATGGGTTTTCCTCAGCTGTTGGTGTTGGTGTTGGTCTTGTTGGAAGTCATCAGGACGAGAAGGCGCGCGCGGACGCAGGCTCCCAGCACAGCGTGACAGCGACGCCCTTCGCCGGAAGACCGCCCATGTGCGCAGGGGCCTTCACATAGATCTCGCCCATCCCCGGCGCTGACAGTTTCACGCGGACATGGTCGCCGTGGAAGATGTAGTCCTCGACGAGCGCCGCCACATGATTGCCGCCGGGCGCCGTCTCCGCCGAGATCGACAGGTGCTCGGGCCGGACGCATACGACGCCCGTCTGGTCAATCGTGGTGCAATTGCCGTTCAGCGCCCGCACGCGCGCGCCACCGATCAGCTCGACGACGCACTCATCGCCCCGGATCGACACGACCTTGCCCGGCAGCGCGTTGTTCTCGCCGATGAAACCGGCGACGAACGCATTGGCCGGTTCCTGATAGATGCGCGCTGGCGTATCCAGCTGCTGGATCACGCCGTCGTGGAAGACCGCGATGCGATCCGAAAGCGTCAGGGCCTCGCTCTGGTCATGCGTCACATAGACCATCGTCACGCCCAGCTCGCGATGCAGGCGCTTCAGCTCGTACTGCATCTGCTCGCGCAGGTGCTTGTCGAGCGCGCCGAGCGGCTCGTCCATCAAAACGAGTTCCGGATCGAACACCAGCGACCGGGCCATGGCCACGCGCTGCTGCTGGCCACCCGAGAGCTGGCCCGGCTTGCGCTTCTCGAAGCCCGTGAGTTCAACCATCGCCAGCGCCCGGGCGACCCGTTCTCGCACTTCGCTGCCCTTGATGCGCCGGACTTCCAGCGGGAAGGCCACGTTCTCCTGCACGCTCATGTGCGGGAACAAGGCATAGTTCTGGAACACGAAGCCGAGGCCGCGCTTGTGCGGCGGCAATTCGTTCAGCGTCGTGCCATTCAGCATGATGTCCCCGGATGTCGGCTGCTCGAAGCCCGCCAGCATCATCAGGGTTGTGGTCTTGCCGGATCCCGAGGGACCAAGCAGCGTCAGGAACTCGCCACGCGCGATGTCGAGATCAAGTTGCTTCACGACGAGGTTGGCGCCGTCATAGGTCTTGGTCACGCCCTTGAAGCGGACGAAGGGCACGGGCTCGGCGGTCGCAGCCTCGACCTCGATGGGCGAGGGCAGGGGGCCCGGCGCACAAGCGTCGGAAGCAGCAGGCGCCTCGGCGGCCGTCTCGCCGACAAGGGCCTCGGCAAGGCGCGTCGTCTCGGCCTTGGCGCCCGCATCATCCAGTCCGAACGCCGAGGAAAGCAGCGAACGCTTGGGACCCACGGCGACGCCGACACGCGGCGGCTCATCGGCTTCTTCGGTGTCATCGGTCGGCGCGGGCGTTGCCGCGGCGGCGGTCACGTCGGCAGCTTCGGCATCGGCGAGCGGCTCGCTGGGGGCGGCATCCGGAACGACAGGAGCTTCCGCGCTGGTGTCCACGGGTTCATCCGCCGCAGCCTTGGCATCGGCAGGAATGCCAAGCAGGCGTGAGCGCAGCGAGAAGCCCTTCGCTGGCGGCTTGGACGGAGCGTCTGTTGTATCAGTGGACATCTGTTGCGACGCGAACGAACACCGTTTCCCCGTGAATTGCGCATGTCTGGCGCGAGCCTGCCGCGAGCGAAATTCGCAAGCGGCGCGCATCCTAGTGGGTGCAGAGGTTAATGAAAAGCGCCGAGCCGCGCACGGTGTATTTCCGGTTTATGGTCAAGGCAATCCGATTCGCCCGCGGCTTTGCACCATGCGGGGGGATCCACGCGCTGGTTGTGGCCTCGACCGGCCGCCGCCCGGCCATCATTGCAGCCCCTGACGCCCCCCGCCCGCATGCTATAAGCCCTGCGCGAACAAGGGCCTCGATCCGCATGACAAACCCAACGCCAGCCAACGACCCAGCCAACGCAATCGACGCCGTTTGGCTGCCCTTCACGGCAAACCGCCAGTTCAAGTCCGATCCCCGGATCATCGCCCGCGGCCAGGGCATGTTCTATTACGATCCGCAGGGGCGCGAGCTTCTCGATGGCCTTGCAGGCCTCTGGTGCTCGCTGGCCGGCCATGGGCAGCCGCGCATCACCGAGGCCGTCTCGGCCCAGCTGCGCGAGCTCGATTTCGCGCCAACCTTCCAGTTTGCCCATCCCAAGGTGATCGAGCTGGCCGGCCGCATTGCCGCCATCGCGCCCGCCGGCATGGAGCGCGTCTTCTTCTGCAACTCGGGTTCCGAGGCCGCCGACACGGCCCTCAAGATCGCGCTGGCGTACTGGCGTGCCCGTGGCGAGGGGCAGCGAACGCGCCTGATCGGCCGCGTGCGTGGCTACCACGGCACGAATTTCGGCGGCATGTCGGTCGGCGGCATCGTCAACAATCGAAAGGCCTACGGGCAGATGCTGCCCGGCGTGGATCATTTGCCATCGACCTATGATCGCGCCCGCCAGGCTTTCTCGAAGGGCGAACCGGACCATGGCGCAAACCTCGCCGACGCGCTCGAGGACATGGTTGCGCTTCACGGGGACACGATAGCGGCCGTCATCGTCGAGCCGATGGCGGGATCGACCGGCGTGCTGCCGCCACCCAAGGGCTACCTCCAGCGCCTGCGCGAGCTCTGCACGAAGCATGGCATCCTGCTGATCTTCGACGAGGTCATCACGATGTTCGGCCGCATGGGCGCGCCAACGGCCGCCGAACGCTATGGCGTGACGCCCGACATGATCACCTTTGCCAAGGGCATCACGAACGGCGTCATCCCCATGGGCGGCGTCATCGCCTCGAACGCCATCTACGACGCCTTCGAGCAGAAGAACGACTGGCAGATCGAGCTCTTCCACGGCTACACCTATTCAGGCCACCCGGTCGCTGCCGCCGCCGCCCTGGCCACCCTCGACATCTACCGCGACGAGGGCCTGTTCGAGCGCGGCCGCCAGGTCGAAAAATGGCTCGAGGACGCCGTGCACACCCTGAAGGGGGCGCCATTCGTTGTGGATATCCGCAACTGCGGTGCTGCCGCCGCGATCGACATCGAACCCGCAGCCGGCGCGCCGGGCAAGCGCGGCCATGAGGCCATCCGCCGCGCCTTTTTCGAGGAGAACATGGTGCTGAGGGTCGGAGGCGACACGATTGCATTGGGCCCCGCTCTCGTTGCAGAACAGGCCCATGTCGAGCGGCTCGTCGACGGTGTCCGTCGGGTGCTCAGCCGCCTGTCCTGAAAAACAGAATTCCGCGAGGGGATATCCGCACCATGCTTGTTGGCGTTCCGAAGGAAATCAAGGTTCACGAGTATCGCGTCGGCCTCACGCCATCGAGCGTGCGCGAGCTCGTATCGCATGGCCACAAGGTTGTCGTGCAGGCATCAGCCGGTGTCGCGATCGGCCTGACCGATGACATGTACAAGGCAGCCGGGGCCGAGATCCTGCCGACCGCCGCTGACGTGTTTGGCAAGGCCGACATGATCGTGAAGGTCAAGGAGCCGCAAGCCCCCGAGATCGCCATGCTGCGCCCCGGGCAGCTGCTGTTCACCTATCTGCACCTCGCCCCCGATCCCGAGCAGACCGCAGGCCTGCTCAAGTCCGACTGCGTCGCGATCGCCTATGAAACCGTGACCGACGCACGCGGCGGCCTGCCGCTGCTTGCACCCATGTCCGAGGTCGCCGGCCGCATGTCGATCCAGGCCGGTGCGCATTGCCTCGAGATGGAACAGGGCGGTCGCGGCATGCTGCTCGGCGGCGTGCCCGGCGTGCCGGCGGCGAAGGTCGTGATCATTGGCGGTGGCGTCGTCGGCGCCAACGCCGCGCGCATGGCCATGGGGCTCGAGGCCCATGTCACCGTGATCGACCGCAGCCTCCCGCGCCTGGCTGAACTCGACCTCCAGTTCGGCGCCATGCTGAACACCATCTACTCCACGATCGACGCCATCGAGGAGCAGGTCCTGACCGCAGACCTCGTCATCGGTGCCGTGCTGCTGCCCGGCGCAGCCGCGCCCAAGCTGATTTCGGAATCCATGGTCCGCCGCATGAAGAAGGGCTCGGTCATCGTCGACGTGGCGATCGACCAGGGCGGGTGCGCCGAGACCGCGCGCGCCACCACCCACGCCCAGCCGACCTACAAGGTCCATGACGTGGTTCACTATTGCGTGGCCAACATGCCGGGCGCCGTGGCCCGCACATCGACCTTCGCCCTCAACAACGCCACGCTGCCCTTCACCCTGGCGCTGGCCGACAAAGGCTATGCCCGGGCCTGCCGCGAGAACCCGCATCTGCTGGCGGGCCTCAATATTCACCGCGGCGCTTTGACCTACCAGGCGGTCGCAGACGAGCAGAACCGCCAATTCACGCCTGCGGATCGCTCCCTCCCGGGGTGATCCACAAATAGCGTTCATCCGTCACTGATCTTTGGGCCCGGGATGCATTACCTGTTCCGGGGTCAAGGACAGGACCGAGATGACAACCCAACTTTCCCGGCGCCACATGCTCGCCGCAGGCCTCGCGCTGGTGTGTGTACCAAGCGCGGCGCGGGCGGCGTCCGCCGTGCCGCCGCAGGACATCGCCGCCCTCGGGGCGCCTGACCGCTCCCTTGAGGCCCGGCTATCGGCCCTTGCCAGCCAGCTGAAGGCGGCACAGGTCGGCATCGCCGTGATCGACGTCGACGCAGGCCGCACCGCGCTTGTGAATGCCGACCAGATGTTCCCGATGCAGGCGCTCAGCGGCCTGCCGGTCGCGGTCGCGGTCCTGCATCTGGCCGAACTGGGAGAGGTAAATCTCGACCGCCTGGTCACGCTGGGCACCCGCGACATCGCCCCGGGTCGCTCGCCGCTGGCCGCGCGCCTGCGCGCCAGGTCCATGAAATTCACCGCCCGCCAGCTGCTCGAGCACATGCTCCTGAACGGGGATGCAACAGCCACCGACGCCGTGATCGCGCTCGCTGGCGGCCCCGCCCGCATCCAGAAAGCCCTGGTTCGCATCGATTGCGCCAAGGGCCTGCGCGTCGATCGCTACGAGCGCGACGTGCAGCCCGCCGTGTTTGGCCTCGCCCCTGACGCCAGCTTCGCCGACGCGCGCCGCCTCGATGCATCAATCATGGCCGCAAGCATGGATGATCGCCGCCGCGCGCAATGGCGCTACCTCCGGGATCCCCGCGACACCGCAAGCCCGCGCGCAATCGCCGGCCTCTACGCCCGCCTCGAGCAAGGTCATCTCCTCCAGCGCCGCAATGCGTCCTTCGTGCTCGACCTGCTGCGACGGTCCAGGACCGGCCTGGATCGGCTGAGCGCAGGCATCGGCAAGGGCTGGACGATCGCCCACCGCGGCGGCCAGACGCGCGCCGTTGACGGCTTCACGGCCGTGTTCAACGACAGCGGTATCGCGACCGCGCGCACCGGTGAACGCATTGCGCTGGCTGTATTCGTCGAGGCATCGACCCTGCCCACCGAGCGCCTCGAGGCCTTCCAGAGCCAGGTGGCGCGCACCGTCCTGGAGGCATGGGAGCCCCCTTCTCGCGCCTGAAACCTTTTGATCAGTCCTGCGCCTTGATAAGCGGCGCAGGCACCTTCTCGCAGAGCTGTTTCAGCCGGTCGACCTGGCGCACATACAGCGTCTTGGACTTGCGCTCGGCGATCCCGTCCTGCGCCAGTTGCGACAGGACACGGGCCACGGTTTCGCGCGTGGTCGATGCCTGGGCCGCGATTTGCGCCTGGGTCGGCAGCGGATAGACGATCCACGAGCCACTGCGCACCGGATCGGGCTTCATGAGCTTGAGCACCTCTGAATAGACCCGCTGGTAGGCCGACAGCGTGGCGAGATCCATGATCCGGTCATCGCTGGTCCGCACGATGCGCACCAGCTTCTCCATGATGACGATGCTGACGCGCGGATACTGCTCGAGCAGGCCACGGAAGACCTGCGGCGTGATCGATGCGAGCGTGCAATCGTCCAGGGCGACAACCGTCGCCGAGCGTGGCAGGCCGTCGATCGCCGCCATCTCGCCGAAATATTCCCCAGGTCCCGCGATCGCATAGGCAACCTCGCGTCCCGCCGGCGAGTAGTTCACGATCCGGCATCGACCTTTGACGACGAAGAAGACATCCCGCGAATCCGAATCCCGGGTCACGATCGGCTCGCCCTCGCGAACCGTCCGCCATGCGCACTGTCCCTCGAGCCGCGCAATCGCGGCAGGGTCCAGCGTCTCGAGCAGCTTGCTGCCCGCAAGCGTGTTCGTGGTACGACGCGCATCGTCGATCGCAGTCATCTTTCCCCTCACTGTCACCATCAGGTCCCGCGCCATGGAGACCTGATCTGCATGAACGCCAAATGAACGGCCGCCATTAACGATCAGGCGGCCCGTTTTTCAGGCCGGATAAGCTAGATCGTCACGCCGCCATCGACAACGATGGCCTGGCCGGTCATGAAGGCTGCCGCCTTGGAGGCGAGGAAAACAGCCGCGCCGGCGATCTCGTCGGGCTCGCCGATCCGCTTCAGGGGCGAGGTCGACGTTGACCGGGACAGGATCTCCGGGTTGTCCCACAGGGCCTTGGCAAAATCCGTCTTGATGAGGCCGGGGGCGATGCAGTTGGCCCTGACATTGTGCGCCCCGAACTCGACCGCGATATTGCGCGCCAGCTGGAAATCCGCGGCCTTGGAAATGCAGTACGCGCCCAGCACCGGCGAGCCCCTGAGCCCGCCGATCGACGAAACGATGATGATGCTGCCATCCCGGCGCGCCACCATCTCCGGGATGACCATGTTGCAAAGCTGGTGGTTGGAGCGGACATTCGCCCCCATGATCTTGTCAAAGGCTTCGTCGGGGATCTGCGACATCGACCCGAACACGGGATTGACGGCGGCATTGCAGACCAGCACGTCGATCTTGCCCCATTTTGCCCGTGTCTGTGCCACGAGGCTCTCGAGCTGCTCCCGCAGGTTGATGTTGCAGGCAACGGGATGGGCCACCTCGTGCCCCTTGCCCCATTTGGCATTGATTTCGTCGGCAACCCGCTGGCAGGCGTCAGCCTTGCGGCTCGAGATGACGACCCTGGCACCGTGTTCGGCAAAGCGATGGGCAATGGCCTCGCCAATGCCTTTCGTGGAGCCGGTGATGACTGCAACTTTTCCGCTGAGGTCGAAGAGTTCCATGTCTGCCCAATCCGTTGTTCACAAGAGTAAAACCTGAACCGCATATGCGAAGGCAGTGTGACGGCCGTCAAGTTCCTTGCACGCCAAGGTGGTAGTTTGGGGCGGCAGGCCCATTCTGCCGTGTCCGTTCCGGGTGATCGCCTTGCGCTTCTGCCTGCCTTCGGCTTATGAACCAACTCGACCGCGGCCTCGTTTCGGGCCGGATCAAAACTTTCCAGATGAGGGAAATTCGACATGCGTAAACTGATTGCTGTCGCCATTGTCGCGACGCTTGCACTGGCCGGATGCCAGACGCAGGACCCCTACACCGGCGAACAGAAGACCAGCCACGCCACGCGCGGCGCGATCTTCGGCGCGCTCGGCGGCGCAGCGATTGGCGCCCTGACCAACACCTCCAGCGGCAAGCAGGCCGCGCGCAACGCGCTGATCGGCGCGGGCATCGGCGCTCTCGCCGGTGGTGCAGTCGGCGGCTACATGGACAACCAGGAAGCCCGCCTGCGCGAGCGCCTGCGCGATGCCGGCGTGAAAGTCCGTCGCGAGGGCAACAACATCGTCCTCGAGATGGCCAGCGACATCACCTTCCCGGTGAACGGCGACCAGGTGAACCCGCAATTCTACCGCACGCTCGCGGCCGTGGGTGAGGTTCTGAACGAATTCAACCGCACCACCATCCAGGTCTCCGGCCACACCGATTCAACGGGCGACGATCGCTACAACCTCGACCTGTCGCAGCGCTGCGCCAACGCGGTGGCTTATGTCCTGCAGCAGAACGGCGTGATGTCCCAGCGCATGTACGTCCAGGGCTTCGGCGAACAATATCCCGCCGCCTCGAACGCCACGGTCCCGGGCCGCGCCCGCAACCGTCGCGTTGAAATCCAGATCATGCCGCTGACCTCGTAAGTCGCCAGCCCGATCTCGAAACCACAAGCGCCGCCGGTTCCATCCAGGAGCCGGCGGCGTTTCCACATCAATCCGTTAATTTCGGTGACAGTGCACTCAATTGCAGCTAGGTATTAAACCCAAATTGCGACGGGATGCGCGCAATTGAGTGCACTGTCACCGAAATTAACGAACAACAAGGCGCTGCCAGTAAAGCGCAGGCCGGTTTTCATTGTACCGGACATTCATCGGCAAGGCATCGCTATAGGCCTTCAGGATGTCATCCTTGCGCGCCGCCAGTGCGGCCTCGGTAGCATTCATGACGCACACGCGCGCCACCGGTCCCGGCGCGCCGAAGCCGCCATGCCCGGCATGCCAGCATTGGGCGCTGGCGCGTCGGACGATGCGCAGCTGTTCGCCGTCGAGCTGACGCAGCGAAGCCTCATCGCGCGGGAAACCGGATTTCCCCGCCGGGTCATCGCCGACATCGGCGCCGGCACGGGCGGTGCTGCCACCATCGGGCAGGATGAGGGCGAAAAGGGCCGCCGAGAGCAAAAGGGCAAGGGTTGCTGGGCGCATGTGGAACCACCTCCTGCGTTGCGCAGCCGGGCTGCGATCTGGCATCTGCCAAGCCTATCGCATATGAACGCAAGTCGCGACATCGTGGATTGACGGAGACCAAGATGCTGTCCTTTGAGGAATATCGCCGCCTTGATGCGCTGGACCTGGCGCAACTCGTACGCAGCCGCAAGGTAACGGAAACGGAACTCCTCGAGACCGCCCTCGCACGCGCCCGCGCCGTCAATCCCGCCATCAACGCCATCACGGTCGACGACGAGGATCACGCCCGCCGCGCCATTGCCGCAGGCCTGCCCCAGGGGCCGCTCACCGGCGTGCCGTGGTTGCTCAAGGACCTGGGCGTGACGCTGAAGGGAACGGTCACGACGGGAAGCCTCTCCTACACCCGCAACCTCGTGGCCCGGCAGGACAGTACCTATGTCGAGCGCTGCTTGAAGGCGGGCCTGGTCACATTCGGCAAGACGCATTCACCCGAGTTGGGACTGAGCCCCTCATCCGAGTCGCGCATGTGGGGGGCAACCCGCAACCCGTGGGACCTGACCCGCATCGCGGGCGGCTCCAGCGGCGGGGCTGCAGCCGCTGTGGCTGCAGGCATTGTGCCCGTGGCGCACGCAACGGATGGCGGCGGATCGATCCGCATACCGGCGTCATGCTGCGGCCTCTACGGCCTGAAGCCGACACGCGCACGCACGCCCGTCGGGCCGACGCGTGGCGAGGGCTGGGGCGGCGCGGCGGTGGGCCACGTCGTCTCGCGATCAGTTCGAGATAGCGCATTGTTCCTCGATGCGACCGGCGGCCCTGCGCCCGGCGATCCCTATGCAGCCCCGCATCATCCCCGGCCCTGGCTGGACGAAGTGGCCCTGCCGCCGGGCCGCCTGCGCATTGCGGTCTCCACCAAGCCGGCCTTCGATATTCCAGTGCACCCCGACGCGATTGCGGCCGTTGCCGACGCCGCGCGGCTCTGCGAGAGCCTGGGTCACATTGTCGAAGAAGCCACGCCAGTCTTGAACGGGCCGGAAATCATGCATGCCCAGGGCGTCGTGATCAGCGCCAATATCGCAGCCACCATCGACGAGATCGCCGAGGCGCTGGGGCGCAAGCCCGAGCCCGCCGACGTCGAGCGCGCGACCTGGTTCCGCATCGAGACGGCGCGCCGCACCGATGCGCCCGCCTACGCGCGGGCCATCACAACGCTGCACATGACGGGCCGCAAGCTCGCCGCTTTCATGCAGGACTACGATGTGATCCTGCAGCCCGTCGCCACGCAGCCACCCTTGAAGCTCGGCGTGCTCGACATGGACCGCGAGGATCCCCAGACGCTGCTGCGCGAGCTTTTTGCCTTCATTCCCTACACCGGCATCTACAATATCACCGGCCAGCCCTCGGCCAGCGTGCCCCTCTACTGGAACGCAGACGGCCTGCCGATCGGAACCATGTTCACCACCCGCTTCGGCGACGAGGCCACACTCCTGCGCCTCTCCGCCCAGCTCGAACAGGCCCGCCCCTGGAAAGATCGCTTTCCACCGCTATAGATTAATTACGGTGACAGTGCACTTAACTCGTAGCTCCATCTCGCATGTTGAGACTCATCCGTTGGGGAGTTAAGTGCACTGTCACCGTAATTAACCCTGGGGAGTTAAGTGCACTGTCACCGTAATTAACCTAACCCGCACTGTCACCGTAATTAACCCCTCACTTCAGCGCCGCCTCGATCGCCGCCTTCACCTCTGCCGCCTCCGGATCCGTGCGCGAGCCGAACACGCCGGCAAGTGAGCCATCCCGGCCGATGAGGTACTTGTGGAAGTTCCACCGCGGGGTGCTGCCCTCGCCAAGCACGGACGCGGCCCACTGGTAGAACGGGTGCGCGTCGGCGCCGATCACGTGCGCCTTGCCCGCCATGGGAAAGTCGACCCCGAACCGCGTCTCGCAGAAGGCCTTGATCTCACCCTCGGTTCCGGGCTCCTGCGCACCGAAATCGTTGCAGGGGACCCCCAGCACCACGAGCCCTCGGCCCTTGTAGGCCTGCCACAGCGCCTCAAGCCCCTTGTACTGAGGGGTCAGGCCACAGGCGCTGGCCGTGTTCACGACGAGCACGGCCTTGTCCTTGAACCCCGACAGCGGCAAGGGCGCCCCGTCGATGGACGTGAACGAAAAGGAGTGAGCGTTGGTCATGCGAATCTCCAGTGGTTAAGATGTTGTAAACCTTTTGGCCCGGACACTGCCAGTAGACCCGAATCATACGAGTGAAGGGTGTCGGATGCCTCGCCTGGACCAAATGGTCGTACCTGCCGTTGCCGCCGTGGCCGGCATCATCACGGCCGCGATCCTCTACCGGATCGGCGCAACCGACGCCGTGGGCGCGTTGCTGGTCGCCTGCTTCGTCACCCTTGTCGCCGCCTATTGCGAGAACATCTTTGCGCAAGCGGCTGAAAACGAGCGCACCGAAGCCGAATTGAACCATCTGGGCAAGTCTCACGAGGCCATGCGATCCGATGCGGAACTCACCCGCCGCGCCCTGCTCGAACTCAAGCAGCACGTCGACGACAGCTTCTCCGCGCGCAACGATCGCGTGGTGACCGAGGTCAAGGTGCTCGAGGCGCTCGTGCGGCGCATGGCCGAGGGTGTGGCAGGCAAGGCCTTGGCGCGCGACCCGGCACCCGGCGACATGCCGCTGCCCGCCTACGGAAAGAAGGAAGACGCCACCCGCACCGAGCGCGCCATCGCCGGCCGCAGCAACACCCGTGATGCGGTCCTCGAGATGGTGCGCCGCGCGCTCGAGGAAAACCGCGTCGACCTGTATCTCCAGCCCATCGTGAGCCTGCCGCAGCGCCGGGTGCGCTACTACGAGGCGCTCTCGCGCCTGCGCACCGAGGACGGCCGCATCATCCTCCCCTCGCAGTACATCAAGGTGGCAGAGCCCGCCGGCCTGATGTCCGTGATCGACAACATGCTGCTCTTCCGCTGCGTGCAGGCGATGAAGACCTGGACGCAGCGCAACCGCGAAATCGGCGTGTTCTACAACCTCTCGCGCGAGACGCTGCAGGATCGCCTCTTCTTTGGTCAGTTCATGGAGTGGCTGGAAGAGAACCGCCAGCTTGCCGGCCTGCTCATCTTCGAAATCTCCCAGGAGACCTTCGAGAGCCTGAACCCGGTCGAGAGCGCCAACATCGCGCGCCTTGGAGAGATGGGCTTTACCCTCTCCATCGACCGCGTGACCCACCTCGACATCGACTTCAAGCTCGCGCGCGCCCGTCGCGTGCGCTTCCTCAAGGTGCCCGCATCGATCATCACGGGCGATCCGCAGCAGACCGGCGTCGGCATTCACCCTGCCGACCTCAAGCAATGGCTCATGCGCTACGGGCTGAACCTGATTGCCGACCGCATCGAATACGAGCGCGAAGTCATGGGCGTGCTCGAGTACCAGGTCGACTATGGCCAGGGCTTCCTGTTCGGCGAACCCAAGCCGATCCGTGACGCCATCATGGACCAGGGCCTGCCGCCCGCCGATGCCGCGCAGCGCCCCATTCCCGGTTCCGCTCTGGCGCGTCCGCGCCAGGTCCAGGGCGGCGGCTCCACCGGCGGCCGCGCAGCCTGACGCCGCAACCAGGCGCCCCTGGTGCCGCCGCGACCGTGTCGTTGACGCCACCCGGCCGATCTGTCACTCCGTTCTCCCATGACATCCGTACCCGTACTGCGCGGCCTGCGCGAGGCTGCCCCGCGTTTCAAGGTTCTGGTCTGCGACATCTGGGGCGTGCTCCATAACGGGCAAAGCGCCTTCCCGGGCGTCGTCGACTGCCTCGATGCATGGCGGGCCCGGGGTGGCTTTGTCCTGTTGCTGTCAAATGCCCCGCGCCCGAGCGGTCCGATACGCGCCCAGCTCCAGAGCCTTGGTGTCCCCGAGACATGTTACGACACGCTGATCACCTCCGGAGACCTGACGCGCACGCTGCTGGCCAGCGAGGCAGCAACCGGCCGCTTGCCGATCCATCACGTGGGCCCTGATCGTGACCTGCCGCTCTTCGAGGGGCTCGACGTCGACAGGGTGCCTCTCGACCGCGCCAGGGCGATCGTGTGCACCGGGCCGTTCGATGACAACAGCGAAGGGCCCGACGACTATCGGGAGTACTGGAAGCCCGCCCTTGCGGCGCGGCTGCCCTTCTGGTGTGCGAACCCGGATCTCCAGGTCCAGCGCGGCGACAGCCTGATCTATTGCGCCGGCGCCCTTGCCGCCGACTATGAGCGCCAGGGAGGCCACGTCACCTATCTGGGCAAGCCGCATGCACCCGCTTACGCCTTTGTCGAGCGCCGCCTCGAGGCGCTGACCGGGCGCAAGCCCGATCGTGCCGAGTGGCTCGCGGTGGGCGACGGCCTCAAGACCGACATCCTCGGCGCCACCCGCGCCGGCTTTGCATCGCTTCTGATCACCGGTGGCATCCACGAGGCTGAGCTTGCCGGAGATGACGGGGTGCCGGACCCCGCGCGCATCGCGCGCGTCTATGCCGCCGGCGGCTTGCAGTCGATCGGCGCCATGCGGCGCCTTCAGTGGTGATCGGTCGGCCTCAGCCACTTGTGAGCCGCAAACCCCCTCGCTAGATTGCCGCCACTGTCGCACGCCAGAAAACGGAACAGGACCTCATGACGATTGCCCCCGGCCTTTTCATCGAGGATCTCGCCGTCGGCCAGACCGCCAGCTACACCAAGACCGTGACCGAGGCCGACATCGTCAAGTTCGCCGAGATCTCGGGCGACAACAACCCGGTTCACCTGGACGAAGCCTTCGCCCAGACCACGATGTTCAAGGGGCGCATTGCGCACGGCATGCTGTCGGCGGGCTTCATCTCGACCGTGATCGGTACGAAATTGCCCGGCAGCGGCACGATCTACATGAGCCAGGCCCTGCGCTTCAAGGCGCCGGTCCGCATTGGCGACACGGTGACGGCCACGTGCACCATCACCGAACTCATGCCGGCCAAGCGGCGCGCCGCGCTCAGCACGGTATGCAAGGTTGGCGACACCGTCGTGATCGAGGGCGAAGCCCTCGTCATGGTCCCCGCGCGCGGCCAGTAGCCCGTCAGCGCGAATGCAGATCTTCCGCCATCACGAGAACCTTCCCCAGGCTGCGCGCGGCGCGACCGTCGCGATCGGCAATTTCGACGGCGTCCATCGCGGGCATCAGGCGCTGATCGCACGCGCCAGGGCTCTCGGCAGCCCGCTGGGCGTTCTCGTCTTCGAGCCGCACCCGCAGGAATATTTCCGCCCCGACGCGCCCCGCTTCCGCCTGACACCATTTCGCGCCAAGGCGCGCCTGCTCGAGCGCCACGGCGTGGACATTCTCTACGCACTTCATTTCGACGCGGCTTTCGCCGCCCTGTCCGCCGAGGAATTCATCACCCGGGTGCTGGTTCAGGATCTTGGCGTTGGCCACGTCATCGTCGGTGCGGATTTCCAGTTCGGCAAGGGCAGGGCGGGCAACCGGGCGCTGCTCGAGGCGCGCGGCCGCGAGCAGGGCTTTGGCGTCACCACGTTCGATCTCGTGGGCACGGGCGATGACAGCAAGATTTCATCGACCCGCATCCGCGAGGCCCTGCGCGCCGGCAAGCCCGGCGTGGCCGCCAGCATGCTGGGTCATCCCTGGACGGTCGAAGGCCGGGTCGAGCGCGGCGACCAGCGCGGCCGCACGATCGGCTTCCCGACGGCCAATGTCTCGCTCGAGGGCTATCTCGAGCCGGCGCTCGGTGTCTACGCCGTGCGTGTCGAGCTGGGCGGTCAGCACTACGGCGGTGTGGCGAATTTTGGCCGCAGGCCCACCTTCGACAAGAAGGATGTCCTGCTCGAGGTGCACGTCTTCGATTTCCAGGGCGACCTCTACGGCCAGCCCATCGTGGTATCCTTCATCGAGTTCCTGCGCCCCGAAATGAAGTTCCCGGGCCTCGACGCGCTGAAAGCCCAGATCATCCAGGACAGCCACGCCGCCCGTCAGACCCTCCGTTAATTACGGTGACAGCGTTAATTACGGTGACAGTGCACTTGTTAATTACGGTGACAGTGCACTTAATTCTTCAACAGGCATGGCTCTGCAGATAATGTGGAGCCCAGAATTAAGTGCACTGTCACCGTAATTAACACTGTCACCGTAATTAACGCACCGTAATTGACGAGCTCAGCTCTTCAGCCGATACCCCGTCCGGAAGATCCACGCCACCACGTCGAGGCAGATGAAGAAGAAGGCGAGCGTCGCCACCAGGCTCGTCACCACCGGCACATCGCCCTGCCCGAAGAAGGTCCAGCGGAAACCCGAGATCAGATAGACGACCGGGTTGAAATAGGCCACCGTCTGCCACGCCGGCGGCAGCATGCTGATCGAATAGAAGGCCCCGCCGAGGAACGTCAGCGGCGTCACCACCAGCATCGGCACGACCTGCATCTGCTCGAAATTGTTCGAGGCCACCCCGATGATGAACCCGAACAGGCAGAACGTGGCCGAGATCAGCACAAGGAACGCGATCATCGCCAGCGGATGGGCGACATGGATCGGCACGAACAGCGAGGACGTGGCCAGGATCACGAGCCCCAGGACGACCGATTTCGTGGCCGCAGCCCCCACATAGGCCAGCACGATCTCGGTCGATGACAGCGGCGCCGAGAGCACTTCATAGATCGTGCCGGTGAATTTCGGGAAATAGATGCCGAAGGCGGCGTTGAAGATGCTCTCGGTGAACAGCGTCAGCATGATGAGGCCGGGCACGATGAAGGCGCCATAGCTCACCCCATCGACCTCGCCCATGCGCGATCCGATCGCCGAGCCGAACACGACGAAATACAGCGCCGTCGTGATGACAGGTGTAGCCAGACTCTGCCAGATCGTGCGCAGCGCCCGCGAAACCTCGAACCGGTAGATGGCCCACACGCCATGCGCATTGAAACGGGGAGCACTCATGGCCTGGCCTCCTTGCCACCCTGCACGAGGCTGACGAAAATATCCTCGAGCGAACTCTGGTGGGTGTTGATGTCGGTGAAGGCGATGCCAAGTTCGTCCAGCCGCCGGAGCAACGCCGCAACGCCGGTGTCCCGCGCATTCGCATCGAATTCATAGTCGAGGCGCTGCCGGTCATCCCCCAGCTCCAGCCGCCAGGCATCGAGGCCTCCGGGTAACGTGTCGATCGGCACCTGCAGGTGCAGGCTCAGTCGTTTGCGACCAAGCTTCCGGATCAGGGCTTGCTTCTCCTCGACCAGGATCAGCGCGCCCTTGTTGATGACCCCGATCCGGTCGGCCATCTCCTCGGCCTCCTCGATGTAGTGCGTGGTGAGGATGATCGTCACGCCATTGTCGCGCAGGCGGCGCACCAGCGCCCACATGTCGCGCCTGAGTTCCACGTCCACGCCCGCCGAGGGCTCGTCGAGGAACAGGATGCGCGGCTCATGGCTGAGCGCCTTGGCGATCATCACGCGTCGCTTCATCCCACCCGACAGCGTCTGCAGCTGGTCGTTGCGCTTGTCCCACAGCGACAGGTCCCTGAGCACCTGCTCAAGAAGGCCCGGATCCGGCGGCCGTCCATAGAGGCCCCGGCTGAACCGAACCGTGTTCCAGACCGTCTCCCACCGATCGCTCGTGAGCTCCTGCGGCACAAGTCCGATCTTCATGCGCGCATTGCGATAGTCATCGCGGATGTCATGCCCATCGGCCACGACACTGCCGCCCGACGCCGTCACGATCCCGCAGATGATGCTGATCAGCGTGGTCTTGCCGGCACCATTGGGCCCGAGCAGCGCAAAGATCTCCCCGCGCCTGATGTCCAGGTTCGTGGGCTTGAGGGCCTGCAGCCCCGACCCGTAGGTTTTCTGGAGGTCACGAATGACGAGAATATTGTCCATCAGCGCGGCATATCCGATAGCTAAATTTCGGTGACAGTGCACTTAACTCCATTCCGCACAGGCCCTGGAACGCCTGCCGCGCAGTGGAATTAAGTGCACTGTCACCGAAATGGATGTGTCAGGCAAAAACCTCGGCCAGGAAATCATCCGTCGCCATAGTCGAGCGGCGATCCGCGTTGGCGTCGTACTTGACGCCGCTCTCCGGCGCGTTGGCGCCCGGCGACGTGAACGCATGCAGCGTGTGGCCATAGGCATGGATCTGCCAGTCGGCGCCCGCCGCCGTCATCTCCTGAGCAAGCCCCAGCACGCTGTCGGGCTTCGCCATCGGATCGTCCCACCCGTGCAGCACCAGGACCTTGGTGCTGATCTTCCCCTGCGCCCCGAGGCCCGGCGGCGTGAACAGGCCGTGCAGGCTGACCGCACCCTTCACATCGCTTGTGCCCGAACGGGCAACATCCAGCGCGCACAGCCCGCCGAAGCAGTAGCCGATGATCGCGATGCGGTTCGCATCGACATCCGGCCGCGCCTTGGCAGCAGCGACGGCGGCAAGCAACCGCTGGCGCAGCTTCGCCCGGTCATTCAGGTAGGGACCCATATAGGCGCTGTTGTCCTGCCCATGTGCCCCGCGCACGCCCTTGCCATAGACGTCGATCGCAAAGCCCACATAGCCCTTCGCCGCGAAATATTCGGCCTTCGCCTGCTCCTGCTCGAAAAGACCCGCCCACTGGTGGGCGATCAGCACGCAAGGCTTGCGTCCCGGCTTCCCGTCGCTTGCAACAAAGCCCTCGCAGGTGGTCGCGCCGTCCTTGTACTCGAAAGTCCCCGTCTGCATGGCTCTTGCCTCCGTGTTGCTGTGGCGCTGCTATAGCAATGCGCCGATGCTTTGACGAGAGGTGGTGGCCCTGCTAAAAGCCCGCCAAGCCTTGGGTCCCGAGGGGGATGGCTATGGATACGCACATGACGGCAGACACACGCACACCGTTCGCACGCACGCAGGCGGCAGTCATTCGAATTACCGGCGCGATCGGCTGACAGCCAGGTCGCATCAAAGCCCGCGTGGTCTCGCGCGGCACCCGCCAGTTTCCATCTCCGAATCAGTCGAGCCAGAACCATGACCACCAGCGAACCCGTCGCATCCGCGCCGCGCGAATACAAAGACACGCTCTTCCTCCCCGACACCGGATTTCCCATGAAGGCGGGCCTGCCGAAGGCCGAGCCCGCATGGATCGAGTGGTGGGACAAGATGGGGCTCTATGCGCGCCTGCGCGAAAAGGCCAAGGGCCGACCGCTGTTCATCTTCCATGACGGCCCGCCCTATGCGAACGGCCACATCCACCTCGGCACCGGCCTGAACAAGATCCTGAAGGACTTCGTCGTGCGCAGCCAGGGCATGCTGGGCCGCGACGTGCCTTACGTCCCCGGTTGGGACTGCCACGGCCTGCCCATCGAGTGGAAGGTCGAGGAAAAGTACCGCAACGCCGGCAAGGACAAGGACCAGGTCCCGCTGATCGAGTTCCGCAAGGAATGCCGCGACTTCGCCAACCACTGGCTGGGTGTGCAGCGCACGGAGTTCCGGCGCCTGGGAGCCGTCGGCGATTGGGACAATCCCTACACGACGATGAACCCGGCTGCCGAGGCGATCATCATCGGCGAGATCCAGAAGTTCGTGATGAACGGTGCGCTCTATCGCGGCTCCAAGCCCGTGATGTGGTCGATCGTCGAGAAAACGGCCCTGGCCGAGGCCGAGGTCGAGTACCACGAGAAAGTCTCCACCACGATCTTCGTCAAGTTCCCGACAAAGCAGGTCGATGACGCGGAATTGGCCACGGCCAGCGTCGTGATCTGGACCACGACGCCCTGGACAATTCCCGGCAACCGCGCGATCGCCTATTCGCCCAAGATCAGCTATGGCCTGTACCGCGTGGACGAGGCGGCCGAGGGCGCCAACTGCAAGCCCGGCGAACACCTCGTCCTTGCTGACACCCTCGCAGCCCGGGTGCTCGATGCGGGCAAGCTGACCGCAACGCGCCTGCGCGACGTCGATCCCGGTCGCGTCTCGACCTGCCACCACCCCCTTCACGGCGGCGGCTTCGGCTTCGATGTTCCCATGTTGCCGGGCGACCATGTGACCGATGACACCGGCACCGGCTTCGTCCACACCGCGCCCGGACATGGTGAGGAGGACTACGAGCTCTGGATCGCCCAGCGAAACAACCCTGTCATCAAGGCCAATCCGGACATCCCTCATACCGTTGCCGAGGACGGATCGTTCTATCCGCATGTGCCGCTCTTCGCGGGCAAGAAGGTACTCACGCCAGAGGGCAAGGATGGCGACGCCAACGGTGCGGTCATCGGTGCGCTCGTCGCCGCGGGTGCCTTGCTGGCCAAGGGAAAGCTGCGCCACGACTACCCGCATTCCTGGCGCTCGAAGGCGCCTGTCATCTTCCGCAACACGCCGCAATGGTTCATTGCCATGGACCGGCCGATTGCCGAGCACGGCGGCAAGACCCTGCGCGAATTGGCGCTGAAGGCGATTGACGACACGCAGTTCGTGCCAGCCCAGGGGCGCAATCGTTTGCGCTCCATGGTCGAAGGCAGGCCCGATTGGGTCATCTCGCGCCAGCGGGCCTGGGGCGTTCCGATCCCCGTGTTCGTGCGCAAGGCTGACGGCGAGATCCTGCGCGACGCCGAGGTCAATGCCCGCGTCGCCGACGCCGTTGGCAAGGCCGGCACGGACGCCTGGTTCACGACCGACCCGCAGCATTTCCTCGGCAGCCAGTACAAGTCCGCGGACTTCGACCGCATCGATGACATCATCGACGTCTGGTTTGAGTCCGGTTCGACGCATGCTTTCGTCATCGAGAAGCAGTTTGGCTGGCCCGCGGATCTCTATCTCGAGGGTTCCGACCAGCATCGTGGCTGGTTCCAGTCCTCCCTTCTTGAAGGCTGCGGCACCCGGGGGCGTGCGCCTTTCAAGACGGTGCTCACCCACGGCTTCGTGCTTGATGAAAAGGGCTACAAGCAGTCCAAGTCGCTGGGCAACGTGGTCGAGCCGCAGAAAGTCGCCGACCAGAACGGCATCGAGATCATGCGCATCTGGGCCGCATCATCGGACTTCACCGAAGACCTGCGCCTTGGACCCGAGATCCTGAAGGCCAATGTCGAAACCTATCGCAAGCTTCGCAACACGATGCGCTACATCCTGGCCAACCTCAAGGACTGGAACGAGGGCGAGCGCGTGGCGGTGAAGGACATGCCCGAGCTCGAGCGCTGGGTCCTGCATCGGCTCTCCGAACTCGACCAGGTGGTCAGGGCAGGCTACGCGGCTTACGATTTCAACCGCGTGTTTTCGGCTGTCTTCAATTTCTGCACGACCGATCTTTCGTCGGTCTATTTCGACATCCGCAAGGACACGCTTTACTGCGACGCGCCGTCCTCGCTGCGCCGTCGCGCCGCGCGCACGGTGCTGGACCATCTCTTCGATTGCCTGACCGCATGGCTGGCACCGGTCATGGTCTTCACCATGGAGGAAGTCTGGCGCACCCGTCATCAGGCAGAGCACGACAGCGTGCACCTGCGCACATTCCCGCAGGTGCCTGAAGCCTGGTCCGACAAGGCCCTCGCCGACAAGTGGCAGCGCATCCGGGACCTGAGGCGTGTAGTCACCGGCGCGCTCGAGATCGCGCGTCGCGACAAGGTGATCGGCGCGAGCCTCGAGGCTGCGCCCACCTTGCATGTTTCCGGCACCGACGATGCGGCCCTTTTGAACGGGGTGGACCTTGCCGAGATTGCCATCACCTCGGCGGCTGCCATTTCCGGGGCGCCTGCACCCGAGGGTGCCTTCCGCCTCGAGGACGTGGCCGGCGTGTCCGTCGCCTTCGCCAAGGCCGCAGGGGCCAAATGCGCGCGTTGCTGGAAAATCCTCCCCGAGGTTGGCGCCAGTCGTGCCCATCCCCATCTCTGTCTGCGCTGCGAAGCCGCAGTCGGGGAGCACGACAGGACGTGATCAAGGTTCTGCAGGAGCGTTTCCAGGCGCTGGGCGCGCTCCGGTATGGGTTGGCGCTTGCCGTTCTGGCCCTGGTCCTCGACCAGGCGTGGAAGCTCTGGTTTCTGTTCGGCCTCGGCTGGATCGAAACCGTGGGGCGCGAGCCCAATGGCCTGCGCTACGAAATCCTGCCGTTTTTCGACATTGTCATGGTGTGGAACCACGGGATCTCCTACGGTTTGCTCGAGGCGACCAGTGACGTGGGGCGGTGGGGCCTGGTGGTGGTGGCAATCGCGGTCACCGCCTTCCTCGTGTGGTGGCTGCGGACCGTGACTGACTTGCGGTTGGCCTCTGCAATAGGCTTAATAATCGGCGGCGCCGTTGGAAATGTGATCGACCGCACGGCTTATGGGGCTGTTGCCGACTTTTTCCTGCTGCACGCCTTCGGGTATAACTGGTACGTTTTCAACATCGCCGACGTTGCAGTCGTAGGCGGGGTGCTGCTGATGGCCCTCGACCTGTTCCTGACCGAACAAAAGGCCAGGGCGCGCGATGCCAAGGAGGAACACAAGTGATGCAGTTGCAGCGTAATCTCGCCCTCGCAGCCATCCTGAGTCTGTCTGCGGCCGGGTGTTCCGGCATCAAGGAATCCATCGGGGCCACCAAGCAGAGCCCGGACGAGACTGCGGTGACGGCACGTGCGCCCCTCGTGGTGCCAGCCACCTTCTCCCTCAAGCCGCCGCAGCCCGGCACGCCCCGTCCGCAGGACGCGGATCCCGCCATGCAGGCCCAGCGCGTCCTCGGTGGCGCCCCCAAGGATGCGCCAGCCTCGCAAGGCGAGATGGAGCTCCTCTCGGCCACGGGCGCTGCGAAAGCAGATCCGACCATCCGCCAGGCCCTGCGGGCCGACGTTGCCCAGCAGGCCAAGGGCAAGTCCTACGCCGACCGCATCCTTTTCTGGCGCGGCGGCAGCGGTCAGGCCGCAACGCCGCTCGACGCCAACGAGGAAGCCAAGCGCCTCGCCACCAATCCGCCACGCCCCACAGCGCCCGTGATCGAGCGCGGCAACGCCAATGCGTCGCTGCCGACCGAAAGGGAGAAGCAGGCTGCCGAGAAAGAAAGCTCGGGCGGCTGGTTCGACTGGTTCTGAACGCAAAGACACTGGCGACAGGCAAGGCTTTGGGGCAGGAATCGCGCATGCACCCAGAGGGATTTCACCAGGACCTGGAACAAGCCCTTGAGCTGCCAGCGCTGCGCGCGGCGTTCGAGGCCCGCCGGCACGCGGCCCACGCGGCCCTGAAAGAATGGCTTTCGGCGCAGGATCCGCGCGTAAGCGCTTTCCGCCGGTCTCTCGAGCGCAGCGATGATCTCGAGCCAGCCCAAGCCATCGTCCAGCATCTGCAAAAGAACACGACCGACGTCGTCATCCTCGGCACGGGTGGTTCGAGCCTGGGGGCACAGGCGATTGCGCAACTCTCCTTCTGGGGGACCGTGGCCGCGCCCGCCGTCAAGACAACCCCGCGGCTGCACCTGATTGATAATCTCGACGGCCAGACCTTTCGCCGGTTTCTCGAAGGGGTCGACCTGCGGACCACGCGGTTCCATGTCGTATCCAAGTCCGGCGGCACCGCCGAACCGCTGCTGCAGATGCTCGCCGTCATCGACGCCATGGAAACGGCGGGCGGCGGCAAGTACCTCAAGCACCATTTTTCCGGCGAAGCAGAACCCGGAAGCAACCCGGTTCGCCAGATCCTCGAGCACATGGGAGCCCCGCTGCTTGACCACGACCCCGATCTGGGCGGGCGCTACACGGCGTTCTCGACGGTGGGCCTGGTCCCGGCCTTGCTCGCAGGCGTGGACGCCGGCGCCTTCAGGCGTGCGGGCAGGCAGGCCATGGCCGCAGCGGATGCAGGCGACATGACGGCCGCGGACGGCGCGGCTCTCGCCGTCGCAGCGCGTGACGTCGGCCTGGCGCAGCACGTGATGTGGAATTACTCGGACCGCCTCGAGCGTTTTGCCAAATGGTGGCGCCAGCTCTGGGCGGAAAGCCTGGGCAAGTCAGGCCATGGCACGACACCGGTTGACGCCATTGGACCGGTGGACCAGCACAGCCAGCTGCAGCTCTACCTGGATGGTCCGGCCGACAAGCTGTTCACGCTGATCAGTGCGCCCGCCACGCGCACGGTCGCGGCCAGCACCGCATGGGCAACGCGGGCAGGGCTCGACATCTTCGCCGGCCGGGACCTCTCCGAGGTGACGCGCGCCCAGGCAAGGGCCACGGCCGAAAGCCTGGCCCGCGGCGGCAGGCCCGTGCGCACGCTCACCCTCCAGGCTCCGCTCGATGAGCGCGGCCTTGCCGGACTGATGATCCACTTCATCCTTGAGACGCTCGTCGCAGCCCGTCTCTGGAACGTGGACCCATTCGGCCAGCCTGCCGTCGAAGCGGGCAAGCAGTTGACCCGAAAGTACCTGGAAGCCGGCCGGTGAGGATCCGCAGGCTTACCGAAGGCACCATCAATCGCATCGCCGCAGGCGAGGTCGTGGAGCGCCCGGCCTCGGCCCTGAAGGAACTGGTCGAGAACGCGATCGATGCCGGCGCCAGGAACATCCACATCCATGTGGTCAATGCGGGCATGTCACTGATCCGCATCGCCGATGACGGCTGCGGCATGTCGGCGGAGGAGCTTCTGGTCGCAATCGAGCGCCACGCCACGTCGAAGCTGCCGGTCGACGAGACGGGTGATGATGACCTCATGTCCATCGGCACGCTGGGCTTTCGCGGCGAAGCCTTGCCATCCATCGGCGCGATCGCACGCCTGTCGATTGTCTCGCGGCCGCCGGATCGAACCGATGCGAACGCCATCAGCATCGAGGCAGGCCACGTCTCCCCCGTGCATCCCGAGGCCTTCAACAGCTTTGCGGCCCATGGAACGGTGATCGAGGTCCGCGACATCTTCTTCGCAACGCCCGCGCGCCTGAAGTTCATGAAGTCGGAGCGGTCGGAACTGAACGCGATCGTCGAGACCGTGCGCCGCCTGGCGCTCGCGCGCGCCGACGTCGGCTTCCGTCTTCACGCTGACGAGCGCCAGGTCCTGCGGGTCGAGCCCGAGGCTGGTGATCTCTTCGACGGGCGCCTGCGCCGACTGGCGGCAGTACTCGGCAGCGATTTTTCGGACAACGCCATGCGGGTCGATGCGCGCCGCGGCGACATCCATGTGACAGGCTATGCCGGCCTGCCGACCTATTCGCGCGGGACAGCCGCCCATCAATACCTGTTCGTCAATGGCAGGCCTGTCCGCGACAAGTTGATGGTGGGCGCCGTGCGCGGCGCCTACGCAGACGTTCTCGCCAGGGACCGGCACCCGGCCGTCGCGCTGTTTCTGGACCTGCCGTCGGGTGATGTCGACGTGAACGTCCACCCGGCCAAGACAGAAGTACGATTCAGGGATGCCAATCTGGTGCGCGGCCTCATCGTCAGTGCGCTCAAGGCGGCGATCATGCAGGATGGCAGCCGTGCGGCGACGACCGTCTCGGCATCGGCGGTCGATCAGTTGCGCCTGATGCGTGACGCATGGGCACCGCGCCCTGCCTTTCAGCCGACCGCGCAGTTCGCCGAGCCGGCGCCCCTTTTTGCGCCGCCGCCGCCGGCGCCCGGTCACCAGCCGCAATTCCTGGATGCCCCGCCCATGGCCCGGCCGCTGGGGCAAGCGACGGCTCCCGGCCCGCAGCAGGATCGCTTCCCCCTGGGCGCCGCCCGCGGGCAATTGCATAACACCTACATCGTCTCGCAGACCGCTGATGGCATCGTGATCGTTGACCAGCACGCCGCGCACGAGCGTCTCGTCCTGATGAAAATGCAGCAGGCCTCGACGGGAGGCGGTGTGGCGCGCCAGTCCCTGCTGATCCCTGAAGTCGTGCCGCTTGATCCTGCCCGGGCCGCGACCCTGTCTGCGCGATCCGACGAATTGCGCGACTTCGGCCTCGTGGTCGAAGGGTTTGGCGCCGACGCGGTGCTTGTGCGAGAGGTCCCTGCGGTCCTCAAGGGGGGCGATATCCGCCAACTGGTTCAGGACCTCGCCGACGAGCTCGAGGAATTCGGCAGCGCGCTGTCGCTGAAGGAGCGCCTCGATGAGGTCCTCGCGACCATGGCCTGCCACGGCTCCGTGCGCGCAGGGCGCAGCCTGTCGCTGGAGGAAATGAATGCCTTGCTCCGCGAAATGGAAACAACGCCGCTCTCGGGCCAGTGCAATCACGGGCGTCCGACCTATGTCGAACTGAAGCTCGCCGACATCGAACGCTTGTTCGGCCGTCGCTGAGAGCCCCCGACACTGATTCTCTTTCCCGGCGCCTCAGTCGACCCGAAAATTCGCCTCTGGCGCGAACCGGGCGGCGCCTTTCGCCGAATGGGAATAGATTCAGAGTGAAAGAACCGCATCCCAACGTGTGATTAAAGTCACAAGTCGCCAGATTTGTCGGGTTTCCAACCTGACTTGTGACTGACTCGCCTTTTATTCCCTTGGACAATCATTAAAAAAACTTACGATCCAAAGTGGCAGAAAACCACGAAATTTTTCCGTAGTTGGCGCCGCTTATACATCCGCCAAGGGAATTGCCTTATGCCAAGATCTATCGGCCTATCTCTTGTGGCAGGTCTTGCTGCGGCGCTCGCGCTCGGCGCGGGTGCGCCGTCAGCCTCTGCAGCGGACATTCCCACCGGCGGGCAAGCCAGTCCCTTGTTCGGCGCGCAGCCTTTCACCCAGCACGTGTACGTGTTCGAAGAGTTCGGAACGCGCCCGGTGCCCGTGACGGCCTGCGCGGGCTGCACGCTGCCGCCCACGCCAGAGACCTGCGACCTCGGCCCGTCCTCGACCGCGATCGATTCATTCCTGCGCCAGCAGCCGCTCGTGTCCCTGCCCACGCGCGTTGCCAACACTGCATCGACCAATCCCTGGCTCGAGAAGATCAGCGCCTGCGTGCGCCCCATCGCGTTCAGTCCCGCCGAGGGCAGGCCGAAGGGCGAGTGGTATGCCCACCAGCGCTGGGATGAGTTTGCGCCCAAGGAGTACATCGTCGCCTCGACCACAAGCGGGCGCGTCAACACGGGCCTGCGCGACGCGATGCAGCGTCACGGCTATGCCGTGGGCGAATTCAAGCCCGGCGGCCTCTATCACTTTGGCGGAACGACCCGCAACGCCGCCATTCGGTTCCATCCCCTGATGCCGGTCCAGCAGCCGAACTCCGTGTGGACCTTCGACGGAACCATGCCGCCCAAGCTGATGATGACGCGCACCGGCGTCCCCACCTTGCTGCGGCATTACAACATGCTGCCCCTCAACGCCGCCGCCAACAACGGCTTCGGCATGCACACGCTGACCACGCACCACCACAACGGTCACAACCCCGCTGAGAGCGATGGGTATACATCTGCCTTCTTCTTCCCCGGCCAGTACTACGACTATCGCTGGCCGATGGCGCTGGCCGGTCACGATTCGATCAACACCGGGGCAACCGACATCCGCGCCGGCTATCCCGATGGCCGCGGCGGGATCACCCGCATTCGCGGCGACTGGCGCGAGACCATGAGCACCCAGTGGTTCCACGACCACATGAAGGATTACACCGCCCCCAATGTCTACAAGGGCATGGCGGCGATGATGAACGTCTACAGCGCCGTCGATCGTGGTCGCGAGGGGTTCCAGTGCAATTACGCACACGCTGATTATCCGAACCTCTGCTTCCCCAGCGGTACGTCGCTGGATTGGGGTAATCGCGACTATGACGTGAACCTCGTCGTTGCCGACAAGGCATGGGATGCAAGGGGACAGCTCTGGTACAACATCTTCAACAAGGAAGGTTTCCTCGGCGACCGCGTCCTTGTGAACTGGGCCTACAAGCCCTTCATGAACGTGCGCGCCCGCAAGTACCGTCTGCGCATCCTGAACGGTTCCATTGCCAGGTACTTCAAGTTCGCCATCGTCAACGCCCGCGGCCAGCGCGTGCCGTTCCACATGATCGCCAATGACGGCAACATCATGGAGCACAGCCTGCGCTTCCCCAATGCGCAGAGCCAGGACCTCCCGCCCCAGGCGATTGCAGAGCGCTTTGACATCGTCATCGACTTCAAGGGCCAGCCCGCCGGGTCCAAGCTCTATCTTGTGAACCTCATGGAGCATAACGACGGCAAGGGCCCCAAGCGCATCGTTCCCCTCACCGAGGCGCTCAGCACGCAATACGATAATGATCCCGCGGTCGGTCGCATCATGGAGTTCCGGGTGGTCGCCTATACCGGTACCGACATGTCGATGAACCCAGCTGACTACGAGGAAGGCAAGAAGAAGATGATCCCCTTGCCGACCATCACCCCCGAGGAAATTGCCTCGGCGCGCGTGCGCGAATTCGAGTTCGGGCGCTCGAACGGTACCGACGAGACCCCCTGGACCATCAAGACCGATGGCGGGCAGGGCCTGTCGGCCGATCCGCATCGCATCACGGCCGCGCCCAAGACCGGATCGGTTGAAGTCTGGCGTCTCGTGAACGGCGGCAATGGCTGGTCGCACCCCGTCCACATTCACTTCGAGGAAGGCCAGATCCTGAGCCGTGACGGCGCCCCGCCGCCACTCTGGGAGAAATACGCCCGCAAGGACGTCTATCGGATCGGGCCGACATCAACCGGCGACTCGAACGATGTCAGGGTTGCCATCCGGATCCGCGAGTTCCAGGGAACCTATGTCGAGCACTGCCACAACACGACGCATGAGGATCACGCGATGCTGATGCGGTGGGATGCGACGAAGCCAGGATCGACGGTCCTGATCCCGACCCCGCGGCAGACCTGGGAGGGCACCTTCTACGAGGACTCATTCCAGCTTCTGCAAGGTCAGTAGAGACGCATCATCGCACGCGCGCGTCTCATCAGGCCTTGACCACCATCCGGACGAGCGTGTCGCCATAGGCGCGCTCGTCTGCAACCTCAAGGCCTTCAGGCAGGTCCAGCTTTTCGTCTGCGGCCGTCTCAACGGCAGCCAGGCTGCGCGCAGCCAACCAGCCACCGCTGACGAGGCTGGCGAGGGCCTGGTCCGCCAGCCCGCGGCGATAGGGCGGATCAAGAAACACGAGGTCGAAGGGGCCGTTTGCGTTTGCAGGCATGTCGCCGAGCGCGGCGGCATCCCTTCGCCAGATCTTTGTGGCGCCGGTCGCGTGCGCGGCCTCGACATTGCGCCGGATCAGGCCGCGGCTCTCGAAATGGTCGTCGACGAACATCACGAACTGGGCCCCGCGCGACAGCGCCTCGAGCCCCAGGGCGCCGGTACCTGCGAACAGGTCCAGCACCCGCGCCTCCTGCAGTCTGAACCCGATGCCGAAATCGTTGTGGGCCAGCAGGTTGAACAGCGCCTCGCGCACGCGGTCGGACGTAGGCCTGATGCGGTCATCCTTGGGCGTCGCAAGCGACAGGCCGCGGAATTTGCCCGAGACGATCCGCACGGCCCCTAGCTCCCGGACCCAGCCAGGCCAAGCTGTTCCTTGAGCGCCTTGTAGGCGATCTCATCGACAGCCCCTTCCTTCAGAAGGCCCAGATGGAACGGGCCGAAGGAAACGCGGATGAGCCGGTTGACCTTCACACCGATGAACTCCATCAGGCGGCGCACCTCGCGGTTCTTTCCTTCCTTGAGGGACACGGTGGCCCAGGCATTTCCGCCCTGCTGCCGGTCAAGGGCCGCCTCGACCGGACCATAGGACACGCCATCAATGGTCACGCCCTTGCGAAGGCGATCGAGGTCTGCCTGCTCCAGCTTGCCAAACACGCGCACGCGATAGCGGCGGATCCAGCCGTTGGAGGGCAGTTCAAGCCTGCGCGCCAGCGCGCCGTCATTCGTCAGCAGCAGGAGCCCTTCGGAATTGTAGTCGAGCCGTCCGACCGAAATGACACGCGGCATGCCGGGCGGCAGGTTCTCGAAAACCGTAGGCCGACCTTTTTCGTCCTTGTGGCTCGTGACCAGGCCTTTGGGCTTGTAGTATCGCCAGAGCCGGGTGCGCTCTGCGCTCCGGATGGGTTTTCCGTCAACCACGATCCGGTCCGACGGGCCCACCTTCACGGCCGGGGTATCGAGGACCTTGCCATTGAGGCTGACGCGACCCTCTGCGATCAGCCGCTCGGCGTCGCGACGCGAGCAGACCCCGGCACGCGCCAGGGCCTTGGCAATTCTTTCGCCTTCGGTTTCGTTCATCTCGTCCATCTTCGGGGTTGTACCAGACACGGCGGCGCGGCATACGGAAATGATGACGCAAGATGACCACTTCATGGCATTGGCATTAACCGAAGCGCGCAGGGCCGCGGAGCGTCAGGATGTGCCGGTTGGCGCGGTGCTGGTGGCAGCCGATGGATCCACGGTCCTGGCCGCGGATGGCAACCGGATCGTCGAGCGACGCGATCCCACGGCCCACGCCGAGATCGAAGTCATCCGGCAGGCGGCTGGCCGCCTCGGCAACGAGCGCCTTGTGGGAACGACACTCTTCGTGACGCTCGAGCCGTGCGCCATGTGCGCCGGGGCCATCGCCATGGCACGCATCTCCCGGCTCGTCTTCGCGGCCACCGACCCCAAGGGTGGCGCAGTCATGCATGGACCGCAGTTTTTTTCCCAGCAAACCTGTCATCACAGGCCGGTCATCGCGCAGGCCGCAGCAGCCCATGCCGAGGAAGCAGGCCAGCTACTGAAGGCCTTTTTCCGCGCCAGACGCTGACATGCGTCCTAGCCCTGCGCGCCCGCGCGGGCTAGTCTGCCGCCCATCGCCATTCAATCGAGGAGGAACAACATGGATTTCGACTATACGCCCCGCATGAAGGAGTGGGTCCGCAGGGTTTCCGAGTTCATGGACAAGCACGTCCATCCGGCCGAGGAAGTCTACAACCAGCAGATGGCCGACGCGCGCGCGAAGGGCAATCCCTGGATCGTCGTGCCCGTGGTCGAGGACCTCAAGGCCAAGGCAAAGGCGCAGGGTCTCTGGAACCTCTTCCTGAATGAAAGCAGCCACGGCGCCGGCCTTACCAACCTTGAATACGCCCCCTTGGCCGAGATGATGGGCCGCGTCGGCTTTGCCTCCGAGGTCTTCAACTGCTCGGCGCCCGACACCGGCAACATGGAAGTGCTCGAGCGCTATGGCAACGAGCAGCACAAGGCCAAATGGCTGAAGCCGCTGCTCGCCGGCGAGATCCGCTCCGCCTTCATCATGACCGAGCCCGAGGTCGCCTCTTCCGACGCGACCAACATCCGCACGCGCATCGAGCGCAAGGGCGACCACTATGTCATCAACGGCCGCAAGTGGTGGTCGTCAGGCGTCGGCGACCCGCGCTGCAAGATCATGATCGTCATGGGCAAGACCGACCCCGAGGGCGACCGCTATCGCCAGCAGTCGCAGGTCCTGGTCGAAACAAACACGCCGGGCGTGAACATCAAGCGCATGCTGCCGGTTTTCGGTTATGACGACGCGCCGCACGGCCACGCCGAGATCGTGTTCGACAACGTGAAGGTGCCGCTCGAGAACATGATCCTGGGCGAGGGCAGGGGCTTCGAGATTGCCCAGGGCCGCCTCGGGCCGGGCCGCATCCATCACTGCATGCGTTCGATCGGCGCCGCCGAGCGCGCGCTGGAACTCATGTGCACCCGCCTGATGACGCGCGAGGCGTTCGGCAAGCGCATCTCCGAGCATTCGGTGTGGGAACAGCGCGTCGCCGAAGCCCGCATCAACATCGACATGTGCCGCCTGCTCACGCTCAAGGCCGCCGACATGATGGACAAGGTGGGCAACAAGGTCGCCCGCACCGAGATCGCCATGATCAAGGTCGCAGGCCCCCGCATGGCTCTCCAGGTCATCGACGACGCCATCCAGGCTTGGGGCGGTGCCGGCGTGACGACCGACTCGGGCCTGGCGCGTCTCTATGCCAGCCAGCGCACGCTGCGCCTGGCCGACGGTCCCGACGAAGTGCACAACCGCACGATCGCGCGGCTTGAGTTCGGCAAGTACTCGAACAAGATGCGCATCGACGCGGCCCACTAGGCCTGTCGCGCTTGCGCGATTGAATGTTCAGGGGACCGGTTGGCCTTCGGGCGGACCGGTCCTTTCCTTTTGCACCAGCGGCAAGGTGACCGTGACGCAGGTGCCGGCCCCCGGGGCGCTCTTGATGACGAAATTGCCGCCGTGCAGCGCCACAAGGGACTTCACAAGTGCAAGCCCGAGGCCTGACCCGCCATGCGAGCGGGTCATGTCCGTGGATGCCTGCTCGAAGGGTTGGGCGATGCGTGACAGGAATTCGGCAGTCATGCCGATGCCCGTGTCCGAAACCCAAAGCCGGATATCGTCTTCTCCCTTGCACGCGCCGATCTCGACATGTCCCCCCGCCTCGGTGAATTTGATCGCATTCGACAGCAGGTTCAGGAGGATCTGCATGACGACCCGACGATCGGCAAGCGCGCGCAGGTCCAGGGGCGTCAACCGGGTTTCGATCGCCAACTGCTTTTCAGTCGCACGGTTCGACAGCATCTGCACGACCGCCTCGATGGGGTCGCGCATGTCGAACCATTCGACGTTCAACCGGTATTTCCCGGCCTCGATCCGCGACATGTCGAGAACGTCATTGATGAGGTCGAGCAGAAGCGCACCCGATTCATTCACGATCCGCACGTACTCGGCATAACGTTCATTGCCGATGGCGCCGAACATCTCGCGCACCATGATGTCCGAGAAGCCGATGATGGCATTCAGCGGCGTCCGCAACTCGTGGCTCATGTTGGCAAGAAAGCGCGACTTCGTCTGGTTGGCGTGTTCCGCGCGCTCGCGTGCAGCCAGCAGTTCCTGCTCGAATTCCTTGCGCCGGCCGATCTCGCGGCTGATGGCGACGGCGCCAACCTGCTCGCCGGTCTCGGGATTGACGAGGAAGCGCACGCGCGATTCGAGCCACACATGGTGGCCGTCCCGATGCCGCCGGCGATGCTCGAATATGGCCATGGACCCGTTCGCCTGCGCTTCGCGCGACGCCGCGACGATGTCGGGCAGGTCATCCGGATGGGCGAAGTCGATCGAACGCTTCCCTTCGATGTCATGGGGTTCATAGCCCAGGATGTGTCGAACGGCAGGCGAAACGAAGGTCGCAATTCCGTTGCGGTCAAGGCGCGTGATCATGTCGGTCGCTTCCTCCATGATCAGCCGGTAGGTCGCTTCGGATTCCTGGAGTTGAAGCAAGGCCTCGACTTCTGTCGTGACCTCGCGTGTTACACCCAGAAGCGCAATGCCTTTCCCGTTCCCGTCGCGCTCCACCTCGCCATGGGTCTCGAAGACGCGCTGGGCAGTGCCGGCGACCCACGAGCGTGCGCGGAAATGAAACGGACGACCGGTTCTCTCGGCGCTGGCCAGGGTACGCCGGATTTCATCCCGGTCGTCGGGATGGATCCGTTCCATGAGATACGCCGTCGAAGGTGTCGTCGTTGCCGGATCAAGGGTGAGCAGCGCGAAAAAGCCCCTTGACCAGAATGGCGGGTGCTTGCCGATCTGCTGACGCCAGTATCCGATCCGTGGTGCCCGCTCGGCCGATGCGAAATGCGGCTCGCGTGCAAACCCCGGCAGGGGAACGCTGTCGCTGGTTGGCAGCGAACGATCTCGCGCAGCAGGGGATGAAGAGGCCTTCGCCATTTCGTGACGGGTCCAGCAGTTGTTTCAATCGCCACGATAGCCATCGGACGCGTAACAACCCATTGACGCCTCAATCGCGATCGGTGCGCGCGCGTTTCAAAACAGGTCAGTAGATCGCTGCTACCTCGCGGTAACCCGCGCTGGCTTTACGCGCCGGCAACCAAACCGCGAAAATCAGGCGACTTGCTGCGCCAGGCGCCACGCATTCTGGGCCAGCAATTGGCAGGTATTGCCGAATTGCGCGGCGGTTTCCGAACTCGCATTTCCGTCGAGGCCGCGCTTGTAGACGCCTTGCGATATAGAGGCCAGGCGGAACAGCGAGAAGCTCACGTAGAACGGCCACTTGTCGATCGGTCCACGTCCGGTACGCTCGCAGTAGCGCCTGACATGCTCGGCTTCAGTGGGGATGCCCGTCGCTGCGTGATCGATGCCGACAAGCCCGCCCTGTCGTGGATTGATGTAATGATAGCCAAGGCAGTTATACGCCAGGTCGGCAAGCGGATGCCCGATGGTCGAAAGTTCCCAGTCAAGAACGGCGATCATCCTCGGCTCGGTCGGATGGAAGATGGTGTTCTCTAGCCGGTAGTCGCCATGCGCGATCGAGACGCTGTCCTCCACCGGGATGTTGCCTGGCAGCCAGGAAATCAGTTCCTCCATCTCTGGGATCTGGTCCGTCTGCGCGGCGCGGTATTGCTGGATGAAGCGGGAAATCTGCCGTTCGAAATAATTTCCCGGGCGACCGAAATCGCTGAGCCCGATCTTCGCGAAATCGACCTTGTGCAGCCGCGCCAGCACGTCGTTCATGCTGTCATAGACAGCGGCTCGCTCTGCACGCGACGCCCCCGGCATCTGCGGATCGCGGAAAATGCGACCCTCGAGATACTCCATGACATAGAAAGCCGTTCCGATGATGCTCTCGTCCTCGCAGAGCGCCACCATGCGCGGCACCGGCACGTCCGTGTCTGCCAGCGCCTTCATGATCCGATACTCGCGATCGACCTGATGGGCACTTTTCAGCAGCTTGCCGGGCGGCTTCTTGCGCATGACAAAGCGCGATCCGGCGCTTGTCAGCAGGAACGTCGGGTTGGACTGACCGCCGCCGAATTGCTGCACCACCAGCCCTGCCGAGGTAATGCCAGTCTCGCGCTGGAGGAAGGCCGCAAGGGCTACCTCGTCGAAGGCGTGCGCAGACCGAACGGGACCCGGTTCGAAGCTCATTTCTGGACGTAGACCTGTCCGCCGCGCATGACGAATTGCATGTTCTCGAGCGTCTTGACATTGCGGGTAGGGTCTTCGGCGACGGCAACGATGTCGGCAAACTTGCCCGCCTCAAGCGTTCCGATGGCGCTCTCGAGGCCAAGCAGTTCCGCCGCCGATACTGTCGCCGCGCGCAAGGCCTCTGTCGGTGTCATGCCCGCAGCCGTCATCAAGGAGAATTCACGCGCGTTCTGACCGTGAGGCGACACGCCCGAGTCCGTGCCAAAGGCGATCTTGACGCCCCCCTGGTACGAACGACGCAACGCGTCCTGGATCTGCGGGCCGACTTTCAGTGCCTTTGCCTTCTGCGCCTCCGACATGAAGTTTCCCATCTTCGCATACTCGGCCGCCGTCACGCCTGCCAGCACCGTTGGCACGTGCCAGGCGCCCGATCGCCGGAACTGGGCGATGGAGGTGCTGTCCAGGTAGGAGCCGTGCTCGATGGAATCGACGCCCGCCCGCAGCGCCGCGTTGAGGCCGTCGGCGCCGTGTGCATGGGCTGCAACCTTGCGCCCCAGCTTGTGGGCGGTATCGACGATCGACTTCAGTTCCTCGTCGGTGAATTGCTGGTCGACCCCGGCCTTGATGTCCGACAGCACACCGCCCGTGGCCACCAGCTTGATGACATCGGCACCACGCGAAATCTGCAGCCGCACGGCACGCCGGCAGTCTTCGACGCCGTCGCATTGTCCGCTTGATGCGAACAGGTGGTTGATCTCGTCCCTGTATCCATAAGTCTGCGCATGCCCGCCCGTGGGCGAAAGAGTCGACCCGGCGATGACAAGGCGCGGGCCTGCGATCATGCCGTCATTGATGGCACGACGCAGGGCAAAGATGGCGGGCGATCTCTGTCCGAGGTCGCGCACCGTGGTGAAGCCGGCCCGCAACGTGCGCAGCGCGTGCTGTGCACCGCGCAGGGCCGCCATTGCCTCATCGTCCTCGACCAGTTGCAGCTTCGATCGTGGCCCGAGTTCGCTGAGGATGTGCACATGGCTGTCGATCAGACCGGGCAGCACGAAGTGGTTCCGAAGGTCGATGACGGTGACCCCGGCGGCGGGGCGCTCGAAACCAGGGACGACCTTGCTGATGCGACCATTCTTGACAACGATGGTCTGCTCCTTGAGGGGTTCCTCGCCGGGAATGGCGATGAGCGTACCCGCATAGATGAGCTTCGTGTCGGCGCTGGCCGGGACGATGGCGCAAGCAAGCGCCACAAGCAGGAAGAGAATGCGTGTCATGCGGGGGCTCCGGCCTTTCGCGCGTACTGCCATCCAAGCTCTGCAAGCGGGCGCACGGCGGCCGCCATGGTTTCGGCATGGGCGCTGGCAGCCGTGCCATCGCGCACGCGACCGATGATGCCCTGGAGAATGCAGCCGAGGCGGAAGAAATTATAGGCGAAATAGAAGTCGAGATTGTCGATGCCGCTGCGCCCCGTGCGCCGGCAGTACATCGCCACATACTCATCTTCGGAGGGGATGCCCAGCGCCTTCAGGTCTGCCCCGGCCAGGCTGCCGGTGCCGCCGCCCGTACCGCCCGCAGGCATGCGCCATTGCATGATGTGATAGGTGAAGTCCGCGAGCGGATCGCCGATGGTCGAGATCTCCCAATCGAGCACCGCGATCACGCGCGGCTCGGTCGGATGCAGGATCATGTTGTCCAGGCGATAGTCACCATGCACGATGGAATTGCGCTCGCCCGCAGGGATATTGTTGGGCAGCCATTCCATCAGCTTGTTCATTTCAGGAATGCTCTCGGTCTCCGAGGCAACATACTGCTTCCCCCAGCGCGAGATCTGGCGCGAGAAATAGTTCCCGGGCTTGCCGAAATCCTCGAGCCCCAGCTTCTGGAAATCCGTCTGGTGCAACCGCGAGAGCGTCTCGTTCATCGCATCGTAGATCGCATGGCGCTCCTTGGGGGCCATGCCGGGCAGCTGCGGCTCCCACAGAACCCGTCCCTCGACGCAATCCATCACATAGAACATCGTTCCCACGATGCTTTCATCCGTGCAGAGCACATAGGGGCGCGGCACGGGGAAACCGGTGGGGTAGAGCGCCTTGATGATCCGGAACTCGCGGTCGACGGCGTGGGCTGACGGCAGCAGCTTGCCGGGCGGCTTGCGCCGCAGCACGTATTTCGCGCCTGGCGTGACCAGCTGGTAGGTCGGGTTCGATTGCCCGCCCTTGAACTGACGGATCGTGAGCGGTCCCTTGAACCCCTCGACATGCTGGCTGAGATAAGCCTCGAGCCGCGCAACGTCGAGCGCATGCTGGGGCGCCACATCCTTCGTGCCGCTGAATTGTTCCTGTCTGGATATGTCGGCCATGACGTCAAGTGCTTCCGTTGATGATGGATTGCATATTGCGGGGGCAGGGCGGGTTTGAACAGCGCCTTTTAGGCTGGTCCGCGCCGGATTGCCCGCCAACCGATGTCTTTGCGGCAGAACCCGCCGGGCCAGTCGATCCGCCCTTGCGCCTCATAGGCGCGCGCCTGCGCCTCGGCCACAGTGGCCCCGCGGGCCGTCACATTGAGAACCCGCCCGCCATTGGCGACAAGTTGGCCATCGACGCGTTTCGTGCCGGCGTGGAAAACCTGGACACCCGGCATCTGGGCCGCAGCCTCGACGCCCTTGATCACGGTTCCCTTTTGAGGGGCTTCCGGATAGCCCTTGGCAGCCAGGACGACCGTCAGCGCTGCATCATCGTGAAACCGGGCATCGACCTTGTCGAGAGCGCCATCGGCGCAGGCAAGCAGGATCGGCAGCAGGTCCGATTTCAGCCGCATCATCAGGACCTGGCACTCCGGATCCCCGAAGCGTGCATTGTATTCGATGAGCTTCGGCCCGTCGGCGGTGATCATCAGGCCTGCGAACAGAACGCCCTTGAACGGCCGTCCGCGCGCGCGCATGCCCCGCACGGTGGGCTCGATGATCCGCGCAAGCACCTCGCGCTCCAGCGCGGGCGTGAACACGGGCGCTGGCGAGTAGGCGCCCATGCCACCGGTATTGGGTCCGACATCGCCGTCACCGACGCGCTTGTGGTCCTGCGCCGCCCCGAAGGGCAGGATGTTGACCCCGTCGGTGAGCGCGAAGAAGCTGACTTCCTCGCCTTCGAGGAATTCCTCGATCACGATGCTGTGGCCCGACGCCCCGAAGGCACCCGCAAACATCGAATCGATCGCTGACGCCGCCTCGGCCCGCGTGGTGGCGATGATGACGCCCTTGCCCAAGGCCAGCCCATCGGCCTTGATCACGACCGGAAGGGAATGATCCGCCGCGTAGGCCTTTGCGGCGCTCGCGTCCCTGAAGCGGCGATAGCGTGCCGTGGGAATGCCTTCCGCCGCACAGAAGTCCTTCGTGAAGCCCTTCGACCACTCCAGCTCCGCTGCGGCACGGCTGGGTCCGAAATGACGAAAGCCTGCAGCCGCAAGCCGGTCAGCCAATCCCTCGGCCAGCGGGTTGTCCGGGCCAATCACCACGAACTCGATGCCGTTCTCACGTCCGAAGCGGCAGATGCCGTCGAAGTCCATGGCATCGATGGCAACGCATGTCGCAAGCTCTGCAATGCCGGCGTTTCCGGGCGCGCAGTAGAGTTTCGACGTAAGCGGCGACGCCGCGAGGGCCCAGCACAGCGCATGCTCGCGTCCGCCCGAACCTATGACCAGAATTTTCATGCAAAACCGCCCGATTCCACCTCGCCCGCGAGGTCCCGGGCTTGTAACATGCAGCCATGGCGAGTGAAATGGAATTGGACTTCGATCAACAACCCGGGACCGGTCCGCGGGCCAACATTCCCGAATACAGCGTGAGCGAGGTATCCTCCGCCCTGAAGCGGACGGTGGAGCGCGAATTCGGCCTCGTGCGCATCCGCGGCGAGGTCTCGGGCTTCAAGGGTGCCGTCGCTTCGGGCCACGCCTATTTTGCGCTCAAGGACAACGACACCAAGATCGACGCCGTCTGTTTCCGCGGCGTCTTCTCGAAGGTGCGCGCCAAGCTGAGCGAAGGCCTCGAGGTCATCGCAACCGGCAAGGTAACGACCTATCCGGGCCGTTCGTCCTACCAGATCATCATCGAGCACATCGAGCCCGCCGGCGTCGGCGCGCTCATGCAATTGCTCGAGGAGCGTCGTCGCAAGCTCACCGCCGAAGGCCTCTTTGACGAGGCGCGCAAGAGGCCGCTTCCCTATTTGCCACGCGTGATCGGTGTCGTCACCTCGCCGACGGGCGCCGTGATCAGGGACATCCTGCATCGTCTCGACGAGCGTTTCCCCCGCCGCGTCATCGTCTGGCCCGTCGCTGTCCAGGGAGAGAAGGCGGCATCCGAGGTCAGCAGCGCGATCGCCGGTTTCAACGCGTTGCCGCCGGACGGTCCCATCCCGCGCCCCGATGTGATCATCGTCGCCCGTGGCGGCGGATCGATCGAGGACCTGTGGCCCTTCAACGAGGAAATCGTGGTGCGCGCCGCCGCCGCCAGCACCATCCCCCTCATCTCGGCCGTCGGACACGAGACTGATACGACGCTGATCGACTTCGCCGCGGACCGCCGCGCGCCGACGCCGACGGCTGCTGCCGAAATGGCGGTGCCTGTGCGTGCGGATCTCCTGAGGCAGGTCGTCGAACTGGCCGCGCGCAACCAGGGCGGCTTGCTGCGCACCTTGTCTGCAGCCCGCCAGCGGCTGACGGATGTGGGACGCGGCCTGCCGCGCGCCCAGCGCTTGCTGGAGACACCGCGCCAGCGCCTCGACCTCGCGTCGGCAGCGCTGGCGGGTTCCCTGTCGCTGATGGTCCAGCGCCAGCGCACACGCTTCGAGCGCGCGGGCTCGCGCCTGTCCCCGGAACCGATCCGCCGCCAGGCCCAGCACGATGCAGCCCGCCTCGAGGATCTCCTTCACCGCGCGCGCCTGGCGCTGGGTCGACGCAAGGACGCTCTTGCCGAACGCCTGAAGGCAAGGGTTGCCATGCTCGAGGCGTTGAGCCACCGCTCGACCCTCGCGCGGGGCTTTGCGCTTGTAACGGGAAAGGATGGGGGCCTCGTCACGAGCCGCGCCGCGATCGGGACAGGCGACCCCTTGCAGCTCACCTTTGCCGATGGCAGCGTGGGCGCCGTTGCGACCGAAGGACCCGCCAGTCCACCGCGCGGGCGTGGCAAGGCAAGGCCGCAAGGTCAGGGCGACCTTTTCTAGCCCCGGCCCGCCGTCTTTGGTAAGGTCCGGCGATGATCGGTCAACATGAACCTGATGGAGCGGGCAATGCTTGGTGAAGCCGTGATCCGGTACCTTGACGGTGACTACAAGATCCTGACGCCGGGTGCCTATGTCACCTGCGCGGTCACCCGGGCGCACATTCCGCTCGAGGACCTGCGCTACTGGAACGTCGACCTGCAGGAAGCCTATGCCGACGCAAGCGTCGCCTTTCAGCGTTTCAGCGAACTCCAGGCCCGTCGGCCGGCAGGGCGCCCGTGATGCTCAGCCGTCGCACGACGCTCAAGGCCGCCGTCGGGATGGCGGCGCTGTTCATGGGGATGCCTGGGGCGCAAGCCGCTGATCTCCTGCGCGGCAGGGTCACGCAAGGCGCACTCCTGCGCGGTCGCACGGATCCTGGCGCCACCATCACGCTCGATGGCAAGCCCGTCCGCCTGTCGCCTGAAGGACATTTCGCATTCGGCTTTTCCTACGACCGCAAGGAGGCCGCGCGGTTGTCGGTGCGCCTGCCCGGCGCAGAGCCCATGGAACAGTCACTGGCACCGCAACCGCGGGACTACAAGGTCCAGCGCATCGATGGCCTGCCGGAGAAATTCGTCGATCCGCCCAAGGAAGTTCTCGACCGCATCGCGCGCGAGGCCGCCGTCGTCGACGCAGCCCGCAACCGCGACACGGACGCCTCCTGGTTTGCAGATGATTTCCAGTGGCCTGTGAAGGGCCCGGTGACCGGCGTCTACGGCAGCCAGCGCATCCTGAACGGCGTGCCCAAGCGCCCGCATTTCGGCGTCGATATTGCAGCCGGCGAAGGCAAGCCCATCGTAGCACCGGTCGGGGCCATTGTCGCGATGGCCGAGCCGGACCTCTATTTCACCGGCGGCACCGTGATCCTCGACCATGGACACGGCGTGTCATCAAGCTACCTGCACATGTCGCGCATCGATGTGAAGCCTGGCGACAGGGTCAGCAAGGGTGACGTGATCGGCGCCATCGGCAAGACGGGCAGGGCAACCGGCCCGCATCTGTGCCTGAGGCTGAACTGGTTTCAGGTCAGGCTTGATCCTGCGTTGGTGCTGCCGGCAGCCTGACCCTTGGGCCAGCGGCTGTGCAGCCACAGCCAGTTCATCGGGTTCTCGCGGATGCGGGTCTCGATGAAGCGGTTCAGCGCCAGCGCCAGTTCGCGGATGTCACGCTCGCGGTCACCCGTATTGGGGCGCGGAATTTCCGGATAGATCGTGACACGGAACCTTTGTCCCGGAAGGCGCTCGCACCAGGCCGGGACGATGGGCGCATCATGGCGAAGCGACAGGCTCGGGGCGCCGATCGGCGTCATCGCCATCCGCCCGAAGAAAGGAACCGGGATCCCGTCGTTCATCTTCTGGTCGACAAGCATGGCGAGGAACCCGCCCTGTTTCAGCGTCTTGATGATCGCCCGCGCCCCTTCGCCACCCTTGGCCGCCAGCGTTGGCAGGCCGATGCGCCGCTTCTCGGCAATCCAGGCATCGACCATCGGATTGTTCGGCGGCCGGTAGACAAGCGTCCCCTTGAGACCCATGTCGCGGATGCAGCGGGGCATCAGTTCCCAATTGCCGCAATGCCCGGACACGAACAGCCCGCCATGCCCCTTGTCGATGGCGTTCCGCGCGTTCTCCCGCCCCCGCAGGTCGATGCGTGCATCCGGCCCGTTTGCCGTGAACGCCTCCATGAACGCATATTCCGCAAAGGTGCGTCCAAGGTTCTCCCACATGTCGCGGATATGAACCTCGCGCGTGGCCTCGTCGATTTCAGGCAGCGCCGCGGCCATGTTGCGCCGCGCGCGACGTGTCACCGGGATACGCGGGCCAATCGTGCGTGCAAGCCAGCCACCGAAGTCCGAAGCCCGCCTCAGCCCCAGCAGGCGGAACAGCCCCATGATGCCGATGAACAGCGCGTATTCCAGCGTATAGACGACCATCATGCCTGGTGAAGGACGGCGCTTGTCGCCGTCTTTCAGTCCGCGGCCGGAGCGGGCGGTGTGAATGTCTTCAGACATGTGGAGATGAACTGGTCGATTAAAAGGGTGGAAGCTTCGTCGAAACAAACGGTCACTTTGAGCACGTCGACTTCACTGCGGACTTGCGCGGGCAAGCGCATCCAGTCCTTCTCGGTCGTGATGAGCGTCGCGCCCTGCAATCGCGCCGTATTGCGCAGGCCCTCGATGTCCTGGTCGGAAAAGACGTGATGGTCCGGGAAGGCCTTCATCGCCTTCACATGGGCGCCGCACGCCTCGAGCGTGTCGAAGAATTTTTGCGGCAACCCGATCCCGGCAAAGGCGACCACGGGCTTGCCTGCAAGCCGCGCAGCCTCGCCGTCTTGCGGCGCAAGTTCGGCGCGCAGCGTCGGCTTGGTATCCGGCACCGAAGCGTTACCGCGCCCCATGAGCACGAGCGCGGTGGCCCGTTGCAGACCATCCTCGACGGGCTCGCGCAAGGGGCCCGCCGGGATCACGAGCCCGTTGCCGAAGCCCCTTTGCGAATCCACGACCACGAAGCTCAGGTCCTTGGCCAGGGACGGGTTCTGGAAACCGTCATCCATGACGATCACTTGGGCACCGCGTGACACCGCAAGCCGGACACCGGCTGGCCTGTCGGGCGAGACGACTGTCATGGCGTGGCGGGCCAGCAGCAGGGGTTCGTCACCAACCTGGCTTGCAGTATCCTGCGCAGGATCCACGATCATCGCACCCGGCACGTCCGCGCCATAACCGCGCGACAGGAACGCAACCTTGAGGCCGCGATCCACCAGCCTCTTGCCGATGGCAATCGCAAGCGGCGTCTTTCCGGTACCGCCGGCCGTCAGGTTACCCACGCAGATCACCGGAACCGGCGCATGGAAGGGCGAAGCCAGCGTTCGACGCAGCCGACCGACAAGAGCATAGAGCCAACCCAGCGGACGCAGCACATAGGCCACCGTCTCGTTCGGATCCGAATACCAGAACTCAGGCGTCGGCAGTCGCATGCAGGCTCCTCAGGTAAGGCGCGAGAAGGTCCATCGTCCGCACGAGCGGCTGTTTCGTGCCAGCTGCCCGCCCGGCGGCCTGTCCCCGCCGCGAGAGTTCTAGTTCGTCGAGCAGAAGTTCTCCAGCCTTCTGCGTCAGCAACTCGTTGGACGCCAGCACTTCCGCCCCTCCGGCCTCGACGAGAATGCGGTAAATGTCGCGGAAATTCCCGATATGCGGTCCGCTGAGGACCGCAACACCAAGCCGGGCCGGCTCCAGTGGGTTCTGTCCGCCATGCGGCACGAAACTGCCCCCGATCACGGCCAGGGGCGCCAATCGATAGAAGATGCCCAGTTCACCAAGCGTGTCGGCAATGTAGAGCTCGGTGTCCGGCCCCGGCAATTCACCGGCCGAGCGACGCGCAACGCGGAACAGCGGCGTCAGGGACTGTGCCACCTGCGGGCCGCGCTGCGGATGCCGCGGCACGATGATCGTCAGCAGCCCCGGGATCCTGGCCGTCAGGTCTCGATGCGTGAAGGCGGCCAGTTGCTCTTCGCCATCATGGGTCGAGGCGATGAGCCACACCGGCCGGCCGCCGATCGCAGCGCGCAGGGTGCCCAGCACGTTGGCATCGAAAGGCAGGGGATCGCCAACCAGCTTCAGGTTGCCTGGCGTCTCCACATGGGCGGCCCCCAGCCGGCTCAGCTTGTCCGCAACGCCCGCATCCTGTGCGAGGCAAAGGTCGAACGCGCCGATCAGTTCGCGCGCCATCCGGGGCGCGCGCATCCACCCCTGAAACGACTTGTCGGACATGCGCGCGTTGAGCAGAACAAGCGGAATGTGCCGCGCCCGCGCCTCATGCAGCATGTTGGGCCACAGCTCGGATTCGACCCATAACGCCAGCCCCGGCTTCCAGTAATCGAGGAACGCCGACACCGCACCCGGCGTGTCCAGCGGAACGAACTGGTGGAACGCCTGTCGCGGCAGCCGCTCGGCCATCAGCCGGGCAGAGGTGACGGTTCCCGTCGTGACAAGCACCGACACATCGGGGCGCTGCCGCTCGATCTCGCGGATCACGGGCAGTACCGAGAGCGATTCACCCACGCTTGCCGCATGGATCCACACGATCGGGCCCTTCGGGCGAACGCGGCCAGGCTTGCCAAGCCGTTCCGGCAGCCGTTCGCTATCCTCCTTGCCGCGCTTGAGGCGCCGGTTCAGCAACGAGCCGGCAAGCGGTTCGGCAAGCCCCGTGACACCGCGATACACGTTCAGCAGGCGCGAAGGTCTCTCCGGGGCGCTCACGGCGCCACCACGGCAGCGTCCGGCGCCACCGGCGCGACATCCATGGCGGCATCGGCCGCATCGGTGATTGCCGTCAGGCCTTCTTCGATCTTCAGCCGCACCGCCTCGATTTCGGCGGCGCTCGCATCGCGAGCAACCGTGATCGGATCGCCCCAGATGATGACCCCGCGCGTGAAGGGCAGGGGAATGACGAAGCGGTCCCAGCTGTTGAGCACCACCCGGTTGCGGCAACTGAAGCTGCAGGGCAGGACCGCAGCCCCCGAGACCCGCGCCACCGTGACAATGCCCTCGCTGGCCCGCATCCGGGGGCCGCGCGGACCGTCCGGCGTGATGCCGACATAATCCTGGCCCTTCAGCGCTTTCAGCATCCCGCGCAGCGCCGCCGCGCCGCCCTTGTCCTTGTTCGATCCCGGCTTGGCGGCCGATCCGCGCACCGTGCCGATGCCGAAATACCCGATCGCCCGCGCGATGATCTCGCCGTCGCGATGCATCGAGATCAGCATGTGCATGGGCGATGAACGCGGCCACATCGCCGGCAGCACCAGCATCCGCCCGTGCCAGAAGGCGAGGATGAACGGCGTCTTCTCCTGCCACAGCCGCTCAGCCAGCGCGCTGTTGCGGATCTCCCAGCGCCCCGTCGCCCACACGAAGCGGATGTAGAGCGCAATCAGCCGGCAGGCCACCGTCCTGAGGCCATCCGATTTCCTGAAGCGCCGCCACCAGTCCCGCAGCATGGGCTACTCCGCCACTGCCGGACGCGCATCGGCGAACTGCGTCCTGTAAAGCCGCGCATAGGTGCCCCCGCGCGCAAGCAGTTCGCCATGGACGCCGTGCTCACTGACGCGTCCGCCTTCCAGCACCAGGATCCTGTCCGCATCCGAGATCGTGGACAGCCGGTGCGCGATGACCACAGTCGTCCGGTCTTTCATCAGGCGGCTGAGGGCAGCCTGCACTTCCTTCTCGCTTTCGCTGTCGAGCGACGAGGTTGCTTCGTCCAGCAGCAGGATCGGCGCGTCTTTCAGGATCGCACGCGCGATGGCGATGCGCTGGCGCTGACCGCCCGATAACCGCACCCCGGCTTCGCCGACCCTGGTTTGGTAACCCTCCGGCAGGGCCATGATGAAGCCATGCGCCGCCGCTGCACGGGCAGCGGCCTCGACGTCTGCCATCGATGCGCCAGGCCGTCCGCACAGGATGTTGTCGGCAATCGACTCGTCGAACAGGAAGGGTTCCTGCGTCACCAGCGAGATCGCATCCCTGAGCGAGGCGATGCTGATCTTGCGGATATCCTGTCCGTCGATCTCGATCGACCCGCCTGTGACGTCGTAGAAGCGCAGGATCAGGTTCAGGATCGTGCTTTTGCCCGCGCCCGAGGGGCCGACAAGTGCAACGGTCTTGCCGGCAGGAATGTCGAAAGACGCGTCATTCAATGCCTGCGCGCCGGCACCGGAATAATCGAAACACACCCCACGGAACACGATCTGCGCGCGCCGCGGCGCTGGCGCAAGCGCCAGGGCGCCATGGCCTTCGTCGGTGATGATGCTCGGTGTATCCAGCAGCTCGAACGTGCGCGCCGCCGCGGCCGAGCCTTCGCTCAGCGCCGTGTACAGGTTCGAGAGCGAGCGGATCGACTGGTACGACAGCATCATCGCCGCCATGAACGAGGTGAAGCTGGCGATGTCCATGCCGCGATAGGCGGCATAGGCGATGACGCCGGCAATGCCGATGCCGGCCAGCACCTCGGCCGACGGCGTGGCGGCTGCCCGCGCATTTGCTCCCTTCATCAGGAATTTCATGCGCTCGGTGACGATGTGGTCCGCCCGCGCCACCGCATGGTCTTCCATGCGATAGGCCTTGATCACCCGCTTGCCGTCCAGCGTTTCCGAAAGCAGGGTCGACAGGTCTCCCGTCGAGGCCATGCTGCGCGCCGCTGCCTTGTTGGTCTTGGTCCCGAGGTTCAGCGTGAAAAGCGCCGTCAGCGGCAGCACGCTGCACAGGACCAGCGCCAGCGGCCAGTCCTGGATGAACATCACGACGCACAGCCCCACGATCGTCAGCACGTCACGCACCATGCCTTGCATGGATCGCGTGACGCTCTCGCGCACCAGAAGCGCATCATTGAGGAAGCGCGATGCCAGCTGTCCGGAATGCATGGTGTTGAGCTGGGCCAGGTCGAACCGTGTGATTTTCCGGAACAGCGCCTTCTGCAGGTCGTTCACGACGCTCTGGCCGACGCGGGCCAGCGACACGTTGCTGGCGTAGGAGATGCCGGCCTTCAGGGTCATGATACCCAGCAGGACCGAGGGGACGAGAAGAAGCATCCCCTCCTGACGGTCGGGCGAGAACAGCGTGCGGACCACATCCTCCAGGTACCAGGCCATGGTCGCCGTGAGGCCGGCTTCCAGCGCCATCAGGCCCAGGAGCAACGCGGCGATGCGCGCGTAGGGGCGCACGAAATCCCTGGCAAGCCGCAGCAGCGGTCTTGCATCGATGGACGGCCTTCGAGCTTGGGCTTCCGGTGCGTGCGTCATGTGGCCCGGGTTATACTACGACCCATCCCGTGTGGAATGGACCCTCAAACTAACACGGGCACGTCGCGTTAACCACAACCTGTTGGGGTGCAGGGTTACTTGCGGGGGCCGGGCTTGGCTGTTTTGCCAGTCTTCGCGGCCGCCGCGGCCTTGCTGCGCGCCGGTTTGCTCGGCGCAGACAGGCTTTCCCCGGCCTCCAGCTCGGGCTGCAGCATCTTGTGCAGGTGGACCACGAAATAGCGCATATGCGCGTTATCGACGGTCGCCTGCGCGGCCGCCTTCCAGGCCTCGCGGGCCTTGGCGAAGTTCGGATAGAGGCCGACGAAATGGATCTTGTCGAGGTCCCTGAATTCAACCTTTTCAAGGTCGGTCAGTTCGCCGCCGAAAACCAGATGCAGCAATTGCTTTGCCATGCGTGTGCTCGTGTCCCTAGGGCAGTTTGATCCTGTCGGTCCGCTCCATGATCGCCTTGTGCAGGGCCGGCCCTGCGCAGACGACGCTGCGGTGCGACGGTTGAGGTTGATTATAGACGAGGCCTTCGCCTGCGTGCGAGGTGACAAGTCCTCCCGCCTCCTGCACCAGCAGCGTTGAAGCGGCCGTATCCCATTCCTGCTTTGTGGAAAGGGCCATCATGCAATCGTAGTGGCCGTTGGCGACCAGCGCCATGCGATACGCGATCGAGGCGCGCTTGCCAACGTCCATGGCCGGCCACGGCTCGGGCCAGGCCTTGTGCTCGATGACGTCGCGCGCGACCAGCATCCGGCACCCCGGAAGTTCACGCCGGTCCGTGACCGCGATGCGCTGCCCGTTGAGAAAGGCACCCTCGCCGGCAACAGCCGTGAACATTTCCTCGGTCATGGGATTGTAGATGCCGCTCGTGACCGGCACGCCGCCATCGACAACGGCGACACAGACGACGAATTCAGGCTTGCGCTTGACGAAGGCCAGTGTCCCATCGATCGGGTCGACGATGAACAGGCGCTGCCGTGACAGCCGTTCGGGGTTATCCGCGGTCTCTTCCGAAAGCCAGCCATAGTCCGGCCGCGCCGCACCGAGCACCTGCGCGAGGTGACGGTCGACGGCAATGTCCGTTTCGGTCACGGGATTGCCCTTGGACTTCTCCCATACCTGCGGCGCGCCGGCAAAACCTGCACGCGCAATGTCGCCCGCCTGCCTGAGCGCCGCGACGACAAGCTCGAGATCCCCGCGGTCAGTCGCCGGCAATGGTCATGCCCTCCACGCGCAGCGTGGGCGCATTGGTTCCATAGCGGAAGACCAGGTCGTTGGCCGGTGTCATGGCAGCAAACATGCCGTTCAGGTTGCCGGCGATCGTGATCTCGTTGACCGGGAAGGCGATCTGCCCGTTCTCGATCCAGAAGCCCGAAGCGCCGCGGCTATAGTCGCCGGTCACGCCATTGACCCCCATCCCGATGAGCTCGGTGACGTAAAAGCCTTCCTTGATGTCGGCGATCAGGGCGTCCGGAGAAAGCGCGCCCGGCACCAGGTAGAGATTGCTGGTGGAAGGCGAGGGCGGCCCACCGGTCCCGCGGGCGGCATGGCCCGTGCTGGTCAGCTTGAGCTGGCGCGCCGAGGCGCTGTCCAGGATCCATGTCTTCAGCACGCCATCCTCGACCAGGTTCATCGGCCGGTTGGCGACACCCTCGCCGTCGAACGGCTTCGAACGTACGCCGCGCACGATATGCGGATCGTCCACGATGCGAAGGCCGGGCGCGAAGATGCGCTGGCCCATCTTGTCCTTCAGGAACGAGGTCCCCCGCGCAATCGAGACGCCATTGATCGCACCCGCGAAATGCCCGAGCAGGCTGTTGCTCACCCGCGGATCGAACACGACGGGCACCGACTGCGACTTCACCCGCCGCGCGTTGAGCCGCTTCAGCGCAAGCCGCGCCGCGGTGCGCCCGACATCTTCCGCATCGCCAAGGTCGCCCGCGTGCCGTGCCGAGGAGAAATCATAATCCCGCTCCATCCCGGTACCTTCGCCGGCGATCACACTGACCGACACCGAGATGTTGGTGGTTGCGTAGCTGCCGGCAAAGCCGCCGCTCGTCACAAGCGCGACCGCGCCACGGCCCCAGCCTGCGCTCGCGCCCTCGCTGTTTGTGATGCCATCGACAGCCCGGGCCGCCCCCTCGCACGAGCGCGCCAGTTCGACCAGTCGCGCCGATGACGGCTCGTGCTTGTCCTCGAGGTCAAGGTCGGGGAAGGTCCTCGCAAGCAATCCCTCGGGCGCAAGGCCGCAGAAGGGATCCTCCGGCGTCGTGCGCGCCATGGCCACGGCACGCTCGGCAAGCTGGTCAAGCGCGCCCTGCGTCATGTCGTTGGAGGCAACAGCCGCCTGCTGCCGGCCGATGAAGACCCGCAAGCCCAGGTCAACCGACTCCGAGCGCTCGACCTCTTCCAGCTTTCCCAGCCGATACGAAACACTCGACGACACCGAATCGAAGACCACCGCGTCCGCATGCTCGGCACCAAGCCTGCGGGCCCGGGCAATCAGGCTTTCGAGAAGGGAAATGCGGTCTTTCATCATGCGTCCTTGTGTTCGAAAGCCCGGATCAACGCAGGCGCCGGATCTCATCGGGGCGCAATCAATCGGCCGGGGCCGGTTTCGTCAAGCATGGGACTTGCGCCAAACCACAAATCCGGTCCAGATCTGCGGTCATGACCCCAGGATATGCCCTCTTCGAGACCGGTCTCGGCGCCTGCGCCCTTGTGTGGGGGGCTGACGGCATTCGTGCGGCGTTCCTGCCTGAGGCCGATCCCGCCGCGACGGTCGCCCGCATCGCTGACCGCCATCCCGATGCCATCGAGGGGGCGCCGCCGCCCGACATGGCCCATGCAATGGACGCCATCACGCGCCTCCTGGCGGGCGAACCCGTCGACTTGCAGCGCATCCGGCTCGACATGACCTCCATTCCGGCCTTCCATCGTCGCGTCTACGAGGACATCAGGCGCATCCCGCCCGGCTCCACGCTGACTTATGGACAGGTCTCCCAGCGCCTCAACGCGCCAGGTTCGGCCCGAGCCGTCGGCCAGGCGCTGGCCGCCAACCCGTTCCTCGTCATCGTCCCCTGCCACCGTGTGCTCGCCACCGGCGGCGGCATGGGCGGCTTCTCCGCCCACGGGGGCATCGAAACCAAGCGTCGCCTGCTCGCCATCGAGCGCGGCACCGACGTGATCGAGCCGTCCCTCTTCGACACGCTCCCCCTCGCCCCACCGCCACGCCAGTTCCGCCGCAAACGCCGCGCCTGAAGCGTGGGGGGCGCCGAAAAGAGCGGGCGGGACGCCCGCGCGGCACGCGCGGGGGAGGGAGTTCGTCTGCGCTGCATTGGCCTCTGAAAAGGGGACAGCATGCGGACGGGACGCCCACGCGCCCCAACAGACTTTTATGCACCGTCATGGCCGGTTCACACTGCCGTGTGACCGGCCATGATGAATTTTTGGGAGGGCAGGGGCGTTAGGCGTCCGGGTGGTGCCGGCGGTTCAAACCCCACCCCTCGACGACCACAGCGACAGCGCCTGCGTCACCCTGGCCCTTGCCGCGCCCAGAGGGTTCATATATTGTTCCAATTCGACCGCTCTCGCCACCAACCCCAACATCTGGTAGGTCCCCCACTCAAAAAACACTGACGAAAGTGTCTCTCGTGTCACAACGGACGGCGGCCGGAATTCCCCTCAGGGGAGAATTTGCCAGACTTTCGTGCGTCGCACCTCGCGGTCTTCAAGCTCGCGCGTGGTCTGCACGTCATAGGCGGCAATTTCGACGAGGTTGCTCGACGGAAGATAGTTGCGCCCCGGATCACCCATGAGCACCAGGGCGCCGCGACCGGCCAGCGACCGCAGCCACGCAAACACCCGCGCTGCCATCTCGCGCTCATAGCAGACATCACCCGCCAGCACCGTGTCCCAGCCGTCATCGCGGCCAATCATGTCCTCAAGCGTACTGGCGATGGCAACACCGTTCTCGCTGGCATTGAGCCCGATCGCCGCGATCGCAAAGGGATCGATCTCGGTCGCCAGCACGTCTCGCGCACCGGCCTTGGCCGCAGCGATGGCAGACAGCCCCGAACCCGACGCAAAGTCGAGCACGCGTTTTCCCTGCACCGTGTCCGGATGGTCCAGCAGGTAGCGCGCCAGCGCTTGCCCGCCGGCCCACGCAAACGCCCAGAAGGGCGGCGGCACGCCGATGGCGGCCAGCTCCTCCTCGGTCTTCTGCCAGATCGGCACAAGCTCGGTGGCCAGGTGCAGCCGGATCTCCGGCGTGTGCGGCGGCGCAAGAAGCTGCGTGTTGGCGCGGATGAAGGCGTCGGGCGTCACGACGCGAGGCTGAAGCCGGCAGCACGCAGGCACAGGCCTGCGATGCCCAGCATGCTCAAGACCTGCACGACGTAGAAGCTGAACCGCACCAGCACCATGGCAAAGGCCGTCGACGTCAGGTGCGTCAGCGTCTGCCCCACGCGGGCCAGCACCACGACATTGGTCAGGGTCTGGAACAGCGGGTCGGCCAGCTGCAGATGCAGTCCCGCCAGCACCAGCACGCCAAAGATCGGCAGGTTCTCGACCGAATTGAGATGCGCCCGGTTGAGCCGCCAGTACCCATCGCTGCCATGCGGCGTGCCCGCCGGGAACCCGCCCGCCGGCATCTGCCCCGTGGACCCGAGCGCAAGGCGCCACAGTCCGATGCACATGACCAGCAGCAGCGGCCACACGGCAAAGAGAACAAGGGACACGATGGGAGAAAAGAGGGCAAGCTCAGGCATGGCATCAGGCCTTTCCGGTCGACGGTGCCACAGGCTAGCAGCCGTAGCTGCCCGGGGAAAGCCCTCAGCCCGCCCTCGATGTAGCAAGCCCCAGCACCGGCAGGTACCCGGGCTGCAGCTCCATCCTGTCCCCATAGCCCTTGGCCATCAGCAGCCGGTGGAAGCGCGCCAGCCGGTAGCAGGGGATATACATGAGCAGGTGGTGCTCCACGTGATAGTTGACCCAGTAAGGCGCCACCAGCGCCCGCCAGAGGAGGTTCGCCTTCGTGGTCCGCGCATTGCGGAACGGGTCGTCATTGTCGGGCACCATCGCATGCTCGGCGATGTTCCGGATGCGCGTGACCATGGGGAACCACGTGAAGTAGGGAACGGCCCAGAGCAGGAAGAACAGGTGCCACTGACCGGCCATCGTCAGTACAAGGAGGAAGCCGAGGTTGAACCCGATGGCGCCGCGAAGCCGCCAGACCCCCTTGCGGAACTGCGCCAGCCGCTGCTTGAGCATGGTCTGCCCCGTGAGGTCGCGCAGGATCTTGCGACGGAAGCTCGCCCGCGTGATGGGGAAGGGTGCCGAGAGCGAGAGGTCAGGGTCCGCCGCCTGCTGCGTGTGCCGGTGGTGCTGCAGGTGATAGGCGCGATAGGCCTGCATGTCGGCAAAGAGCGGCCACGAGCAGGCATATTGCCCAAGCCACTCGTTGAGCCAGCGCCGCTCGGTCAGCACGCCATGCGCCGCATCGTGCATCAGGATCGCAAGCCCGAGCTGCCGCGCCCCCACGATCATCACGCCGGCCAGCCAGACAAGCGGATGCGGATAAACGGCCAGCGCCACCATGCAGCCCAGGATGACCAGCCACGCATGAGCCACGCACCAGAGCCCGCGCACATCCGAGCGCTGCCGCAGGCCCCGAAGCTCATCCGGCGTCAGCAGGTCGGCCGCCGGAAGGCCACGACCAGGGGTGCGTGCGTCCATCATGTCACCATGACCGAAAGTGCGCCGGCACAAATCGCCGCGAACACCAGAAGCCCGACCTCCCGGTTCGAGCGGAAGACCGCAAGGCAATTCGCCGGATCATCGATGTCCAGCCGCCAGACCTGCCACGCCAGATGTGCACCAACCGCCAGCATCGCAAGCAGGAACAAGTGCCCAAGCCCGGCAACAGCCCCCGCCGCACAAAGCAGCAGGAAAGCCAGCGCATAGAACAGCCCGACCCAGCGCTTCGTCATCCCGCCGAACAGCCGCGCCGTCGAGCGCACGCCGATCACGGCGTCGTCATCCTTGTCCTGGTGCGCATAGATCGTGTCATAGCCCAGCGTCCAGAACAGGCTGCCCGCAAAAAGCAGCACCGGCGCAAACGCCAGCCCGCCTGTCACCGCCGACCAGCCCAGCAGCGCGCCCCAGTTGAACGTGAACCCGAGGAACGCCTGAGGCCAGTCCGTGATACGCTTCATGAAGGGATAGAGCGCAACCGGCACCAGCGACGCCGCGCCCAGCCAGACCGAAAAGCTGTTGAGGCTGAGCAGCACGGCAAGGCCTGCCAGCAGCAGCGCAACGAGGAACACCAACGCCTCGCGCACGCTGACCTGGCCTGAGGGCAGTGGCCGGCCTGAGGTGCGTGCGACCTTCGCATCGATGTCGCGGTCCACGATGTCGTTGTAGGTGCAACCCGCGCCGCGCATGACCATTGATCCGACCGCGAACAGCGCCATGAGGTGGGCGATGAACGCGAGATAGGCGAAGGACCCGGTGGCCGCTTCGTTGGCGCCGTGCGGCATCGCCATCAGGATCGACCACCAGCACGGCCACAGCAGCAGCCACACGCCAATGGGCCGGTCGGCCCGCATGAGCCTGAGATAGGGGCGCGCATCGGACGGTGCGAACCTGTCGACCCAGGTCGCAGGCACGGCATCGGCGGGGCGTGCAGCTTCGTTTGCGCTCATGGCTCCATGTGTTAAGTCGATTATCAGGCAAGGACAAGGCTCATCCATGCGCGAGCACAATGACGACCTGACTTATCCCGGTGGCGTGGCGCGGCTTTACGTCGATGTGCCACTGGCCAGGGGCGCAACCCTCGCCCTCGACGAGGGGCAGTCGCACTACCTCGCCCATGTCCTGCGCGCCAGGCCTGGCCAGAGGGTTCGTTTGTTCAACGGGGCCGATGGCGAATGGAGCGCCACGATAGCCGCAGTAGCCAAGCGAGGCGTGACGCTTGAAGTCGAAGGTGCCACCCGCCTGCAACAGGGCGTTCCCGATCTCTGGCTGCTGATGGCGCCAGTGAAGAAGGCGCCACTCGACTACATCGTGCAGAAGGCCACCGAACTGGGTGTTGCGCGCATCCTGCCTGTCATGACGCGACGCACCATCGTCGAGCGCATCAATACGGACCGTATGCTGGCCAACGCCGTTGAAGCGGCAGAGCAATCCGAGCGCCTCTCTGTCCCTGTAATCGATCCGCCCCAGCCTCTGGACCGGGCACTTGCGGGATGGGATCCTGCGCGTCCCCTGATCTTCTGCGACGAGGCCGGCGACGCCCGCCCCCTGGCCGAAGCCATCAGTGACGGTGCAGCCACGCGCTGGGCCCTGCTGACGGGGCCCGAAGGTGGTTTTGCCCCCGAGGAGCGCGCTCAACTGCGAGGTTTGCCTTATGTCATTCCTGTGACACTCGGGCCGCGCATCATGCGGGCCGACACCGCCGCAGTCGCGGCCCTCGCCGTCTGGCAGGCACTGAAAGGGGACTGGCGATCGGGCAAGTAATGCTTGCCATGGCGTACGGTGAGCGCCTACATCCAACCTTTAGCAGCAGCGACCTGTGCAATCCGGTCAACAAGCAGGAGGCTGAAATGTCCATACCCCAATCCGGCGGCGCACCGATCACTTCCAAGGCTGACCTCGTGGCCTCGCTTGCTGACGGCTGCAAGCCGCGCGCTGACTGGCGCATCGGCACCGAGCACGAGAAGTTCGGCTTCGACCTGAAGACCCTGGCCCCGCTGCCCTACGAGGGCAAGCCCGGCGTGCGCGCCATGCTCGAAGGCCTCAAGCGCTTCGGCTGGGAGGCCGTGAACGAGGGGCCGAACATCATTGGCCTCAAGCAGAAGGGCGCGGCCATCAGCCTCGAACCCGGCGGCCAGCTCGAGCTTTCCGGCGCACCCTTGCGCAGCCTTCATGAAACATGCGCCGAAACCAACGAACACCTCGACCAGGTCAAGGAAGTCGCGACCGAAATCGGCGCCGGCTATATCGGTCTCGGTTATCACCCGACGGTGCGGCTTGAAGATGTCCCCGTGATGCCAAAGGGGCGCTATGGGATCATGCGTCGCTACATGCCGCGCGTGGGCGGCCTCGGCCTCGAGATGATGTTCCGCACCTGTACGATCCAGGTGAACCTCGACTTCGCGTCCGAAGCCGACATGGTCAAGAAGTTCCGCGTTGGCCTTGCCCTGCAGCCCATCGCCACGGCGATGTTCGCTGCATCACCGTTTCGGGAAGGGCGCCCGAACGGCTTTCTTTCCTATCGTAGCCACGTCTGGACCGACGTCGACAATGCCCGCGCCGGCATGCTGCCATGGGTCTTCGAGGACGGCATGGGCTTCGAGCGTTACGTCGACTACGCCCTCGATGTTCCGATGTATTTCGTCTACCGCGACGGGGTCTACCATGACGTCGCGGGCAAGTCCTTCCGCGACTTCCTCGCCCGCAAGCTGCCGGGCCTCGAGCATGTCGAGCCGACCATGGCCGACTGGGCCGATCACCTCACCACCATCTTCCCCGAGGTGCGGCTCAAGAAGTTTCTCGAGATGCGTGGCGCCGACGGCGGCCTGTGGCGGCGCATCTGTGCGCTGCCGGCCATCTGGGTCGGCATCTACTATGACCAGGTTTCCCTCGACGCCGCGTGGGACCTCGTCAAGGACTGGACCGCCGAGGAGCGCAGCGCCCTGCGCGAGGCCGTGCCGAAGCTGGGCCTGAAGACGCCCTTCCGCAACACGAATGCGCAGGCGCTGGCCCGGCAGATGCTCGAGATCTCGCGCGCCGGCCTGCGCCGGCGTGCCGAGGTCGACGCGATCGGCGGCACCGAGGAAGGCTTCATCGAGCCGCTGTTCCAGATCGTCGAGAGCGGGCGCACGCGTGCAGAAGACCTGCTCGAGCGCTACCACGGCCCGTGGGGACGTGACGTGACGAAGCTCTTCGTGGAACACGCCTACTGACCACGGGTCCTACTTCCGGCGCGGCCCCGCCTTGGCGCCGATGGCCTTCATGAGGGCTGCGTTGATGCGCGTCTGCCAGCCCGGTCCCTGAGACTTGAAATGCGCCAGCACGGTCGCATCCAGGCGCAGCGTCACCTGTACCTTTGCGCTCGCCCCCTCGGTCGGGCGCCCGCGCCGCCGCAAGGAGGCCTCGACGATATGCGGCACCACCTCGCGGGAGGGACGCGCACGCGCGAAGTCTGCAGCCGTCCACTCAGGGTTTTCAGGGTCAGTGATACGTCTTGAGGACTTCTTTCGCATATCGTCTCGCTTCCCGCTTGTCTTCATCCCATTCACCCACGATCGCCGCCAATTATGTAACCACAAAATGGAGGAGGCGATCCTCCCGCAAGCCTGTGGCGACAGAAGGGAGCAATTGTAACAGCACCTCCACGCCCGTTGCAGGCCGCGCCGCCGCCGTGCCATCGTGCGGCCATCGAGACTTTCAAAACGAGGAACCGCCGCCCATGAAGCTCAACGACCGCATCATCGTCATCACGGGCGCCGCAAGCGGCATAGGGCGTGCAATGGCAATCCGCTTCGCCGCCGAAGGCGCGCGTCGCGTCGTCTGCGCGGACATGAACCTCGTCGGTGCGGAACAGACCGCAAGTCTCTGTGGCGGCGTTGCCTTCCGCACCGACGTCTCGAAGGAAGAGGACATCCGCATCCTCATCGAGGCTGTCGAGGCACAGCACGGGCCCATTGACCTGTTCTGTTCGAACGCCGGTATCGGCATCGCCGGCGGCGAGGAGACGCCCAACGAGGGCTGGCAGCGCATCTGGGACATCAACGTGATGGCCCATGTCTGGGCCGCCCGGCACCTCGTGCCCCGCATGAAGGCGCGTGGCGGCGGATACTTGCTCAACACGGCCTCGGCAGCAGGCCTGCTCTCGCAGATCGGTTCGGCATCCTACGCCGTGACCAAGCACGCGGCCGTGGGCCTCGCAGAGTGGCTCGCGCTCACCCATGGCGATGACGGGATCAAGGTCTCGGTGCTATGCCCGCAAGCCGTTCGCACGGCCATGACGGCTGGCAACGAGGGTGGGGTTGCCTCGATCGATGGCATGATCGAACCCGAGGCGGTGGCCGAGGCCTGCGTCAAGGCCCTGGACGCCGAGGACTTCCTGATCCTGCCGCACCCCGAGGTGCTGGACTACATGCGCCGCAAGTCCAGCGACTACAACCGCTGGATTGGCGGCATGCGCAAGCTCAACCGGGCCTACAGGGGCTGAGCCGACGCTCCTAACCTTAATGCCGCGCAAGGCGTGACGCAGGCCGTGAGCCAAGGCGATACTGCCATGCGATAAGGAAGATGCGCGCGGGCCTTGAGGCAGGGGACGCTTCGCCGCGCCGCAGGCAGTGGGACCCATGGCAGGACGCCAGGAGCAGGAACAGCCGCACGTGACGGACGCGGAGCGCACAGCGCCGCCCGCGCGCGCGGCGTTGCCGCCGCCGGAAGGAACGGCCGCCACTGCCTCCATGGCACCGGGTGTCATCGAGCGCGTCATCAACATCGTCGAAGCCCGCCCGCTGCTCGCCGGCGGCACCCTGTTCGCGGCGCTGGCTGCACTTCATCTCCTGGTATTGAACCTGGCCGGCGCGATGACTGGGATCCATGTTGGCGGCACACTCTTCTTCCTCGACGCAGCTGTTGGCGCCGACATGCTGCTGCTGGCCTTGATCGCCTGTTGCACGGTTCTGCCCACACTCCTCGCCCGAAGCGCTGTCAGCGCCCTCGCCAATAGCGCGGGCGCACTGTCTGCCACGGAGGAGGAGTACGACGTTGCACTCGCCGCCTTGGCAGAGCCCGGCGTTATCGTGCGCCTTGTCTTTGGCGGGTTCTGGGCTGCCGTGCTGACACCGGTCTTTGGCAACCTGGTCCAGGTCGGCACCGCGTCCCCGCAGGTCACCACATGGCTCATCACGCTTTGGCTCTATCTGCGCCTGACCCTCGTATTCGGCTTGCTGGGATCCTGCCTGGCGCACGCGGCATTGCTGCACTATCGGCTATCCAGCACGTTGGGAACCCACCTGCGCGTTGACCTGTTTGATCCCTCGGCCCTGGCACCACTGGCCCGTCACATGCGCATGGCGATCCTCGTCCTGTCTCTGCCGCTGCTGCTCCTGGGGCCGGTCCTCTCCCGTCCCGATGCGGCAACCGCCAGCGCAACGCTGATGGGCTTCGGCATCCTGGTTGTGCTGGTCGCAGGCTTCGGCGGCGTATGGGGTGCCCGCACCGCCATCCGCAACAGCAAGCAGATGGTCCAGAACGAGCTGAACGCCTACTCGCGCGAGATCTGGCGCCGCGCCTATTCGAACGGCCGCATCGTCGAGGCCGTTGCCCTGCCGGCGATGGCCGGCATGCTGACCATCCGAAACCAGATTGCCCGCATGGCAAACTGGCCAGGCGGGTGGCCCAACGTGCTGAAGTGCCTGCTCATCGGCCTGCTGCCGGTGCTGTCCTGGTTCGGCCCGCAGGCGATCCAGTCCCTGCTGCAGCCATTCTTCTAGCGCCGGCCCCGGCGGCTCAATCGGCGTCCGGTGTGGACGCGATGATGACGGTCTCTGCCAGTCCCGCGTCGCGGTGCTTCAAGGCGTCCCGGTATTTCGGCACCTGCTCCATTGTCAGGATCGCCTTGGGTTCCGTGTATTGCATGACGCCGATATCATCCCATGCCCCCGTCATGGGGCCGGACTTCGCCTCGACAACCGTTTCCTCGACCCTGCCGAAGAAGACGAGGCGCCCACCCGTGCGATAGACCGTCTCCAGCGCCACCATCCCGTAGCGGGCATAGGCCCGCCGCCCCGATACCGGCGGTCCCTGGTCTGCCGGATACTGAGCCTGCTCCCGGTAGCGAAAGAAATTCACCATCGCTGGGCGATAATCGGGGGGACACGATAAGAGGGCCGCCACGCTCTCACGCGTCGGCATCGCATCGGGGCGCGCACCCGTATGCGACAGGTCGGTCTCGACCTCTCCCCCGGGCATCCGCCGCAGCCCGATGTCATGCAGCAGGCGCAGGAGCCCCAGCAGCATGACCGGCGGGCGTCCCAGGCGGACGCGCGCCACATACGCATCCTCCACGTGCGGGTCGAGGAAGACGGGCAGGCGCGAGTCGCGCGGTGCCCCCGCAAGCAGGAGAAACCGGTCCCAATAGGCTGCACCCGTCCCCACGAAGGTGAAGTTCGCGCTGGAGCCCCATTTCAGCTTGACGCCGATGGGCAGGGCAACGCTGCGGCGCGTCTCGCCTTCGCGGAAGCGAACGGCCACGAACCACTGGGGAAATTCATCCGAGACGGCATAGACGATCTCGCGCCGCCCCCGGGACCGTATGGCCAGGACAAGCGCGACGACGGCGGCGGCGATAACCAGGGCAGGGAGCATGATGCAGCGATCTCTCAGGTTCCGGATGCCTCATCGCACGATTTCACCGTTTGGGCCATGCCCCTGCCATCGGCTTTCATGCTAGGAGGATCCATCAGGCCAAACCGGAGTGAACATCCATGTCTTCGAACCTCCATGGCGCCAGCGTCGGCGTCTTCGTCCAGTACCTCACCAGCCTGTCGACCATCCTGAAGAAGGCTGAAGCCAGTGCCACCGCCCGCAAGATCGACCCGCAGGTCTTCGTGACGGCCCGCATTGCCCCGGACATGTTCCCGCTGGCCCGCCAGGTCCAGATCGCGACCGACCATGCCAAGGGTGCATCTGCCCGTCTCGCCGGCGTCGACATCCCCGCCTTCGCCGACACCGAGGCAAGCTTCGACGAGTTGCAGCAGCGCATCGGCAAGACGCTGGATTTCATTCGTTCATTGCCGCGCGAGAAGTTCGACGGTGCAGCCGAACGCGACGTCACGCTGACGCTGGCCGGACAGAAGTTCACCTGGACGGGCGCTACTTACCTGCACAACTTCGCCACACCGAACTTCTTCTTCCACATGACGACCGCCTACAACATCCTGCGCCACAACGGCGTCGATGTCGGCAAGCGCGAATTCATTGGAGGGCTCTGACTCACCTCATGGTCCGCGAAGGCGGACCATCCGCGTCTTGTGGCTCTAGGCCGCCGCCCGCCCCAGGATCATGTCGCAGGCTTTCTCCGCGATCATGATCGTCGGGGCGTTCGTGTTGCCCGAAACAAGCCGTGGCATGATCGATGCGTCCACCACACGCAAGCCCTCGATGCCGTGAACGCGCAACTGCGGATCCACGACCGCGCGCGGACCATGGCCCATCTGGCAGGTGCCCACGGGATGATAGATCGTGGCGCCCGCATTGCGCGCGAAGTCCAGGAATTCGGCGTCCGTCTTCACGCTGTCCCCGGGCGCAAGCTCGGACTGCACATAGGGTGCAAGCGCCTTCTGGTTCGCAATCTTGCGCGCCCACTTCAGCCCCGCGACGATGACTTCCTGGTCCAGCGGATCACTCAGGTAGTTGGGCTGGATGGCCGGATAGACCGACGGATCGGCTGACTTGATGCGGATCCAGCCGCGGCTTTCGGGACGAACCTGGCAGGGCGCAATCGTGAGGCCCGGCGCGGCCTCGAGTTCCATCGAGCCCTCCGCAGCGAGCTTCCCCGTGTCGACGGTCGCCGGCAGGATGTGGTACTGGATATCGGGCGAGACGAGGTCCGGGCGCGATTTCACGAACGCCGCGATATGTGCGGCCGACAGCGTCAGCAGCCCCTTGCGCTGGAACAGGTACTTGAACGCCTCGCGCACGAAGGGCAGGCCGCGGCTCGTCTCGTTGATCGAGATCGTTCCCGGCTTCAGCCGGAACGTGGCGCCGACCACATAATGGTCCTGCAGGTTCTCGCCCACGCCCGGCAGGTCGTGCACGACGTCAATGCCATGCGACTGCAGCAGGCCACCCGCACCGATGCCCGAGAGCTGCAGCAATTGCGGCGAGTTGATCGCCCCACCAGCGAGGATGACCTCGCGCCGGGCCCGCGCCGTGACCGTTCGGCCGGCCTGCGCATAGACCACGCCCGTGGCCCTGCGACCCTCGAAGGTCACGCGCTGCGCCAGGGCACGCGTCTCGACCTTCAGGTTGGCCCGGCCCATCGCCGGATGCAGATAGGCAACCGCCGCCGATTGCCGAAGCCCGTTCTTCACCGTGAGCTGGTAATAGCCTGCGCCCTCCTGGCTCTCGGCATTGACGTCCGGGTTGCGGGGAATGCCGGCTTCCGCGCAGGCCTCGATCACCGCATCCGACACGGGGTGGCGCTCGGTGACGTCAGAGACATTCAGCGGCCCGCCCGTCGCATGCCAGCGATCCGCGCCGCGCTCTTGATGCTGCGAGCGGCGGAAATAGGGGAACACGTCCTCCCAACTCCACCCCTCGCACCCCAGTTGCCGCCAGCCGTCATAGTCGGACTGTTGGCCGCGAATATAGAGCAGCCCGTTGATCGACGACGACCCGCCCAGCACCTTGCCGCGCGGCCACAGGTGCACGCGGCCGGCCGAGCCCGGATCCGGCTCGGTCGGGAACAGCCAGTTGACTTTCGGATCCTTCAGCGTCTGCGCATAGCCGACGGGAATGTGGATCATCATGTTCGACATGAACTGCGAGGGCTCCTTCAGGGGCCTGTCGTCGCCCCCGGCCTCCAGCAGCAGCACGGTACTCTTCCCGTCCGCCGTCAGGCGATTGGCCAGCACGCAGCCGGCGCTGCCCGCGCCGACAATGATGAAATCGAATTCGGGATTGTTGCTCATGCCGTCCCATGTGCCCGAGCCGCGCCGCGAAGGCAAGCGCGTCAGGGTGTTTGCGAGGGTTGCCTCATCCCGCAGCACGCGCGGGCCATTCACGTTGTGCCGGAAGGGGTGTTGGCTCCGCCCACGCCAGCGCAGCGACGGGGCGCATTGATTCGGACACAGTCAATTTATCGATCACGCCTCGCGTGCAGGGCTGCCCTGAGTTGAAAGCCTCGGAATTTCGGGTTGGATATACGTGTGAGTGCCGTCACAGCCACGCAGATGAACAGCGTGTAATCACTCCTTCAGCCGGCTGGTTCGCCTAGCATGTTCCTCGTTGATTCGTTTGCAAGAGAGAACCCTTGGTCATGAAGCGTCAGTTCCTCATTTCTGCTGCTGCCCTCGCATTCGCGCTGCCCGCCGGGGCCGGCACGCCGGGATATGTCGATCTCAGTGTCGGAACGCTCGAACTCACGGCTCCTGGCTTGGACGTGGATTATGACACCGTGTCGGCTGGTGGCTCGTTGGCCGTCAACCTGTCTGGCCCCTGGGGCGCACAGTTCGACGGCAGCTTCGTTCGTTATGACTTCGCAACCTCGAACAACTTTGCAGGGCACGTGTTTCATGATGGCGGCAACTGGGCCATCGGTGGTGTTGTCGATTACTGGAGCATCTACGGCCTAACCCAGTGGACGCTCGGGATGGAAGCGCAGGCCACGCTGGGTGCCTTCGTGATCGAGGGCGGGGTTTCGGCGGGAAACCTGGAGCAGTTTAGCATCAATATCGATGTCTGGAATGCGGACGCGAGTGTTACCTGGTACGTGACGCCCGACCTCTCCATCGCGGGCACGATCGGCACGGAGTCATACGACGTCACATTCGACGCCGGCTCGCAGACCTATGGTGTCGAGGCCGAATATCGTATCGACCAGTCCCCGTTCAGCCTGTTCGTCGCCTACGAGCGCGCGGACGTTGATTATCTGATCGCATATGACGCCGATAGCTGGGCACTCGGCCTTCGCTACGGGTTCGGGGACGGATCGCTGCAGGCCAGGCGCGATGAGGGCCCAAGGTGGTTGAGGCAGGATCGGCGCGCCATCCGACTGCTGGACTAGCGCACGGCCGCGAAGGTTTCGTCACGATTATCATGCAGAGGAGTTGAGTAAATGCGTTATCAAATTGCTTCCGCTGCGGCGCTTGCGTTGCTTGTGCCGGCCATCGCCACCGCCGGAACGCCGGGTTTCGTGGATGTCAACCTGGCATTCCTCGATTCAGGCTCGACCGAGTTGACCGGTTTGGGTGCCGGTGGTTCTGTCGTTACTCCGCTTGCGGGCAACTGGCTCGTCCAGTTCGACGGCAAAGTCATCCGGCTCGAAGGCGAAGGCACCGCGACCAGCACGTCGGGCCTGTCGGCGCACGTGTTCCATGACGGTGGTGATTGGGCGGTTGGTGCGCTGCTGGATTACCAGAGCCTGTATGGCGCCTCGTTGTGGACCCTGGGCACGGAAGCCCAGTACACCGCGGGCGCTTTCGTGCTTGAAGCTGGTCTTGGCTTGGTGACGTCAGAGTCGTTTGGGGCCAACGAGGATGCCTGGCGCATGAGTGCGGCCGCGACCTGGTTTGCGAACCCGGATCTTTCTGTCACCGGCAGCATCAATCACCTCGACTCCACGGATTCGTCCACTGAGATCACGGCCTATGGGCTCGATGCAGAGTATCGTTTCGCCGGCACGGCTTACAGCGTGTTCGGTGGTTATGCCTACACCGATATCGGCAGTGGCACAGAGTTCGATACGTGGTCCATCGGTCTGCGTTATGGCTTTGGCGATGGCACGCTGCAGCAGCGCCGCAACGAGGGCCCGCGCTGGCTGCGCGAGGAAAACCCGCTGCTCCCTCTCTGATACGTCACTTCTCCTGACGAGGGCCCGGGCGCGCAACATCGCGCCCGGGCTTTTTCTTGTTTCAGGGCGGCGCTTTCCAATATCCTGCTACCAGAAGCAGATCTCTCTCCCTTGCGTGCGAGGGAGTACCCGCGCGGCACGCGCGGGGGAGGGAGTTTGTCTCTGCAGGGCACATACCCCCACCGAACTCCTCCGTCTGCGGCAGCTGTCGCTGCCGCAT